>CAZOES010000115.1:0-1945 GCA_964578865.1 uncultured Gemmatimonadaceae bacterium | reverse complement strand
TGCCTCCTGTCCAAACCGTGTCCTCCGCAGCCTCCGCCCCTGACCTAAGAACGGGAACCCCTATTGACGAATCGGTGTTAGTTCGATAGCTATCTAATCGTTCGACGTATATCAAACTATCGAATTGACATGGTCAATAGGAGTCGGGTCATGGGTGAACTGAGCGGGAAGGTGGCGGTGGTTACCGGTGCCTCCAAGGGAATCGGGGCGGAGATCGCCCGGGCGCTGGCCGGGGCCGGGGCCTCGGTGGTGGTGAACTATTCCAGCAGCAGGGCTGGCGCGGACAAGGTGGTCCAGGACATCGCCGCGGCAGGCGGGAAGGCGATCGCGGTGCAGGGCGATGTCTCCCGGTCGGAAGACATCAAGAAGCTGTTCGACCAGACCATCAAGACCTACGGTCAGCTGGACATCCTGGTCAACAACGCCGGGATTTACCAGTTCAATCCGCTGGAGTCGGTCACCGAGACGGAATTCCACCAGCAATTCAATCTCAACGTGCTGGGTCTGATTCTGGCCACTCAGGAGGCCACCCGCCATTTCGGCAATCGGGGTGGTACCGTGATCAACATCGGTTCGGTCGCCAGTACCATCACCCCTCCCACCACAGTGGTCTACACCGCCACCAAGGGCGCGGTCGATGCCGTTACTCGAGTACTCGCCAAGGAACTGGGTCCTCGTAACATCCGGGTGAACTCGATCAATCCCGGATACGTGGTGACCGAGGGAACTCATTCGGCCGGCGTGGTCGGCAGCGACTTCGAGAAGCAGATGGTGGCGGCTACTCCGCTGGGCCGGCCTGGTCTGCCGGGCGACATCGCACCGGTCGCGGTGTTTCTCGCCTCGGAACGTTCCGGCTGGCTTACAGGCGAGACGGTCTCGGTCTCCGGAGGGCAGTACTGAAAGAGGTGAACGGCCACCCTTGGAACCGGGTTCCAGAACATCGTTGTGTGGGTGAACGGTGAACGGTGAACGGTAACAGCCACGGCCGGTTGTACCGTTCACCGTTTACCGTTTACCTCTTTCGATTCTGCCAAAGGGACAAGGAGGGAAGGAAGGCCCTCGCGCCAGCCACGGATTCGGCTAGATTGGCCGGTCCTATCCATTCCGCCCAGGGGAGATCGCATGCGCATCGCTGTCCCCAGAGAAACTGCTCCGGGCGAGCGCCGGGTCGCGCTGGTTCCGGAGTCCGTCAAAAAGCTGATCCAGGCGGGGTATGAGATCGCGGTGGAAGCCGGCGCCGGCGAGGCGGCCGGCTTCAGCGATCAGGCCTACCGCGAGGTAGGCGCCACCCTCGAGTCCAACTCATCGGCGCTGATCAGCAGCGCCGATCTGCTGCTCAAGGTCGGTCCACCGACCAGGAGCGAGATCGGCGGGCTCAAGCCCACGGCGATCTATCTCGGATCGCTGATGCCGCTCCGCAATCTGGACGCGGTCTCGGAGCTGGCGGCCCGGAAAATCACCGCCTTCGCCACCGACGCGATTCCCCGCACCACCCGGGCCCAGTCGATGGACACCTTGTCCTCGATGGCCAACATAACCGGCTACAAGGGTGTGCTGCTCGCCGCTGCCGAGTTGAATCGCTACTTCCCGATGCTTACCACCGCGGCCGGCATGGTCTTCCCGGCTAAGGTCTTCGTGATCGGCGCCGGGGTGGCCGGTCTGCAGGCCATTGCCACGGCGCGGCGACTCGGCGCCAACGTCATGGCGACCGACGTCCGCCCCGAAGTGAAAGAGCAGATCGAGAGTGTCGGAGCCAAGTACGTCGGCATCGAGCTCAAGGACAGTGCTGCCGCAGGTGGAGGCTATGCCAAGGAACTCTCGGCCGAAGACCAGGCCCGGCAGAAACAGCTGCTGATCGACCAGTGTGCCCAGTCGGACGTGGTGATCACCACCGCGCTCATCGGCGGCGTGTTAGCACCCAAGCTGCTCAATGTCGACAACGTCA
>CAZOES010000114.1:0-14030 GCA_964578865.1 uncultured Gemmatimonadaceae bacterium | reverse complement strand
TCCACCAGCGTGGTCTTGCCGTGGTCGACGTGGGCGATGATGGCGATGTTACGAATCTGACGATCTGTCGGCATCCGGTCCTTCACTACAACTGACGACCCCAACATCCTTTGGGGCAACGGCCGGTCTGCCACTCGACAGAAACCCGGGTTCTCGCGCGGCATATATAGACGGGGCGGGAGGGCGGGGCAAGGGCGGGTGCCCCAGACGGCCAACTACTGCAGGAGAGGGCTTTTGCGACTACAGCACAACAGGGGAACAGGATTGACAGGATTACCCGGATTCAATCCTGAAAATCCTCGTTAATCCTCCGAATTCTGTTCCCCAATTAGTGTCTGTGACCGGCGTGGGAATGATCGTGGTGGTGATGATCCTGACCGGCGGCCACCGGCTCCTCGTCACACGGTGATCCACTTTCCAACTGAATGGTGACGTGCCGGATACCCAGTTCCGCCAGGCTGTCCTTGATGCCGCCGAGCACATCGGGATGGAGGGAAAGATCGGGGACCACGGCGTGGCCGCTCATGGCTACGATCCCGTTTGCCACGGTCCAGACGTGAAGGTCGTGCACCGCTTTGACGCCCGCCACCGCCAGCATCCGGCGTTCGACTTCGGGCAGGGAAACGTGACTGGGTACCGCTTCCAGCAGGATATCGACACTCTCCCGAACCAGCCGCCAGGCACCGGCCAGGATCAACAACGACACGAAGACTGAAACAATCGGGTCGGCAATGGTCCAGCCGGTGGTAATGACGATTACCGCCGCGATCACTGCGCCGACCGAGCCGAGCAGATCGCCCAGGATGTGAAGGTAGGCGCCGCGGGTGTTGAGATGATCCTGGTGACTGCCGTGGAGCAGACTGAGGGCGATCCCGTTCACCAGCAGACCCGCGGTGGCAATACCGAAGAAGATGGGACCCTGAATCGGTTCGGGATGGGTAATCCGGCCGATCGCTTCGATCACTACCCAGCCGGCCAGACCGAAGAGCACCGCGCCATTGATCAGGGCAGCGAGGATTTCCCAGCGGAGATAGCCGTAGGTGTTGCTCTCGTCAGCGGGCCGGCGGGCGATCCAGGCGGTGAGCAGCGTCAGACCCAGCGCCCCGACGTCGGTAAGCATGTGGCCGGCATCGGCCAGCAGCGCCAGTGAGCCCGAGATCCATCCCCCGACCGCCTCCACAACCATGAACAGAGCAGTCAGAACGAAGACCGCGATCAGTTTTTTGATCGGCGGGCCGCCCGACTTGGTGGTGAGGTGGGTGCAGGGCGAACTGGGGCGCGTCATACGAGAAAGGTAGGGGATTACACCGTGAAAAGTGAAAAGTGAAAAGTTGCACCGAGCCAGAACCACTTTTCACGTTTCACTTTTCACGTTTCCCGTAGTCTCACCCGAATCGACTCCGCATGCCCATGCAACCCTTCCGCTTCGGCCAGGGCAATGATCCGTGCCGCGTCATTGTTCAGCCGGTCGGGGGTGTAACAGATGATGCTGGTGCGACGGAGAAAGTCGTACACACCCAGGGGCGAGGCATGACGAGCGGTGCCGCTGGTGGGCAACACATGGCTTGGCCCGGCGATATAGTCGCCCACCGGCTCGGGAGTATTGTCACCCAGAAAAATGGCGCCGGCGTGTTTGATCCCCTGGGCGACCGACTCGGGATCGTGCGTTACGATCTGGAGGTGTTCCGGGGCCCTCAGGTTAGCCACATGAATCGCATCCTGGATGCTCGGGACCCAGACAATCAAGCCATTTCGCTTGAGCGCTTCCCGCGCCACGGCAGCACGAGGATTCTTCTTGAGGTGGGCTTCGATGGCGGCAGGAAGCTGATCGGCCAGCACCACATCAGTGGTAATGCACCATGCCGAAGCATCTTCATCGTGCTCGGCCTGGGCAATCAGATCGGCGGCCACTCGTTCGGGTCGAGCCACCAGGTCGGCGATCACTACCAGCTCGGTGGGTCCGGCGAACATGTCGATCCCGACCGGTCCAGCCACCTGCCGCTTGGCCTCAGCGACCCATTTGTTCCCCGGTCCGACAATTTTGTCGACTCGCGGAATGGTGCTGGTGCCGAAGGCGAGCGCGGCAATCGCCTGGGCGCCACCAACCCGGAAGAGGCGGTGCACTCCGGCGAGTGCGCAGGCGGCCAGCACCGCGTCGGTTACACCATTGGGAGGAGTAACCGCGATGATTTCCTCTACCCCGGCGACGGTGGCTGGCACCGCGTTCATGATCACACTGGACGGATAGGCCGCTTTTCCGCCCGGGATGTAGAGACCAACCCGCTCGAGCGGTGTCACCCGCATCCCCAGAATGGTGCCATCCTCTTCCAGGATGTTGAAGCCGGTATCGCGCTGGCGCCGGTGGTAGTCGCGCACCCGAATCACGGCGGCTTCCAGTGCATCGCGGAGCTCGGGCGAGATCCGATCCAGGGCGGCATCCCATTCTGAGCGGGGAAGCTCCCATTCCGCCGGCGCCAGTTCCACCTGATCGACGCGTTTGGTCCATTCCCGCACCGCCCGATCGCCGGTCTGGGCCACCTCGGCCAGAATCTCCGCCACCTTCATGCGGGTGGCGTTGTCGGTGGCGCTCGGTTTTGGCAGGAACGGTTCCAGCAGCTCGAAAGGGGGAACGGCAAGTTGGCGGATCATGCATGCCCTCGCGGGCGGCGGATTGGTCGGCTAGTCTTACCGGATATGGAACCGCCGGAAAGTAGCTGGGTTGCCGTCAAACTGGCGTCGGTCGTCATCCTGGTGGCGCTCAACGCCTTCTTCGTCGCGGCCGAGTTTGCCCTGGTGGGCGCTCGGCGCACCCGCCTGGAGGAGATGGCCCAGCGGGGCGACCGCAAGGCCGGCCTGGCCCAGCGGGCCCTGCATTCCCTCGATCGTTACATCTCCGCCACCCAACTTGGTATCACCCTGTCCTCACTGGGATTGGGCTGGATCGGCGAGCCGGCGCTGGCCGGGCTGATCCAGGGTGCCTTCACCTGGCTCCCCGACGGGATCCAGGCGATGACCACTCACGGTGTCGCGGTGGTGGTAGCGTTCACCATCATCACCGCGATGCACATCATTCTGGGCGAGCTGGTGCCCAAGGCCGTGGCGCTGCTCTTCCCCGAAGTCGTGAGCAGTTGGGTAGCGGCGCCGCTGATGGGCTTCGCCTGGGTGATGCATCTCCCCATCGCCCTGCTCAACGGCAGCGCCAATCGGCTGTTGCGGCTGCTCCGGGTCAAGCCACCAGGCGAGCACGAGCGGCTCCACTCACCGGAAGAGATCCGGATGCTGGTCGAACAGAGCGAAGAGGGTGGCTCGCTCGGCAAGGAAGACGCCCGGCTGATCGAAGGGGTGTTCGAATTCTCCGAAAAGACCGCCCAGGAAGTGATGACTCCCCGTACCCAGATGGTAGCGCTGGAGCGGGAACTGACGGTTGAGGAGGCGGCCGATGTGGTGGCCCAGGCCAAGCGGTCACGCTATCCGGTCTACGGCGAATCGCTGGACGACATCTCCGGGGTGGTCCACGCCAAAGACATTCTGACCGCGGTGCGCCAGAAACCCGGCTCCAATGTCGGGGGCATCATGCGGCCGCCGCTCTTCGTGCCCGGTACCCGGGAAGTCGAAGATGTGCTGGCCGACATGAAGCGGCTCAAGGTCCATCTCGCGGTGGTACTCGACGAGTATGGCGGCACCGCCGGTCTGGTCACGATGGAAGATCTGCTGGAAGAAATCGTGGGCGACATTTTCGACGAGTACGATCGGCTGGATCGTCCGGCTCCGACCCCGGAAGGCGCGCCCCTGCTCGACGGATCGATGACCATCTCCGATTTCAATGCCGACCACGAGCTGCAGCTGGATGACACCGACTATACCACCCTGGGTGGTTATCTCTTCGGCCAGCTGGGCCGGCTCCCCCGCCCCGGCGATCGCATTGCGGCCGGGAGGGATGGGTTCGAGATCGTGGAGATGGATGGACGCCGGGTGAAGTCGGTCAGGTTCTTGCTTGGGGGAGGGTCCACCGCACAAAAGCCGGCTCCCGTGCAGAAATAGACGGTCGAGACGGTCGGGACGGTCAACTAATCGATAACCAAGAAGGGTTGCCGTTCGGTGAGTGGTCCGTCTCGTCGGTCTCGACCGTCGCTTCGCTCAACCCACCCAATCGTTATCTTCTTTGCCCGATGCCCACCCCTCCCTCCCGCTCCATCGCTCCAACGCCACCCGGCGCCCAGGACTTCACCGGTCCCGCGGCCGCGTTGCGTCGTCGGCTGCAGCGGGCCGCGGCCGAGGTGCTGGAGCGAGGCGGCTACCAGGAACTGCTCCCGCCGACGTTCGAGTACGAAGAAGTGTTCGTCCGCGCGAGTGGGCCCGAAGTCGCCGACCGGTTGATCCGCTTCACCGATCGCGACGGCCGTATCCTCGCCCTGCGCTACGACTTCACCGCCAGTCTCGCGCGGGTCGCCGCGACCACCTTTCGCACCGCGCCCCGTCCGCTTCGGCTCAGTTACAGCGGCAAGGTCTTTCGTCAGGAACCCGACCGCGGGGGGCGGCCCCGGGAAACCTTGCAGGCCGGCGCCGAACTGCTGGGCCAGGGCGATCTCTATGCCGACGTCGAAGTGGTCAGGCTCACCCTCGAGCTGGCCCGCGCGATGGGCCTCAAGGACTTTCAGCTCAATCTGGGTCACGCCGGTGTGCTGGCGCCGGGGCTGCAGGTACTGAGCGAAGAACTGCGAGCCCCGGTCAAGCGCTGGATCGACCGAAAGGACCGGGGCAACCTCACCCGGGCCCTCGATGGCGCGCATCCCGACGCCCAGATGCTGGCGACCCTCGCCTTCGCCATCGGACGTCGCGACGCGCTCGACGCAGCCTACGCCAAGGCGCCACCTCGCGCCCGGCCTGGCCTCGAGCACCTCATGGCGCTCGATGGCAAGCTCACCGCCTCCGATCGTCAGCACATCGTCTACGACCTCGGCGAGGTGCGCGGACTCGACTATTACACCGGAATTCACTTCGAGCTCTTCGCGGCCGGTGCCGGGCGTTCGGCTGGAGCCGGCGGGCGGTACGATGAATTGATGGCCCGCTTCGGCGAGCCGATGCCGGCGGTCGGGGTATCGCTCGACCTCGACACCATCGCCGAGGCGCTGGCCGGAGCCGAGCGATGAGCGCCAAGCTGCGGATCGCGCTGGCCAAAGGGAGACTTTACGACCCGGCGGTCGCCTGCTTCGCCAGAGCCGGCGTGGTGGTCGACCCCGATCCCGGCCGCCGCCTGCTGATTCCCTCCAGCGATTCCACCATCGAGTTCCTGGTGGTGAAACCGGCCGACGTCGCAGTCTATGTCGAGTCGGGCGCTGCCGATCTCGGCGTGACCGGCACCGATGTCCTGCGAGAGAGCGATGCCGACGTGCTGGAGCCGCTGGAGCTCGGCTTCGGCCACTGCCGCCTGGTGGTAGCCAACCCGGGTAGCGTACCATACCCCGATCTTCCCCGGGGGCAGACCGCCAGGGTCGCGTCGAAGTATCCCCGTCTCGCCTGGCAGCACTTCGCGGCCAGGGGACGCCCGGTCGAGATCATCACCGTGAATGGTTCAGTGGAAGTCGCCCCCCTGCTGGGGCTGGCTCACTGGATTGTCGACCTGGTGGATACGGGCAATACCCTGCGCGCCAATGGTCTGGCCGAGCGGGAGATCATCATGCATGTGGGGGCGGTGCTGGTAGCGAATCGGGCCAGTCAGAAGCTCAAGCTCGATGCACATCTCGCCCTTATGGGTCGGCTCGAAGCCGCTGTCGGGGGAACTCCATGAGAAGTACCGAGTACCGAGTACCGAGTTACAAGTTGTCGATTGCAATCCACCACTCGGTACCCCGTACTCGGTACTAACTGTGACCGTTCTCATTCTGACCCTGCTCCTCGCCGCCGGCTCCTTCCTGGCCGGTCTGCTCGGCTCATTGACCGGTCTCGGCGGCGGAGTCGTCATCGTCCCCCTCCTCACCCTCGGATTCGGAATCGACTTCCGCTACGCGGTTGGGGCCTCGCTGGTTGCCGTCATCGCAACCTCGTCAGGAGCGGCGGCGGCCTACATGCGGGAGGGGTATACCAACATGCGGGTGGGGATGTTGCTGGAAATCGCCACCACCATCGGAGCGGTGATCGGCGCCTATCTCGCCAGCACCGTCTCCACCGGTTTTCTGGGAGTCGTCTTCGGCCTGGTGCTGCTCTATTCGGCCTGGGCCGCCAGCCGAGCTCAGACCGACCGGCCGGCGACCACACCCGATCCGCTGGCGGTGAAGCTGCAGCTCAACTCGAGTTACCCGACTTCCTCGGGGTTCAAGGAGTATCTGGTTCAGCGGGTCCCTTTCGGATTCGCCCTGATGTTCATTGCCGGCACGCTCTCCGGTCTCCTGGGAATCGGCTCAGGAGCGGTGAAGGTGCTGGCCATGGATCAGGCGATGGGTCTCCCCTTCAAGGTGTCGACCACCACCAGCAATTTCATGATCGGGGTGACCGCCGCGGCCAGCGCGGGAGTGTATCTCCAGCGCGGGTACATCGATCCCGGCATCGCCATGCCGGTGATGCTGGGTGTTCTCGGTGGTGCCATGGTAGGCGCCACCATGCTGATGAAGGCCCGGACCAGGATGCTCCGCATTCTGTTCAGCGTGGTGGTCTTCATCCTGGCCCTCGAGATGATCTACCATGGCGCAACCGGTAAAATTTGATCCCGAGGAGGAGCACCGGATCGAGCTGGCTCTGGCGTGGCTGCTCCGCGCCGGGGTCATCGTCGCGGCCGGCCTGGTCCTGTTCGGTGGGATACTCTACCTGAAGCGGGATGGCGGACTCCATCCTGACTACGCCCGCTTCACCGGCGAGCCCAGCAACCTGCAGCATCCACTCGGGGTCCTGGCCCAGGCACTGGCTCTTCGGCCACTGGGCCTGATTCAGCTCGGGGTCCTGGTGCTGCTGGCCACTCCGGTGGTGCGGGTGGGGTTTTCCCTGCTGGCGTTTGCCCGGGAGAAGGATCGGACCTACGTGGCTTTGACCGCGGTGGTACTTACTGTCCTGCTGCTTTCCTTGCTAGGCGTGCTTCCGTGAGAACTACGTGAAAAGTGAAACGTGAAATGTGAAAAGGATCTCACTGTTGACCCGTTTCACTTTTCACTTTTCACGTTTCACGCTTTTCGCCAATCGCACCGCCAACTCAATCGCAGCCCGCATACTCGACGCATCGGCAAGACCCTTCCCCGCGATATCAAACGCGGTTCCATGATCGGGTGAGGTCCGCACAAACGGCAATCCCAGGGTGATGTTCACGCCCTTCCCGAACGCCGCCACTTTGATTGCGGTCATCCCCACGTCGTGATAGGGCGCCAGCACCGCGTCGAACTCCCCCCGCATTGCTTTCACGAACACGGTATCGGCCGGGAGCGGTCCGGCGGCACCCAGCGCGGTAAACGCCGGGCGCATGATCCGCTCCTCCTCGTCGCCAAACATGCCTGACTCACCGGCATGGGGATTGAGCGCGCACACCGCCAGCCGGGGATCGGCGATGCCCCACCACTCGCGCAACGCGCGGCGAGTGGTTTCGCCGGTGCTGATGATCCTCTCGGTCGTCAGCAGTTCCGGCACCGACCGCATCGGCACATGGGTGGTCACCAGCACCACCCGAAGATTCTCGGCCGCCAGCATCATGGCAACGTCGACATCGCCGGCCAGATGGGCAAGCCACTCGGTGTGACCGGGCCAGCGGAACCCCGCCAGGTTCAAGGCATGCTTGTGGGCCGGGGCGGTGACGATGGCATCCACTTCGCCGCTCAAGGCCAGCCGAGCCGCGGTCTCCACCCCGGTTCCGGCAATCCGGCCGGCCCGCATCGCCCGTGAGGGTCCCGGTTTCTCCCTGGAGGAACCGTTCTCGCCCAGTCCCTCACCCCAGACCCCCACCGCAATCTTCCGGTCGGCCGGAATCGCCCCGATCTGATCCTCCGCACCGATCAAGACGATCTCGGCATCGAGCGGCTCAGCCAGGGCGCGCGCGGTGATCTCGGGCCCGATTCCGCGGGGATCACCGAGGGTGATGGCGAGCTTGGTCATGGGGACAAGGAAGTGGGCTGGTGGGCTAGTGGGCAAGTAGGCTGGTACGACAGTGGGCCAGGAGCACCCTGGATGCCCCTGGCCCACCAGCCCACCAGCCCACTAGCCCACTACAAACGGACATCCACGTACGTCGACCTTCTGATCTTGTCGACCAGCCGCTTCTGGGCCAGCTCACCGGCCAGACGGGTGCGGATCTGATCCTTCACATCCTCGTAGCGGGTCGCGCCCTCGGGCGTGCGTCCCTTCACCTGCAGCACGACGTACTTCCGGCGGAGACCCATTTCCTTGCGGATCTCGAAGGGACCCACGATCGCACCGCTGTCGGCCTGGGCGATGCCGGCCTTGTACTCATCGGGCAGCTGGTTGAACGGCACATCATCCGGGGTATCGCGCTCTTCGCCGGGGTCGTGATACAACTTGCTGAGCGAATCGAATGACGCGCCGGCCTTGAGCGCGGCCGCTATCTGCCCGGCAAGCGCCGACGCGCTGTCGGCATCGGCCTGAGTCACGGCGGGCATCAGCAGGATATGGCGGGCCTGCACTTCGGCCGGCTGGATCCGCTGAACCTGGATGATGTGAAATCCGAATGGCGACTCCACCGGATCGGACACTACGCCCGGCTTCTGGGAGAAAGCCACCTGTTCGAACTCCTTCACCATTTGCCCCCGGCGGAACCAGCCCAGGTCTCCACCCTGCTCGGCGCTGGCGGGATCCTGCGAGAATCGCTTCGCCGCGGTAACGAAATCGGCACCCTTGCGGAGTTCCCCAACGATCGAGTCGGCCTGCTGCCGGGTATGGGCCCGGGCTTCGACCGATGACTTGGGAGACACGATGATGTTGCGGAACGAGATGGTGGCCGGACGGGCCGGCAACTGATCCTTGTAGAGATCGAAGTAGGCCCGCATCTCCTTCTCGGTCGGCTGGATCGGCTTGAGCTTCTGCTCGTCCTTGAGCTTGCTGATCAGCCGGTTGCGGAGTGCCGCCTTGCGCTGGCTCTCGGTCAGCCAGCGACGGAACTCTTCCGGCGTCTGGAAGCCCGACTTGGCCAGCTCGGTGCGGAATTCCGGTTCAGTGCGGAAGCGTTGCCGGATATTGCGGAACTGTTCGTCCACTCCGGAGGCGATCTCGGTCTCTTCGACTTTGATCGAGGTGTCGCGCTGGGCGGTCTGCACCAGCACCTCGGCATCGATCAGATCGGACACCACCTGGCGGCAGAGCGCCCGGAACTCGGGGAGCGTTTTGGGAAGCGCGCCATTCTGGGCCCGCTGGGTGAAGATCTCCTCCTCCACTTGCGATGCCAGAATAGGTGCCTCACCGACCACCGCCACGATCCGATCGACTGTACCGATGGTCGTATCGCACCGGAACTGCTGCTGCACAGCCATCTGCACCCCTGCCGAGTCCTGAGCTTGAAGCGGCAGCGCGAGCGCCAGACTCGGGATCAGGAACCAGGCAGATCGTTTCATCAGTGAGCTCCCGGATTCGCCGCCCCACCGCTTTGCGGCTGGACCGGAAGGGCTCCGCCCGGGGTAACCCCAGGCGCTGGCGCCGGAGTAGCCGGGGGGGCCCCGTTATTGAGGTCGTTCTTGGCCTTCATTTCCTTGGCCACTTCCACCGCCCGTTGCAGGCCCGCCGCGTCGGTCCGGTGTTCGGTATCGCTCCGGAGTATCGCCGCCAGCTGGGGCGGAATCGGCCGAGGCCGAGAGCCACCCTTGGCTACTTCATCCCAGAAGCTCTCGATTCGTACACTGGCCGCCCGAACCCGGTCCGCTTCGGGGGTGCCCGGATCGCTGAAGTCGGCGGCGCTGATGCCCAGACTCATCCTGAGGGTATCGACCTGGCCTCTGTAGCGCTGCATCAGGCCGGCCCACTCCTCCGGGGTTGGACGAATCCCGGCCGAATCGGCCTGCTGCAACAACATCTGGTTCTGCGCCAACAGCCGGACAAAGTGGCTCAGCATGCTATCGGGCCGGGCCGCGAGATCGGCGGCCCACTGGGGACCCAGCGCGTTCACCCACTTCATGAAATCGGCCACCGTGAGGGTGCCCTTGTCGTACCTGGCCAGCGCCCTGGTGGATTGACTGGCCTTCTCCCGGTCGGTCATGGCGCTGCGCATCGCGCTGGGTGCCCCGCTCTCGACTTTGAGTCCGTGACGGGTTCCCAGGCTGTCGAGATAGATCGAATCGAGGGAAGTGCCGACCCGCTCGCGGGCATAGGCCAGCATCCGGTCCTGTACTTCGGCCGGCGGGGGGCGCCGGATGATGTGCCAGCCGAAGGGGCTCTGCACCAACCCGGTGCGTTCACCGGGAGCCAGGGTCCAGCCGGCGCTGTCGAACGCGGTCACCCACTTGCCACGTGGAGCTGGCGGGAGATAGCCGCCACTGTCTCTGCTGCCGGGATCGTCGCTCAGCTTCATCGCCAGCTTGGCGAAGTCGCCGCCTTTCTGGACCGCGGCCAGGGCTGCATCGGCCTTCTTCTTCCCGGCGGCCTGAGCCGGAGGCTCGGCGTTGGGCTCCAGCCGGATCAGGATGTGCTGCAGCAGCCGGACGTCGCCCTTGTTGTAGACGCTGTCGGCGGTGGCCGCGGTCAGGGGAGCCCGGTGCGCGATCAGGGTGTCGTGCCAGCGGCTGCCGACCAGCTCGGCCAGCTCGGGCCACAGCACCGCGGCCGCGGTGGCCGAATCGTCGATGGTGCGTCCCTTGGCGACCGCCTGGGCAAACAGAGTCTGGTCGATCCACATGCCGGAGATGTATTCGGCGGCTTCCCGGCTCATCGGGACGCCTTTGATCCCCGCCATCAGAGTGGCCAGCCGGTCAACCTTGAGTTCCTGACCGCCCGCTTCGGCGGCGGTTTCCGGGCGGGCCCGGAAGGCATCCTTGCATCCACTCAGGACCAACACTGCCATCGTCGAAGCCGCCAACCAGCGTCGCATTACCACTCCTGTCGTCAATCAGAAATCCCGGTATCTGAACCACGTGAAACGTGAAACGTGAAAACGTGAAAAGGACTGACCCGAAGCACTTTTCACTTTTCACTTTTCACGCTGTTTTTCTCACCTTGTTTCTCCGACACCGCCGTCAGGGCCCGGACCAGCGCCGGCACCAGCGCCTGCCCGCCCAGCCGTGTCAGGCGGAGCGAAAGCGGCACCGTACGGCGAACGTCGACCGCGAGCTGCACATGGTCGAGCGCGGCGGAGAGTCCGGCGAACCGGGGAACCGCGCCCTCACGGAAGGTGAGACGAGCCTCATCGCCCCGCACCAGCAGATGCTGCAGTCCCAGCTCGGCTCCGATCACCCGCAGCCTGGCCATGTCGAGCAGGTGCTCGGCACTCTCTGGCAGGGGTCCAAACCGTTCCCGGAGCTCGTCGCGAAGGGGTTCAATGTCGCCAGAGGTGCCTGCCCGCGCCAGTCGGCGGTAGAAGTCCAGCTTCACCGCATCGTCAGCCACGTAGCTGTCTGAAAGGGTGGCCGGCTTGTCCAGCACTACCTCGGGCGGCTGAGGTCGTTCGCCCTTCCCCTGCCCCCGGAGCGCCTTGACTGTCTCCTCCAGCCACCGCAGGTAAAGATCGAATCCGACTGCGTGGGCGTGGCCCGACTGTTCCGCGCCCAGCAGGTTCCCGGCGCCCCGAAGCTCGAGGTCCTTCAAGGCGATGCGATAGCCCGCGCCGAGATCAGTATGATGCTCCAGCACCCGCAACCGTTCCTCGGCATCGGCATCGATCAGATCAGGAACCAGCAGGTAGCAATAGGCCCGCCGGTGGCTTCGTCCCACCCTTCCACGCAGTTGGTACAGTTGAGCTAATCCGAAACGGTGAGCATCGTGCACCACCATGGTGTTGGCATTGGGAACATCGAGACCCGATTCCACGATCATGGTGGAGACGAGGATCTGGACCTCGTTAGACACGAACCGGCGCATCACCTCTTCCAGTTCCTCACCCGCCATCTGGCCATGACCGATCGCCACCGAGGCCCGAGGAGCGAGTGAGCGGATTCGGGCCGCAATGGTCTCGATCGTTTCAATCCGGTTGTGGACCACGAACACCTGGCCGCCCCGGTCCAACTCCCGGGCAAAGGCCTCGTCCAGCAGCGCGTCGTCCCACGGCTCCACGAACGTCAGAATGGGAGAGCGGTCCCGGGGCGGAGTTTCGATCAGCACCAGATCGCGCATCCCCGCCAGCGAGAGGTGCAAGGTTCGGGGAATCGGTGTCGCCGTCAGAGTCAGCACGTCCACCGTGAGTCGCAGTGTCTTGAGCCGTTCCTTGTGCTTCACCCCAAAGCGATGCTCTTCGTCCACCACCAGCAGACCCAGGTCCTTGAACGTCACATCGGGCGAGAGCAGCCGGTGAGTTCCGATGATCACATCGGTCTCACCGGCGGCCAGCCGTTCCAGGGCCTGCTTTTGCTCTTTGGCGGTACGAAAACGAGAGAGGACTTCGATCTTTACCGGAAAATCGGCCAGCCGTTCGGTGAAGGTGCGGGCGTGCTGATCGGCCAGAATGGTGGTCGGGACCAGCACGGCCACCTGCTTCCCCCCCTGCACCGCCTTGAATGCGGCTCGTACCGCCACTTCGGTCTTGCCATAGCCTACATCGCCCACCAGCAGCAGATCCATCGGAATCGGCTGCTCCATTGCCCGCTTCACCGCCTCGGTGGCTTTGCGCTGGTCCGGTGTGTCTTCATACAGGAAGGAAGACTCCAGCTCCCGCTGCCACCGGGTATCGGGCGGAAAGGCGTAACCGGCACTGACTTTCCGCCGGGCGTAGAGATCGAGCAGCTCGCTGGCCATCTGCTGAATCGCCTGGCGAGTCTTGTCCCGTACCCGCTGCCAGCTGGTGCCACCCAGTTTGTGCAGCCGGGGCGGCGGCTGGTCGCCATCCTCACCGGCCGAGCGGTAGCGCTCCAGCTGGTCCAGCCGGTAGAGCGGGACATTGAGCCGGTCGCCCCCTTCGTATTCGACGATGGCAACTTCGAGCGTCGCCTCGCCCACCTGAATGGTGGCAATCCCGCGATACACCCCGATGCCATGATCGAGGTGGACCACGTAGTCCCCGGTCTGCAATTGGCCGGTGGCCGCACCGGTGGCTGCCTGGCGGTAGCGGCGGGAACGGCGGATCCGCCGGGCCCGGCGGAAGATTTCGTGATCGGTGAGGACTCGCAGGCTCCGCATCACGAAGCCGGCGTCGAGTGCCCCGATTGCCAGGGTGGTGTTGGGCCGCCCGCCTCCCTCGTTCAGCAACTCATCGAGCCGTTCCAGCTGACCTTCGTTGTCACACAGGATCAGGGTCGGCTGGTCACCCGAGAGCATGCTCCGCAGCCGCTTAATGTCCCGTTCGACCCGCTCGGGGGGAAAGAAGCCGGCGTTGAGATCCCCGCTCTCCACTTTGAGCGCAACCCGGGGAAATGCCGCGATCCGCTGGTTCCACGCCTCGGGCGGTTCGAACAGATCTTCCCGGGCCGAGACCGCTTCCCCCAGGCGCCGGGCGACTTCCAGATGATGGGCCGCCTCCTTCCAGCTGCGGGTGACTTCCTCGCTGTTGGCATGGGGGACGTCTTCGAGGACGAGGGTGTCGGTGGGGAGGAGGTCGAGAAGGGTCTGCCGTTGAGCTTCCGAGTACCGAGTATCGAGTACCGAGTTGTCCGGTTCGGGATTGGCTGACTTGATGGGCAGAACAGTGATCGCGTCGACCGGTTCACCCGAGCGCTGGGTCGTCAGGTCGAAGGACCGGATCGACTCCAGATCGTCACCCCACCACTCAAGCCGGGCCGGGTTAGCCATTCCGAAGCCGTAGACATCGACAATCCCGCCCCGAATGCTGTACTGAGCAACTTCGGTGACCGTCGGAACTTTTTCATACCCCATCGAATCGAGCGCCTCGGTAATCCCCCGCAGCGCAGGACTCCTGATCTTTCCACCACCCGGTACTCGGTACTCGGTACTGATGCGCAGAGTCGCAT
>CAZOES010000113.1:0-14148 GCA_964578865.1 uncultured Gemmatimonadaceae bacterium | reverse complement strand
CGCCGACCCCGGCATTATGAGTGCCGTGCTCTAACCACCTGAGCTACCCAGCCGTAACCGCTGTACTGGCCCCCATTTGGGCCTCACCGCGGAGGGGATATCCTACCTACCCGCCGCAGATTCCGTCAAGTCTTCAGGGATTTCACTGCACAGACTGCACACGCCTTGGCGTACTTCGCGTCCTTCGCGGTAACGACCTGAAAAAATGAATCACCGCGAAGAACGCCAAGACCGCGAAGAAGTTCCTCGCGCCCCGGCGTCTCTGCGGTGAAAGTACTAGCGATCCGTCCGGGCCGTATCCGCTTGGAGCCGGTAGAGAAACTCGCCTTTCCGGATCATCCCGAATTCCTCCCGCGCGATCCGCTCCTGCAGCCGGCGGTCGGTCTCGATCGCCTTGGCGAACCGTTTGAGCGAGTCCACCTCGGCGGTGAGCTCGGCGATGTTCTTCTGCTCGGCCTTCTCCTCGCTCCGCAGCTTGAGCCAGTCGAGCGTGCCGTACTCTCCGCCGGCCAGCGCGAAGATGAGGGCACCGCCCAGCACGATGCTGCCGAGAAGTTTGCTGCGGCTCACAGGGCGTAGAGATCGCGGCCGGGGTAGTGGGCGATGTCGCCCAGTTCTTCGGAGATCCGCAGCAGCTGATTGTACTTGGCGACCCGGTCCGTGCGGCTGGCACTGCCGGTCTTGATCTGGCCCACACCCACCGCCACCGCCAGATCGGCAATGAACGTGTCTTCGGTCTCGCCGGAGCGGTGCGAGATGATCGACCCGTAGCCGGCGGTCTTGGCCATCTCGATGGCTTCCAGCGTCTCGGTCAGCGATCCGATCTGGTTGACCTTCACCAGAATCGCGTTGGCCACGCCCTGCTCGATGCCACGGGAGAGCCGGTCGACATTGGTCACGAAGAGATCGTCACCCACGATCTGGCAGCGGTCGCCCAGTCGCTCGGTGAGGAGCTTCCAGCCGTCCCAGTCATCTTCGGCCAGACCGTCTTCGATCGACACGATGGGATAGCGATCGACCCAGCCGGCGTAGAGATCGACCATGCCCGACGCCGGCCGGCGGCTGCCGTCGCCCTTCTTGAAGACGTACTCGCCGTTCTGGAACAGTTCCGACGCGGCCACGTCGAGCGAGATCGCGATATCGCGACCCGGCTCGTAGCCCGCCGCCTGGATCGCTTCCATCACCGCGTCGAGGGCGGCCTCGTTAGACGGCAGCATAGGGGCGAAGCCGCCCTCATCGCCCACCGCGGTGGAAAGCTTCTGCTTGGTCAGCACCTTCTTGAGGGCGTGGAAGACTTCCACGCCCATGCGAAGCCCCTCGGGGAAGGAATCGGCCCCGATCGGCACCACCATGAACTCCTGGGCGTCGACGTTGTTGGAGGCGTGGGCTCCGCCGTTGAGGATGTTCATCATCGGCACCGGCAGCACCCGGGCCAGCGGTCCGCCCAGATAGCGATACAACGGAAGACCGGCATCCTGGGCTGCGGCCCGGGCCACCGCCAGCGACACCGACAGGATGGCGTTGGCGCCCAGGTTGCTCTTGTTGGGCGTCCCATCGAGGTCCAGCATCTCCTGGTCGATCGCGACCTGATCTTCCGCGGCCATGCCCTCGAGCCGGGGACCGATCACCTCGTTCACGTTGCGGACCGCTTCCAGCACGCCCTTCCCGACGTAGCGCTTGGAGTCGCCGTCACGCAGCTCCACCGCTTCGTGCTCGCCGGTGGAAGCGCCGCTGGGAACGGCCGCTCGCCCGGTGGCTCCGCTGGAAAGGACGATCTCGGCCTCCACGGTGGGATTGCCGCGGCTGTCGATGATCTCGCGTCCGTGAACTTCGATGATGGTGGACATGTAATCGCAGGTATGGGTTGGTCTGGGAACGACGCCAAACGTACCCAGCCCATGGGGAGATGGTCCAGTGGGTCCCGCCCTCAGGCAAAATGATCGAAGCTGGTGAGTCGAACCTCCTTGCCCTCCAGCCGAAAACGAACGCCGCTTCCCGACGTGACTGCGCCGATTCGTGTGAGCGGGACACCGGTGGTGGCGGCGACATGGACCGCCTGGCCGGACGAAAATGTCGGAGGCATGGCCACCAGCAGCTCGTAGTCCTCCCCGCCCTGCCCCGCGAAAACCGCGGGCGCCATGCCCTCGCGCCGGGCGGCATCCTCCACATCGGGATGGCGGGGAAGCAGCGCCAGATCGATCTCCAGGGCACAATGTGAGGCGGCAGCCAGGTGTCCCGCGTCGCCACCCAACCCATCGCTGAGATCGACCATGCCGGTGGCCCCGTGCAAGGCGAGATGCGTGCCTGAAGCAATACGAGGAATGGGGTGGGCAAAGGCGGCCCGCGCCATGGCGGAAGGCTGCTCACCCTTGAGCCAGGAATGAAGCGCGGCGCGAGCTCCACCCAGAGATCCAGTGACCCACAACTGATCGCCAGCCCGGGCTCCCGAACGGGGCACGGCACGCATGGCTCGGCCAACAACAGTGACGTTCACCAGCCACTGGTCCGCCTTCGAGAGATCGCCCCCCAGCACGGCACCACCGGCAGATTGGGCCGCATCGCCGGCACCAGCCATCAACTCGACCACCGCTGAATCGCCCGCCCCGGCCGGGACACCCAGACTCACCAGTACACCGATCGCCGCGGCACCTTCTGCCGCCAGATCGGAGAGCGCACCGGCGGCAGCCCGCCAGCCGATCTCCCGGAATGAGAGCCACTCGGTTTTGAAGTGAACTCCTTCGACCGAGAGATCGGTGCTCAGGGCAATACTCCCCGGCGATTCGGCCAGGATGGCGCAATCGTCACCCACGCCACTCGCCTGAGGACCCAACTCGATCAGGATCTTCCGGATCCGGTCAAACTCGGGGCCGGGACCGAGGTCGCCGCTCATCTTCCGACCAGATCGAGCTGGAATCGCACCAGGCCCTTCAGCGTAGCCACCCAGAGATAGCGATCGTCGATCGCCAGATCGGTCACCTGACCCGGCAGATCTCCCGGTGCCGTTAGCACCCGGGTGATCGACTGGTTGAGCTCGGTGAACCCGATCCCCCGGTCCCCGGCGATGTAGAGACCGCTCTTGCCGTTGATGATGGTGTGTAGTCGCCCCAGAGCATTCCCC
Source organism: uncultured Gemmatimonadaceae bacterium (assembly GCA_964578865.1). Lineage (GTDB taxonomy): Bacteria > Gemmatimonadota > Gemmatimonadetes > Gemmatimonadales > GWC2-71-9 > JADJOM01. The sequence goes on along the minus strand of CAZOES010000113.1, from coordinate 11,030 downwards.
AGCAGTGGCCCGAGGGTGAACTTGCCGCTGGAAGGATCCCGCCAGAGCAGCCGATCGGTGGTCAGACCGATCAGGGTATCAGCCCGCCAGGTCAAATCGACCACCGAAGTCTGGAACGAGAGCCCGGCACCGAGTGCATCGGGCTGCAGCAGATCGGTCTGGCCGGGAATCGCAGCAAAGAGACCAGCCCGGGTGCCTACCCAGGTGGTGTCGCCCGACAGCTCAACGGCCTGAGCCGGGTCGACAAAATCGGGAGCCACCCGGTAGAAACCGGTCGAATCGGAAAACTCGGCCAGCCCGTGGGCGGTACCAACCACCAGCCGCCCTCTCCTCTGCGCGAGGTCGAGGACCCGTTGATCGGGTATCCCCCGCCCCTCATCGAACCGATCGATCTCGTCTTCCCTGGGGGTGATCCGGATAACCCCGACATCGGTCGCCAGCCAAAGCGAGGAGCCGCGCCCTATGATACGCCTGGCCTGGGTGAAGGGGAGACCGCGAGCCTTACCGCCCTGGTACCACTGGAACTGGGTGAAATCGCGGGCCACGAAACTGATCCCGGCATCGGCCGCATTGGTTCGCTCATTCACGACCCAGACCCCATCGGTCCCGGTGAAGACCGCATCGGTCGCCTCGCCTGGTAACCCGAATGTCAGCGGCTGAGGAAGCCCGGCGCCATCAGGGAAATAGACCAGACCCGCACCGGTGGTACCGAGGTACCAGCCCTGTCCGGCGAACCCGGTCGCCCGGGCCGCCGAGGTGTAGCGGATGTTGCGGAAGCGGGCGTTGAAGAGGAGACCGGCGGTGTTGGCTTGAATCGAGGGATTGTCGCGGATCGCCTGGTCGACGCTCCCCGGACGAAGCGGGCGGCGAGGCGGATTGGCCGGGACCAGCGCTCCACCGCGGAGAGCGGTGTACCAGCCGACCGAAGTCTTGAGGAAGAGCCCCGCAGCCATTGCATCCTGATCGATGGCGGCGTCGATCACGGTGCCGGCAACGAAGCCCTGTTCCCAGAGACGTATCCCCGGATCGAAACGGACCCAGCCGTTCCGCCTGACCATCCAGAGACTCTCGTCGATCGGATCGGAGATCGCAGCGAACACGTCTCGCAGCATGCCGACATCGCGCGGGGTGTAGGGCCCGTCCCAGTGTTTCCCCAGCGGATCGAGTGCCAGCAGCGCATCGGCGGTTACCGCGAAGACCCGCTGGCGGGAGGTGGCAACCGCGTTGACCCGGGTGAAGTCTCCCAGCACCGTGCGTTCTTCCGGCGACCAGTCACGCGACTGGGCCGAGAGGGTGGTAGCCACCGCGAACAGAAGGAGGAGTGGGCGGTACATCAGAACCGTGCGAAGGAAGGTGGGCAACAGCTAAACTGTCTGCGGCCGGTCCAGCTCCGTGAGAATGGGTGGGCGACGCGCCGCCCCAACCGCGAGCAGGCCGGTCCACGCTCGCCACAGATCGGGAAAGGCGGCAATCACGTCCATCGGACGCATGCCCCGCGCGGTGACTCTCCTCGCTGCCAGATCCGCGGCCCGGCCAAGTATCTGGGCCGCGGTCGCGGCCGCGATCCCCGGCTCCAGCCCGTGGGCCAGCATGGTGCCAAGGATCCCACTAAGGATATCGCCACTGCCCCCGGTAGCCAGTCCGGGATTTCCTGCCGCAATGGTAAATGGCGCGGATCCTGACTCTGAGATGACGCTGGGCACACCCTTGAGGAGCACGCTAGCCCCGGAGGAAGAGGCCGCGGCCACCGCCGCGCCCCAGGGATCCATTTCTGACCCATCGGCTTCCTGCGGAAAGATCCGGCGGAACTCGCCAGGGTGTGGCGTCAGCACCAGCGCCCGTCCGGTCGCCAGCGCCCGGAGCGAGTCCGGGTCGCCCTGAAATGCATTGAGCCCGTCGGCGTCGAGTACCACTCTTCGGGCCGGCTCGGCCAATGCGCGGATAAGAGCTTTCCTGCCGGGGCCCTTCCCCAGACCGGGACCGATGACCAGCGCGTCGGCCCGTTCGATCTGCTCGAAATGCGCATTCGCGGGTGGTCCATCGAACGAAAGCACCACCGTCTGCAGATCCGGTTCGGCAGTGATCAAGGTGGAGATGGTGCTCTCCGGAGCCATGGCGTGCACCAGACCAGCACCGGCCGCAAAACTGGCCCGCGCCGCCAGGCGCACCGCACCACTCATTCCCGCCTCGCCCCCAATCACTACCACTCGTCCGCGGGCACCCTTGTGATCGCTGGCGTTGAGCGGCCGAAGCCAGCCGGCCGCCTCGAGATCGGTGACCAGCCTGGGCCAGCTGGCATCGGCGGGAGGATGGCCGATGTCGACCACCACAATGTCTCCGCACTCCTCCCGCGCGATCAGATGGCCCCGCCGTAGACCGCCAAAGGTGATGGTGAGCTGGGCGATAACGGAAGGATGGTGAGTCACACCGGTGCCGAGATCCACACCGGTCGGCCCATCGATAGCGACGGTCGGCAGGGCGAGGTCGCTGAGCCGTTCGACCAAGGCAGCGAGGTGGGGACGCAGCGGCCCCTTGGCTCCGGTGCCCAGCAGCGCATCCACAATCAAACCCACCGTGGGCCACGGGCCTTCGGGCTCCACCACTCGCACGCCCTCTGCCCGGGCAAGATGAGAGGTGGTCTGATTCAGCTGAGAGAGGTCACCGGCGGTGGGAACTACGAATACCGGTACATCGAGTCGGTGCATCGCCCGGGCGAAGACCCAGCCGTCGCCTCCGTTATTGCCTGGGCCGGCGGCCACCAGCACACCGGCGCGAAGCCGTTCGGGAAAGCGGGTCGCCGCCACATGACAGGCTGCCCGTCCGGCGGCGTCCATCAGGGTGCCGAGGGGAATACCGGCCTGCTCGGCCTTCTGGTCCCACTGATTGGATTGGGCGGGCGAGAGAACCGGGAGGAGCATGGGGCCCGGAGTGCGTTGATGGGCTACGTCGCGCGGGAATTCGTAGAGGAGATCCGGCGGGTCACCCTCCGATATTCCCATCATGGGGCTCTAAAGGATTCCTCGCCCGAGTCGCGCTGACGCGCTCCTGATGGGCTCGGTCGCGGAGGACTCACCGGGGTGCACGTCGAGCCGCCGACCCCGCTACTGGTTGAGGCCCATCCCCCAGCTGAGCGGGGCCACCTGGATCTGGGCCACACCCCGCCACACGTAAGGCTCGGCGAAAGCGGCGCCGAATTCGAAAACGCCGGCGAAATCGGATTCCCGATCCCCCGGCTGGGTGCTTAGCAGACCAACGTTCACCAGGTTGTAGACGATCCGCCCGAAATCCTCGGTCTTGCGAACCCCCCAGTAGTCCAACACCGGAGCGGCGAGAAGACCAAACTGGCTTACCGCGAAGTCACGGCAGGCCCAGGAGAGTTCACTCCCGGTCACGTGGCGACGGGCATCCAGCTTCCCCTGGAGATACTCGATGGCAGCGAGCATGAACAGGTAGGCCCGTTCATTATAGCTGTCGCCCTGGGAGCGGATGCGATTAAGCGCGTCGGTGGAGAACTGCAGGTCGTGCATAGCGCCAACTACTCGGCGCGGGCCGAACGCGGGAGGAACAGTGGGGCTGGGGTCATGGATAGCGAAGCTAGGACCCGAGCCCCTCAGAATCAAGCGCGGCGAGCGGAATAGAGCGGGAACGAGCGGGTCAAATCTCCAACCTCGCCCTTGACTTTTGCGACCGTCGCTTCGTCGGGAGTTGTGAGCACCTTGTCGATCAGCTGGGCCACCCGCTTCATCTCGGCCTTCCCCATCCCGCGGGTTGTCAGCGCCGGAGTGCCCAGACGGATACCGCTGGTCACGAAGGGCGACTGGGGATCGTCGGGAATGGTGTTCTTGTTGACCGTGATACCAGCCTGATCCAGGATCTTCTCGGCGGCTTTACCGGTCAGATTCTTGGGACGCAGGTCGACCAGCATCAGGTGGGTATCGGTGCCGCCCGACACAATCGCAAAGCCCCGCTCCACCAGCGACTCAGACAGGACCTTGGCGTTCTCCACCACCTGCTTTGCGTACTTCTTGAACTCGGGCTTGAGCGCCTCGCCGAACGCCACCGCCTTCGCTGCAATCACGTGCTCCAGCGGTCCACCCTGGGTGCCGGGGAACACCGACTTGTTGATGGCCGGGCCGAGATCGGCGGTAGAGAGAATCAGACCGGCGCGGGGACCCCGCAGGGTCTTGTGGGTGGTGCTGGTCACCACCTGGGCGTGGGGCACCGGCGAGGGATAGATCCCGCCGGCCACCAGTCCCGCGAAGTGGGCCATATCCACCAGCAGTGAAGCACCGACTTCATCGGCGATCGATCGGAAGGCCGCGAAATCGATGATCCGGGCGTAGGCGCTCCCGCCGGCGATGATGAGTTTGGGCTGATCCCGGCGGGCCTGATCGCGCAGCTGGTCGTAGTCGATCCGGCCGGTTGAGGGATCGACCCCGTAGTGCACCGCTTTCCAGACAGTGCCGCTGTGATTGACCGCCGCGCCGTGGGACAGGTGGCCACCGTGCGGCAGCGACATGCCCATGATGGTCTCGCCCGGCTTGGCGAGCACCATGAAGGCCGCGAAGTTGGCCTGGGCTCCGGAATGGGGCTGCACGTTGGCGAATTCGGCGCCGAACAACTGCTTGAGACGGTCGATGGCCAGCTGCTCCACCTTGTCGACCACCTCGCACCCACCGTAGTAGCGCTTCCCGGGATAGCCCTCGGCGTACTTGTTGGTGAGCGGGGTGCCCATCGCGTCGATCACCGCGCGGCTGGCGAAATTCTCGCTGGCGATAAGCTCCAGGCCATGCTGCTGGCGATGGAGTTCTTCGTCGATGTAGCCGGCGATCTCGGGATCGACCTGGCGAAGCGAGGCGTTGTGATCGTACGACATGGATTCTCCCCTAGGGTTCGATCTTCTCCACCCTGCGTTCGTGGCGGCCGCCTTCGAACGGCGTCCCGAGCCAGGTCTTCAGGATGTCGACGCCCTCGGCCTCGGAGACAAACCGGGCCGGCAGGACCAGGACATTGGCGTCGTTGTGAGCCCGGGCCAGGCGGGCAATTTCAGCATTCCAGGCCACCGCGGCGCGAACGCCGTGATGCCGATTGGCGGCGTACGCCATCCCCAGACCGGTTCCGCACAACAGCACCGCGCGACGCGCCTCACCCCGCTCCACCTGCCCAGCCACCGGGTGGGCGTAATCGGGATAGTCGGTTGAGTCCGCCGAATTAGTGCCGAGATCGAGCGGCTGATACCCCAGCTTCTGGAGCTCCTGCTTGAGCCGCTCTTTGAGGGCGAAGCCGGCGTGGTCGGCGCCGATGGGAATGACTTCGGCCATAGAAAAAGGTAACTCCCTCTCGAATAAAAATACATGCAAAAGAGTACCGAGTACCGAGTACCGAGTCGCTCAATCGAGGCCCTTTCTCGGGTGATTGGCTTGCTCCATCATCCCAAGAGGCGGTACTCGGTACACGGTACTCGGTACTTGTCTAGACCCGAATCCCTCCCAATGCACCCACCGCCTTGATCCGCTGCTCGCCCACCCGATCGGCGGCCCGGAACGAGGGAATCTTCTCCGACTTGGCCATCGCAAAGATCCGGAGCATGGTGTCATAGATCTCGGAAGCCTTCCGCTTGGCCCGGTCGAGATCCCAGCCCATCAACTCTCCATAGACGTTAATCACCCCGCCGGCATTGATGACGTAGTCGGGAGCATAGAGTAACCCGCGCTTCTCCAGATCCTCGCCGTGCCGCTCCTCCGCCAACTGATTGTTGGCCCCGCCGGCGATCACTTCCACCTTGAGCCGCCTGAGAGTGTCATCGTTGATGGTGGCTCCCAGCGCGTTGGGCGAGTAGATGTCGGCGGGAACGTCGTAGATCGCCTCGGGTGCCACGGTTTCGGCTCCGGTGGCCTTCACCACCGCCTTCACCTTTTCCTGATCGATGTCGGTCACCACCAGCTTGGCGCCTTCCCGGGCCAGCTGTTCGCAGAGCGAATAGGCCACGTGGCCGCAGCCCTGCACCAAAACCTTCTTGCCGGCCAGGCTGTCGGATCCCCAACGGACTTTCGCAGTGGCTTTCATGCCCACGTACACGCCGTAGGCGGTCACCGGTGACGGATCGCCCGAGCGGCCATGCAGCCCGGCCACGCTGTTGGTTTCCATCCGGACGTATTCCATATCGGCCGGACTGGTCCCCACGTCTTCGGCAGTGATGTACCGGCCTTTCAGCGACTCGACAAACTTCCCATGGGCCCGGAACAGTGCTTCCCGGTCAGTCCGCCGGTTATCTCCCACGATCACCGATTTGCCACCCCCCAGGTTGAGTCCGGCCACGGCCGACTTGTAGCTCATCCCCCGGGCCAGACGCAGCGCATCAGTGACCGCGTCGTCGGTGGAGTCGTACTGCCAGAAGCGAGTCCCGCCCAGTGCCGGCCCCAGGGTGGTGTCGTGGACCGCGATGATGCCGAAGTAGCCGCAGGAAGGTTCGTGACAGAGCACCAGCTGCTCGTGGGCGTAGGTCGACATCGACTTGAAGAGATCCATTGGTAGTTCCGAGTTCCGAGTTGCGAGTTCAGTAACTGTAGAAACCCTTGCCCGTCTTCCGGCCTAACTGCCCTGCCGCCACCATCCGGCGGAGCAGCGGGCAGGGGCGATACTTGTCATCCCCCAATCCTTTGTGCAGCACCTCCAGAATCGCGAGACAGGTATCCAGCCCGATCAGATCGGCCAGCATCAGCGGGCCCATCGGATGGGCCATGCACAGCTTCATCACGGTGTCGATCGCCTCGGGCTTGGCTACCCCTTCCATCACGCAGAAGATCGCCTCGTTGATCATCGGCATGAGGACCCGGTTCGAGACGAAGCCGGGATAGTCATTCACCTCGACCGGGGTCTTGCCCAGCGCAGTCGACAGGTCCATGACCCGCCTGGTGGTCTCATCGGTGGTTGCCTGACCCCGGATGATCTCCACCAGCTGCATCACCGGCACCGGGTTCATGAAGTGCATCCCGATGACCAGACCGGGACGCCTGGTGCGCGCGGCGATTTCAGTGATGGAGATCGAGCTGGTGTTGCTGGCGAGGATGACGTCGGGCCCCACCGCCTGATCCAGCTCCTCGAAGATCTTGAATTTGAGCCCCGGATTCTCGGTGGCCGCTTCCACCACCAGCTCGGCCGTACGGGCCTGATCGAGCGAGGTAGCCACCGCCACCAGACTCAGTGCTTCATCGGCAGCCGGCTGGGCGATGGTTCCCTTCTTGACCAGCCGGGCCAGACTGCCCTTGATGGTCTCGCGGCCCTTCTCCAGCGCGGCAGCCGAGACGTCGATCATCCGCACTGAGTGTCCATGCATGGCGAAAACCTGGGCGATACCATTGCCCATGGTTCCGGCACCGATCACCGCGACCTGTGTCACGCTGTCTCCTTGCGGGCCCGGCTCCAGATTGCCAGGCTCATCGCCACAATGGCGACTGAAGCCAGCAACCCGCCTTCGGGGCCGAAGCTTCCGCCCGTGAGCCAGGCGGGCTCGCCCGGCAGGTAATTGATCCAGGGAATTTCAAACGGCAGTCCGCTCACCGGTGCATCCAGCGCGGCCAGGGTGGCGTTCCATCCCAGATGGGCTCCCCAGGCGGTCCAGATCCCACCCGGCGTATAGAACACCAGCCCAAGAAAAACGCCCGCGAGGGCGATGTTGGTGATGCCGAGAGGAGTTGTGTTGGGGTTGAGCAGATGGGCGCAGGCAAAGAGTATGGAGAGTGCAAGCAACGCTGGAAGTCGGCCGAACGCCTTGGCCAGGACCACCTGCCCCACCCCCCGGAAAATCATCTCCTCGAGCAGCGCGGCCGGTGCCAGCAGCAGCGCGGTGAGGGCCACCTGCTGGAGATACAAACCGGGCCCGCCGCTGTCAGGCACAAACCGGGCGTGGCCCAAGGGAAGCGAAAGCAGAATGGCAGCCGAGGCCGGCAATACTCCCACCAGTACGCCGAGACCAAACCCCTTTCCGGCTCCCTGCACCGGCCGATAACGCAAATCGGCCCAGGTGAGCTTCAGTACCCGCACGCCGATCAGCCAGGTCGACAAACCGAACCCGACCAGGCCGGCGGCGGTCTGGGCTACCAGAAGAAATGGAGTCGGATGGGAGGGGTCGGGCGATTGGCCGGCCAGGAGAAAGAGACCGCTGGCCAGGCCGAACATGATCACGAATCCGAGCAACAGAAATGCAATGGTCCATCCCACCGCCTTGAGGCGCTTGGGCGCAGGATGGACCACGGGATCGGTCATGGGTGTGGACGAAGAGCGTGATGAGCCCACCACAGGACCACCGCGGCGAGCACGACTTTGAGAGAGTCCTGCAACAGGAAGGGTGTCACACCCAGAATGGCGGCCTTGGCACCACCGGAGACGATCGCCAGCTGCGCCCAGCCGCCGAGATGAATCACCATCATGGCGACCAGCGCGGCCAGGAAGCAGCGGAGCGGCGCGCCCCGTTTTCCGACCGCGCCGGCAACGATCGCGGCGACCGGGAAGGCCAGCAGGTAACCGCCGGTGGGACCCAACACCCGAGCCAGCCCCGAACCCCCCATCGCGAAGACCGGCACTCCGAAGATTCCCGCCACCAGATAGAGCAACAGCGCACCGGCACCGGCCGCGGCGCCAAAGAGGCCGCCGACCACAATCACCGCGAAGCCCTGAAGGGTCATCGGCACCGGTGAAAACGGCAGTGGCAGCGCGATCTGGGCCGACAGCGCCACGATCAGGGCTCCCAGCACTACCGAAAGCGGCCAGGAGAAGGCCCTGGCACCGACCGGGAGACGTCGTTCAGGCAAGGAGGGGCTGCTCATCGGGTCACATCCTTTCAACCGTGAGGGCCACCGCGTTCCCGCCGCCCAGACACAGAGTGGCGAGACCGGTGCGCTTGTTCTGATCAGCCAGCGCGTACAGGAGGGTGGTCAGCACCCGGGCGCCGCTCGCGCCGATCGGGTGGCCCAGCGCCACGGCTCCGCCGTGGATGTTCACCTTGCCGAAGTCCCAGCCCAGGCCCCGTCCATCGGCGATGGCCTGGACCGCAAAGGCTTCGTTGGCCTCGATCAGGTCGTAGTCGCTGATCTTGCTCCCGGCCTTCTTCATCAGGTTCTGCACCGCCAGGATGGGAGCGAAGAAGAGATCTTTGGGTTCGCCACCACCGGTGGCGTACGCCGTGATCCGGGCCAGCGGCTGCAGTCCATGGGCCTTGGCAAAGGCGAGTGAAGCCACCACCAGCGCGCTGGCGCCATCGTTGAGGCCAGGAGCGTTCCCCGCCGTCACCGAACCATCCTTCTTGAAGGCGGGCTTGAGCTTGGCCAGCGATTCGATGCTGGTGTCGCGCCGGGGCGCTTCGTCGGCACTCACCCTGGTGACTCCGCCCTTCCCGGGTATTTCCACCGGAACGATCTCGGCGGTGAACTTCCCTCCATCCATTGCGGCGATCGCCTTGCGATGGCTCTCATAGGCGAACTCATCCTGCTCGGCCCGGGTGATCCCCGCCTTGGTGGCGGTGTATTCGGCGTACTCACCCATGTGATTGTTGCCGAACGAATCCCACAGCCCGTCGTGAATCATGCCGTCGATAATGGTCTGGTTGCCCGCTTTGATTCCGTTGCGGTAACCGTAGAGATAGTGCGGCGCCGAGGACATCGACTCCTGTCCCCCGGCGACGATACACTGGGCGTCGCCCGCTTTGATCGCCTGGGCCGCCAGCATCGCCGCCTTGAGTCCCGAGCCGCAAACTTTGTTGATGGTCAGCGCGGGCACTACCCCGGGAATGCCGCCATGAATCATGGCCTGGCGCGCCGGGGCCTGCCCCGAGCCGCCCTGCACCACCTGACCCAGGATGACTTCATCGATTGCACCGGCGTCCACTCCGGCGCGCTTCACACTTTCCCGGACAACAATCGCCCCGAGTTGCGGCGCAGAAAGGGAGGACAGCCCGCCCAGGTACTTCCCGATGGGGGTTCGGCAGGCGGACAGGATCACTGGGGTCGTGGCGTCTGACACGGCTTCAACTTGGCTCAAGGGATCAGGAGGGTCCACGGTGGACCGTCCGACGGGCGGAAGTATAGAAGGGGTCGCTGGTTAAGTGCAGGAGGGTGGTCCCGGTGCATAGGTATGCAGGACCCACGCGGAATGACGGGTTTGCTGGGCCGATCTCGATCTAGAAGTGACCCTCAGCCGGGACCGATCCATGCGACGCTTCCTCAAATACCCCATCTACGTGAATCACCCCGGCCGCTATGAGGAGGCGCGCAGGCGCCAGATCGAGTATTTCGCGGCCAAGAAGGACCTGCACATGTACCGCTGGCTACAGCACACCGCCAAGAACCTGTACGAGACCATCGAAGACCCCAACCCGCCCCCTGAGGCGGTGAGTTACGAGAAAAGCGTGATCGAGATCTTGAAGGTGATCGTGCAGACTCCGATCGGGCGTCTGCTTTTTGGAGCGTTGAACCCGAATATCCGATACTCGATTCACCCATACCTCAAATCGGATGGCAGTAAGTGCCACTGCGGTGCAATGACTTTTCCCGGAGCTCCCAAGGAGGGTGGCGGCATCAGAGTGTATTACAACCCCACCGAGCACGAGAATCCCTCGGATCGCTTTAATGGCCAGGACGACATTCTCTTTCACGAGATGGTTCACGCCTACCGCATGGGCCGATGGACCTATGAGATCGTCAACGGCGCGAAGGATATGACGAGATGGGGTGACTCGGAGGAGTTCGTGGCGACCCAGATGCAGAATGTCTACCTGAGCCAGCGAGGCGGGAACTTATTCTACCGGAATTATCCCCTGCTGCAGGGCGCCGACAAAACCACCGCATACGACGACCTGATCGGCGATCGCCAGGCCCTCGGCCAACTCAATTACATGGTTAATACCGACTCGGTCGTGGAGACGGTCGCCGGATATTCTATCTCATTCAATGCGTTCCGGGACCGGCTCAAGCTGGGTGAGAAGGGCGGGATGCCGTGAGAACAGCCACGGGCTCGGGCTATAGGCGAAGCTAAAC
>CAZOES010000112.1:0-14170 GCA_964578865.1 uncultured Gemmatimonadaceae bacterium | reverse complement strand
TTCTTTTCGCTTTGGATTCGTTAACTGATACCACAGAGACACAGAGGACGCTGAGGTCACAGAGACTGCCAAACAATTTCTGGCTTTCTCTGTGACCTCTGTGATCTCTGTGTCTCTGTGGTGGTCTTGTATTATCTCAGCAGTTCTTCTAGACGGACCGCAGTTTCAGTCCGCTCATCCCGGTATTTCACGATCACCGGCGCGTAGAGCGACAATCCCATCTCCTTGCCGGGACCCGAGCTCACCGGCCGGCTGCCGGGAACCACCACAGCGCCGGCCGGTATTTCGAGCGGCCGGTCCCCCTCTTTGCGGTAGCTGGTGTTGCGGACCAGGTCGAACACGATGGTTCCCCCGGTCAACAACGTTCCCGGCGCCAGAACCGCCCGTTCCCGCACGATGGTGCCTTCGTACACTCCCGAGTTGCCGCCTACCAGCACGTCATCTTCGATGATCACCGGCATGGCCCCGATCGGCTCCAGCACTCCCCCGATCTGCACTCCGGCCGAGAGATGGACTCGCTTGCCGACCTGGGCGCAGGAACCGACCAGGGCGTGGGAGTCGATCATGGTGCCTTCATCGACATAAGCGCCCGCATTCACAAATGAGGGCGGCAGTATCACGGTCCCGGAGGCGAGATAGCAGCCATCTCGGATCCCGGTGCCACCTGGAACGATTCGCACGCCATCGGCCAGATTGATCTGCTTGAGCGGCCAGGTGTCTTTGTCGTAGAAGGTGAACGGGCCCCCTCGGGCGGTGGGTGCCACCCGGCCCAGCCGGAATCCCAGCAGGATCCCCGCTTTCACCCATGGATTGGCGTGCCAAACCCCATGTTGATCTCGCTCCGCGGCCCGGATGGTACCGGCGTTGAGGCCGGCCTTGAGCCGCTCGAATGCGCCTGAGGCGGCCGCGTCCTCGCCCTTGGGGACTCCGTCGGCGTAGCGCTCGAGCGCTGCCTTGAGATCGACTGTCACGTATGGGCCATTTCCGCGACCGGTTCGACGCCCGCTTCCCGAAGTGCGGCCAGGAGTGGTGGACGACGGGTCTCCGACAGCGGAACCAGGGGCAGCCGAAGCTGATTGGTAATACGCCCCATGGCCGCCAGCGCCGCCTTCACCGGAGCCGGGTTGGTCTCGATGAAGTTGGCCTCCAGCAGCGGCAGCACCTGATAAAGAATGTCCCTCGCCTCGGCCACCTGGCCCCGGAGTGAACGGCGGACCAGTTGGCTCATGAGCTTGGGAATCTCATTGGAGGCCACCGACACCAGTCCGTCTCCACCCGCCGCGATCACCGCCAGGGTCATCCAGTCTTCCCCGGAAAGCACGCTGAAGCCTTCCGGCCGGCCCAGCAGGAGGTGCTGCACCTGGGCCAGATCACCGGAGGATTCCTTGATCCCGATGATGTTGGGATGGCCCGAGAGCCGGATCACGGTCTCGGGCTTGAGGTTCACCGCGGTGCGGCCGGGCACATTGTAGAGGCAGACCGGAACGCTGGATGCGTCGGCGATCGCGGTGAAATGGCGGAACAATCCCTCGGGTGTCGGCTTGTTGTAGTAAGGCGTAGCCGAGAGCAGCCAGGTCACACCCAGGGAACTCATTCGGCGGGCCTCTTCCACCGCCTGACGAGTGTCATTGTGGGTGGCGCCGGCCATCACCGGAACCCGGCCCGCCGCGGTCTGGACCACGGTGCCAACCACCAGCTCCCGCTCGGCCGGTGAGAGAGTCACGGCTTCACCGGTGCTGCCGCAGGGCACCAGGAAGTCGATGCCCTCTTCAATCTGCCAGAGGACCAACTTTCGAAGAGCCTCGACGTCTACAGTGCCATCCGGCTGGAACGGCGTAACCAGAGCCGTGCCGCATCCTTGTAGTGTCGTCATGACTCCTCCTCGAAGAGCATCTGTTCGAACGTGAACACTCCAGTCCTGCCTTGCAGCCACTCCCCCGCCATAAGCGCCCCGGCGGCGAACACCGCCCGGCTGCGGGCTTCATGCTCCAGCCGGATCGACTCGAACGGCGCATCGTAAGTCACCCGGTGGGTACCCGGGGCATATCCCCCTCGGATGCTGGTAACCGGGAATTCCCGGCCCTGGTCTCCCTGGCGCAATGCCGACCGCAACGCCACCGCGGTTCCCGAAGGGGCATCCACTTTGGCGGCGTGATGGGTTTCCACCACAAAACCATCGAACCCGGTCTTTCCCTGAAAACGACGAGCCATGTCCTTCGCGGTGCGAAGAAAGAGCTGGACTCCGGGCGAAAAGTTAGGGCTGTGGAGCAGCGCTCCGCCGTGTTCTGTGACCACTCGACTTACCTCAGCCAACCGTGAGCTCCAGCCGGTGGTCCCGCTTACTACCCTGGCTCCCAGCCGGGCCAGCCGCAGCAGATTGTCGGCGGCCGCTTCGGGGCGGGTGAATTCGAAGACCACGTCGCATTTCCCCAGCCGGGCTTCGGTCAGGCCGCCGCCATTCCGATTCTCTTCTGACCCGATCACCGTGGTGACGGCGTGCCCCCGCTCCACCGCAAGCTGGGCGATGGCGCTGGACATCTTGCCGTTGCCGACGAGGGCGATGCGCATAGAAGTGCCGAGTCCGAGTACCGAGTACCGAGGGGTGACTCGGTACTCGGTACCCGGTACTACTTCACAAATCCCCGTTGTACTAACAGCTCTGCATTCTGGACCGCGGCTCCGGCCGCTCCGCGGATGGTGTTGTGCGACAGCAGAACCATCCGGAGATCGAGCAGGTTGCAGGGGCGGATTCGCCCGACCGTCACGGTCATCCCGGCGCCCCGATCCAGGTCGAGTCGCGACTGTGGCCGATCGGGCCGGGCGTCGTACTCCACCGGGCGAATCGGTGTGGAGGGCAAGGCCGCGACCTCTTCCGGCGCTCGGAACGCTTCGATCGCAGCGATCGCCTCGGCCGGCTTTACTCTCCGGCTGAATCCAACCGAAGCCACTTCCAGATGGCCATCCACCACTGCCACCCGGTTGGTGTGGGCGCTTACCGAGAAGGTGCCTTCCAGGATCTTGCGGGACTCCTTCTCCATCTTCTCTTCTTCGCCGCCGATATAGGGGATGACATTCCCCAAAGCATCGAGCGATGCGACCCCGGGATAACCCGCGCCGCTCACCGCCTGCATGGTAGCGACGAAGAGCTTTTCGACTCCGAAGGCGTTGTGCAGCGGCGCCAGGGCCAGAACCAGCCCGGCGGTGGAGCAGTTGGGATTGGCGACGATGCCTCCGCTCCAGCCCTTCTCGACCTGCTGCTGCGCGAGAATGTCGAGGTGGCCCGGATTCACCTCGGGAATCAGCAGCGGGACGAACGGATCCATCCGGTGAGTCTTGGTATTGGTCACCACGAATACCCCGGCTTTGGCGAAGGCCTGTTCCACTTCACCGGCGATCTCTGCTTCGATGGCGGAGAAGGCGATTCGGCCGGGAAGCCCGGGGGCGGTGCGCTGAACGGTCATCGCCGCGACCCGCTCGGGGATCGGGGTGTTCTCCCGCCAGCGAACCACTTCGCCGTAAAGCCGGCCGGCACTCTGCTCCGAGGCCGCCACTGAGGCTATCTCGAACCAGGGATGGTCCTCCAGAAGGCGGACGAACTTCTGGCCGACGGTGCCGGTGGCGCCGAGGATGGTTACCGGGATCTTGGCAGGCATGCGATTGAGATGGCTAAGAGCTAAGGGCTAAGAGCTAATGGCTAACGGCTAACGGCTTCTTCCTATCAGGTCCATCGCCAGCTTCACGTACAGCTCCACTCCCTTCAGCAACTCGGCCTTCCCGATCCGTTCTTCACTGGTGTGAGCCACCCGGATGGTGCCGGGGCCCAGCTGATATCCCTCGCCCCAGGCCGCGTGGAAGGGCAGATCGCTGGCGTAGGCCACCACGGTGGTGTCCCAGCCCGCCGGCGGAGCTACCGTGTTCTTGAAGTACGGCAGCTCAGTGGGGAAGGTGACCACCACCCCTTCCGACGCTTCAGCCAGCACCCTCCTCCGCAACTCATCCGACGGTCCTACCAGCCGGAACAGCAACTGGGCCCGGGCGGCGGGGGCAATCACGTTGGGCGCCACCCCTCCTTCAATAACTCCGACATTCAGCGTGCCGGAGCCCAGCATCGGGTCGGTAGGGAGGGGCATCTTGCGCAACCGTTCGATGGTGTCGAGCACCGGGTTGATGGCCGAGCGTCCCAGCTCCGGATAGCCCGAGTGGGCTGCCACCCCTTCGCACTCCAGGGTCACCTTGAGCGAACCCTTCTGCCCGATGCTCAGCCGGTTCTCGGTCGGTTCCCCGTTGATCATGTACCGGCCCTTGGGTCGCAGCTCTTTGGCCATGGCCGCGCCATCGGAGCCGTTCTCTTCGCCGACCACGAAGAGCAGCCCGATCCGCCGCTCACCGCCCGCCGCCAGCTGCTCCGCCGCCGCCACCATCGCTGCGGCCAGCCCCTTGGCGTCACAGCTGCCCCGGCCATGCAGATAGGTGGCATCCTCCCTCAGAGGCACATAGGGCGGCACGCAGTCGAGATGGGTGGAGAAAACCACCTCGGGGGGCTCCCGGTAGGCGTACAGGTTGAACCGTCCCGGACTCACCGGCTGGCGGGTGACCTGATAGCCCAGCTTTTCCAGCGCCCCGCCCAGGAAGGTGGCCACCGGTCCTTCGTTGCCGGTCTCGCTTTCGATCCGGACCAGCTCCCGGGTCAATGCAATCGCGTCTGCCATTCGCCTCCCGAATAAAAAATCGCCCCGCCGTTTAGACCCGGCGGGGCGTGGCAGTCAGATTCAGGGTAAACTCAGACTGGCCGTCGCTCGCCGCGCGCGGTAGTGGACTGCTTCATGCGCTTGCTCATGCGCGGGGCGGAGGTATCAGTCGAGTGCATAAACATAAAATATGCCGGCACCCCCGACTCGGCAAGGCCCTAGATCTTAGCAGCGTCAGGCAGTGCCGGCAGCCTCGGCCGCCCGCGCCTCGGCCTGGCCCTTCTCGACATCGACGAAGTGCAGCAGGGTTCCGCCGATCACGAAGAACACCACGATGGCCAGAATCGCCGAGCGGCTCGATCCGGTGACCCCGATCACCCGGGCAAAGACCCAGGGACCGAAGATCCCGGCAAACTTCTCGACCACCGCGAAGAATCCGAAGAACTCGGCTGAGCGATCCTTGGGAATCATGCTGGCAAACATCGAGCGCGAAAGCGCCTGGGTCCCGCCCTGGACCATTCCTACCAGCAAGGCGAGGACCAGGAAGTGGGTCGCGGTTTTCATATAGAAGCCCAGCAGACTGATCCCGGCGTAGACCACCAGACCCACGAAGATGGCCCGTTTGGCTCCGATCCTGGAAGCGAAGCTGCCGAACAGAAAGGCGAAAGGTATGCCCACGAACTGGACGATCATGATCGATGCGATCAGCGCAGTAGTTCCGATCCCGATCTCGGTTCCATAGATCGTGGCCATCCGGATGATGGTGCCGATCCCATCGTTGTAAATCAGAAAGGCGATCAGCATCAGGGCTGCATGCTTGAACCGTCCCAGCCGCTTGAAGGTGTTTCCCAACTCCTTTATAGCGCCGCCGATTTCGATCCTGCCGTCGCCGGTGGCCGGCGGTTCCGGCACATCCCGGAAGAGGGGAATCGAAAATACCGCCCACCAGATCGCGACTGACAGAAAGGCCAGCCGGGTCGGCAAGGTGGCCTGGGCCGGAGTGAGACCCTCACCATGGGGAAGACCGAACCAGCCCGGTTGCTGGATCCAGGCGAGGTTCAATGCCAACAGGAGTCCTCCGCCGACGTACCCCAAGGCGTAGCCGGCGGTAGAGACCCGGTCCATCTCCTCCGGCTTTGCGATGTGAGGCAGGAAGGAGTCGTAGCAGACGTAACTGGCATTGACCGCGATATTGGCGATCACGAACAGGATCGCGGCATAGAGCCACTCGCCCTGCTCGATGAAGAACATCATCCCTACCGCGGCCACACCGATCAGCAGCGAAACACCCAGCAGTTTCTTCTTGACCCCGGCCCTATCGGCAATCGCGCCCAGAATCGGGGAAAGCACCGCAATGATGGCCAGTCCGATGGTGGTGGCATCGGCCAGTTTCTTGGTCGCGACCGCCGGCTCCAGACCCGCCGCGGCCACCTTGGCGAAGTAGATCGGGAAGACCGCGGTGACGATGGTGGTGACCATCGCCGAGTTGGCCCAGTCGTACATGGCCCAGGCTCGCAGTTCCTTGCGGCCCAGGCCGAGTCGGTCGAGGAAACTCATTGCGCCTTGAGGAGTAGAGGGACGGTCCAGGGGCGGATCGCGAACGGCGCAGCCACGTCGAGCTGCCAGGTGCCGGCCGATTGGGGAGTGAAGCTGAAGTCGGCGGTCTGTCCCGCACCGGTCATGATATCGGCCGGTTGTATCGTCTGCAGCGGGGCCGGAAGATCAGCCCCGTCTCGGGCCAGCGCCCTCCAGTTGACCACGCTGGTGCCCCGCCGGAGGGTGAATCCGATTCTGTGGTCGGCGTCGAT
The DNA here is from genome assembly GCA_964578865.1 of uncultured Gemmatimonadaceae bacterium. Lineage (GTDB taxonomy): Bacteria > Gemmatimonadota > Gemmatimonadetes > Gemmatimonadales > GWC2-71-9 > JADJOM01. Next base: position 7,674 of record CAZOES010000112.1, on the reverse strand, counting down.
GTTGATGAGCCGCAGCCGATAGGTTCGTCCGGCCCGCAGGTCGAGCGGCGCCGGGGTGTGACTGCCATTCACCAGACTGGGCAGCGTGTCGACGGCACCGTTTCTCCCTCCCAGGCCCACCAGGATCAGCCGCTCCTGGTCCGGGTCGAAGTGTTGCCCCGGCTCCAGTACCAGAAGCGGCGCGTAGAGGCCACCTGACATCTGCTCTTGTTCGTCGAAGTGAGTGTGGTAGATGAAAGTGCCCGTCCGTGGAGGAGTGAAGCGAGCGGTGAACGAATCGCCCGGTGCGATCGGGGGCATCCGGCGAGTGCCGCTGCCGCTCCATCCCGGCACACCGTCGGGATAACTCTCCAGCTCCATTCCATGCCAGTGGACCGAGGTTGGTTGCCGGAGGTGATTCACCACGGTGATCGCGACCGGTTCACCCCGTGTGAGTACCAGGGTCGGACTGGGAAAGGTGACCTTGCCCGGTGCCAGCGGGCGCTTTCCATCGTCGATCTGATATCCGTAGGCCGGTCCGTCAGGCAGTCCGTCATCCTGTTGCTCCACCAGAATCCGGATCGGCCTGGCGGGAACCGGCGCTGCCGCCACCGGGGTCGAGTCGGGCCGGTTGGCGTGAATGCCGAGCACCAGGCCGGACATGCTGTGACCTGCGTCGGATCCATGCTTCATCGTCGCACCGGTCACATGAAATGCAAAATGACAGTGGAACACCCAGTTGCCGGGTTGGGCCGGAGCCCACCGGATCAGGGCGGTTCCACCCGGCGCCACCAGCTCGGTTACCTCGAGCGGCCGGCGATCGGGAGCCAGCAAAGTGTCGCTCCGCCAGTCACCTCGGCTCGCCAGCCGAAAGAAGACGCCATGCAGGTGCATCGGGTGGGAGCTGTAACTCGGATTCACCAGCCGCCATTGCACCGTGTCGCCCACCATCAGATCGAGCCGCTCGGTGTAGGGCCAGCCCCGACCGTTGATCATCATCACCTCGCCGGTATCGGGAGGGATGATGGTGTCGAGGAAGTGGCCCCAGGCACTGAGCACAAAGACCCGGTCGTCCGGCTTGTTATCGGCGGAGTCGACGATGAATGCTCCGCCCAGTTGACTGTCGAGCCACTCGCGGGTCTCCAGATCTTTTCGAGTGGTGCTGGCCCAGTAGAAGTAGGTCCCTGGTTCACCCGCCTCAAAATCCAGCCGTGCCGTCGCTCCCGGAGCGATGACCACGCTGTCGTTGGCTGGTCCAGGGTGAGTCGTCAGTCCATGCAGCACCAGGGTTGAGTCCAGCCGGTTGTGTACCGTCGCAAGGATCCGGGTCCCGGTCGGAATCCGGATCAACGGACCGGGCACCGATGCAGGCTTGCCTGGTTCGGCGAAGAACTGGGCCGGAAGCGCAGGACCGCTGTCGCCCTCGGGGAACCAGCGTCCCAAACGGGCCTCCAGCCCGAGAGTCAGAACCTTGTTCTCGAGCTGGCCGGCCGCCGCGCGATTGTCGTGGGCAACCGCGATCTCCGTGGGGGAAACCCGGGGGGCACAGGAAAGGAACGAGAGCGGAAGAACCAGGGCCGTGAACCAGCTTGATGTTCGGATGTTCATCTGGGCCTGGCGTACCACGAGGCGAGTCGGGCCGCGAGCGCCCGCGGGGCCAGCCGAGTGGACCACGCCATCAGTCGGAAGGGGAGAAAGGTTATCACGTGACAGTCGTCGTTCTCATAGGAGCGCAGAGCTCGCTCAGCGACGGTTGTCGCACTCTGCATGGCCCAGCGGGGCGGCTTGGTCTCCAGGCGGTTGGCCTCGAAGAAGCCGGTATCGACGGGACCGGGCGACACACAGCAGCAGCGCACCCCGGTCCCCCTCAGCGCCATCCAGGTCGCCTCGCTCCAGGTGACCACAAATGCCTTGGAGGCGGAGTACACCGGCAACCACATCAGGCCCTGCCATGCGGCAGTCGAGGCGACATTGATCAGCCCGCCGCGCTTCCGTTCGACCATACCGGGAAGCAGCCGGGCCGAGAGGTCGACTACCGCACGAACGTTGACATCGATGGTGGGAAGGTGCTGATCGGCCGGCACGGTGTGGAATTTTCCGTTGGGGCCCACTCCCGCATTGTTGATCAGGTGGTCAATCACCAGCCCGCGTGACCTGAGGTCGTTTTCGAGGAGTCCGGCGGTGATGGGCTGGCCCAGATCGGCGGGGATGACGCTGACTTTGCGGCCCAGCTGGCGGGCTCGTGCGGCTACGGTTTCCAGGGTCTGGGCGTTACGGGCCACCAGGACCAGGTCCACTCCGCGGGCAGCGAGCAGATCGGCGAATGCCTCGCCGATGCCGCGCGAGGCGCCGGTGATGAGGGCCGTGGTACCACGCCAGAGATCTGCCATGGGGAACCGGTTGGGGTTTGCAGAAAGGTGACCCCATCGGTTCCCCGACGCTACTCGGCCTATCCGGTCGGCGGCTGGGCAGCCGGCCGGAGCAGAGACATTATGACGCCACCACTCAGAATCGTGATGATGATTGCCAGCGACAACATGGTGGGAAAGTGGATCCACGCCGCTCCCACCATTTTGATCCCGACGAATACCAGGATGATCGCCACTGCCGGCTTGAGATAACGGAACCGGTCGAGCGCTCCGGCCAGCACGAAGAACAGGGCTCGCAGACCCATGATGGCGAAGAGATTGGAGGAGTAGACAATGAACGGGTCCCGGGTGACCGCGAAGACTGCCGGGATGCTGTCGATCGCAAAGACCAGATCGCTCCACTCCACCACCAGGAGCACCAGGAAGAGCGGGGTGGCCATCCACTTCCCGGAGATGTTCTTCCAGAAGAAATGGGAGTCGCAGTAGGTCTGGGTGACCGGAAAGATCTTGCGAGCCAGCCGGACCAGCGGGTTCTTCTCCGGCTCGACCCGGGCATCCTCCGAGGAGAACATCCGGAATCCGGTGACGATCAGGATCCCGCCGAACAGGTACACGATCCACTCGAACCGGTTGAGCAGCAGCGATCCCGCCAGGATCATGATGCCGCGCATCACCATCGCTCCGAAGATGCCCCACTTGAGGACCCGTGGCTGTAACGCGGCGGGAACTGCGAAGTACTGAAAGATCAGCAGGAAAACAAAGAGATTATCGACGCTGAGCGACAGCTCTATCAGATAGCCGGTGTAGAACTCCACCATCGGGTGGGTTCCGCTGCGCCACCCGAGATAGGCGCCGAACAGCAGCGCCAGGGTAACAATCCCGCCGCTCCAGCTCAGGGCCTCTTTCGGGGCTAGAACATGGGAGCGGCGGTTGAGAATCCCGAGGTCCAGAATCAGCAGTCCGACTATTACCAGTCCGAAGACGATCCAGACCTCGGTGTGGTGCTCGACGACGGCCACTTAGCGCCCCACTCCGGCGGCCATGGCTTCCAGACGGGCTACCCGCTCCTCGGTGGGAGGATGGGTGCTGAACCAGCGGGTGAATCCTCCACCCATTGCCGCCAGCGGGTTGACCTGGGCCAGCGGCGCTGCCGCCGGAGCTACCTGCATGGGGATCCGGTGGGCCAGGTAGTCCAGCCGCTTGAGCGCATGGGCCAGCGGTAGCGGACGACCCAGAATTTCGGCCCCCACCCGATCGGCCTCGAACTCACGCTGCCGGGAGATGGCGAACTGAATCAGCATGGCCGCGATCGGGGCCAGAATCACCAGTGCCAGATCAAGTGCCGGGTGACGTCCCTCGTCGTCCCGTGACCCGCCGGCAAACATCAGCAACCAGGGCAGGTTGCCGATCATCCCGGCGATACCGGCCGCGATGGTGCTGATCAGCATGTCCCGGTTCTTGATGTGAGCCAGTTCATGGGCGATGACTCCCTCGAGCTCATCCTTGGGCATGGCTTTGAGAATGCCGGTAGTCACCGCGACTACCGCTTTCTCCGGACTCCGCCCGGTGGCGAAGGCGTTGGGCTGCTCGTGCGGTGCCAGTGCTACCACCGGCATCGGCAGACCAGCCCGCTGCCGCAGCCGGTCTACCATCCGGTACAACTCAGGCGCCTCCTGCTCGGTAACGATCTGGGCCCCGTACATCCGGAGCACCAGCCGGTCAGAAAAGAAGTACATGATGAAGTTCATTCCCAGACCGAGTACCGAGCCCAGGAGCAGACCATTGGTGCCGCCGAGCGCCTGGCCGGCGGCCATCAAGAGACCAATCAAACCGGCCATGAGGACGGCGGTTTTCAGATTGTTCACGAAATCCTCCAAAACAAAAAGAGCGAGCCTTCGAGGGGGCTCGCGCCCCGACGAAGGTCTCGCTCTAGAAGGCAATCGACTGATTGCCACCCCATCTGCACCGTGCCGGACCAAAGCCCGACAGTGTTGACGATGCAGACGTCCGCCACTCGGCGGATAAGCTACTCCCCTGCGACGGGGTAATAGTAGGGGCGGGGAGGACTCGGGGCAAGTTTTCGGCGGTCCGCCTGTCCGTCTGTCCGTCTGTCGCTCTGTCCCTCTCAGGGCACCCTGGTACCAACCGCGCGCACCGGTAGTCCTCCATTCTTGCTTCTAAAGAGCTCGGCCCACTCCAGCTTCATCTGCCTCTCGAGCGGGAAGTTCGGCACCAGAAGGGTCACCTGCCACCCTGCCAGCTTCGCGTGAGCGATCTGGCCCAACCGGGCGTAGAGATCCCGCAACTCGCCCTGCTCCCCGACCCGGACGCCGTACGGCGGATTGCTGATCAGCTGCCCGACTCCCTCAGGAACTGCCAGGTTCGAGACCGCGGCTTTGGAGATTGAGATGTCAGCCAAAACTCCGGCTCGCTCCCCGTTCTGAGTCATCGCGGTCACCGCGCCTGCGTCACGGTCGCTGGCGTGAATCGGCCCGGGTGCGGCCTGTAATGATTGCCCGTCAGCGGCGTCGATCAGCCGCTTCCAGCGATCTTCGCTCCACCCGGGCCAGCGCTGAAAGGCAAAGTCGCGATGCCGCCCCGGAGGAATTCGCCTTGCGATCAGTGCCGCTTCAATCGGAATGGTGCCGGAGCCTGCGAACGGATCGACCAGCGGCGTCGCGGGGTCCCACCCGCTCGCGATGATCAGTCCGGCCGCCAGGGTTTCCCGGAGTGGAGCTTTGCCGCCGGCGAGCCGGTAACCCCGGCGATGCAACAGCTCACCCGAGCTGTCCAGACTGATGGTGCACTCGTCCCGAAAGACCCGGACCACCAGGAGCTGAGCCGAAGGAGCTGGCGCCGGTTCATCGTCCCCGTCCTCAACGGCGGGCCCGCCGGCAATCGACCACCCCGAGGCCGAGAGCGACTTGGCGATTCGCTCCGCCACGGCTTTCTGATGGTAAAGCCGGGACTTCCTGCAGCTGACCCGGAGGGTGACCGGCAGGCTCGGTACCAGCCACGATTTCCACTCGATCGTTCCGGCTTTTCGCTCCAGTTCTCCCAGCGCCCGCGCTCGAAAGCTGGTGATCCGTACCAGGATCCGGCTGGCAGTCCGCAGCCACAGGTTGGACCGTGCCAGATCATCCAATGCCCCCTCAAAGGCCACTCCGCCCGGTTCCTGATCGGTGGGCTTCAGCCCCAGTCGTTCGAGTTCGAGCGCGGTGATCCCCTCCATTCCTGGAGCGGTGACTGCATAGCAGCTGAGAGTTGTGGAAGGAGCCACCGGCTGGGTTCTCAGAAGGCCGGTTCGGCCTGATGGATCGGCTCGTCGAGCAGAATGGCCCGGGCCTCGCTTCCTGCCGGGGTTTCCAACTGTCCCTCGGGCACGATCAAGAGAGCGTTGGCCTTGAGCATCGACGTGAGGATGCCGGAACCCTGGGGGCCGGTCAGCCTGGCAGCAGGCAACGGTTCTCCCGGCGTTACCACGGCCCGGAGAAAGTGCTGCAGCTTTGGTCCCAAAGTGATCGCTTCGGCCACCCGAACCGGTGCCGAGCAGCGGAACGGGAGAATCCGGCCCGAGAGCTTCCGGATGGCCGGCCGGACGAACAGCTCGAACGTCACCATGGTGCTCACCGGATTCCCCGGAAGTCCGATCCAGGGAATCTCTCCCAGCATTCCGAAGCCTACCGGCGCACCAGGGCGCATCCGCAGGCGCCAGAACCGCAGGTGAGCCCCCAGCTCCGCCATCACTTCCCGGATGTAGTCGTGCTCTCCCACACTGATTCCTGCCGAAGTGATCAACAGGTCACATTCACCGGCCCGCACCAGATGTTCCCGGAGACTCTCTCGAGTGTCCCGCGCGATACCCAGATTGACCGGCTCACCGCCGGCTTTTCGGACCAGCGCCATCAGGGTGTGAGTGTTGGAACTGGCGACCTTCTGCCCGCTCAGAATCAGATCGGGTTGGTCGATGTCGACGATCTCGTCGCCACCACCCATGATGCCGACTCGGGGGCGGCGATAAATCATCGGAGCAGCCACCGCGAGCGACGCCAGCACGCCAACGGCGGCGGGGCTGAGCTCATCGCCCTGGGAGAGAACCCTGGTCCCTTTCCGGATGTCTTCGCCGGCCGGCCGGATGTTGGAGCCCGGCTCTCGACCTTTGACGATCGCGACCATTTCGGCTCCCCCGTCGGTGTCTTCCTGGCGGATCACGCAATCGGCACCCGGGGGAATCGGCGCTCCGGTGAAAATCCTGGCGCAGGTGCCCGGCTGGAGACTCCTCTGGGGGAAGGCGCCGGCCGCGATATGCTCGATGACCCGGAGGGTTCGAGGCGAGTGCTCACTGGCGGCCGCCACATCGGCACTCCGGACGGCATAACCGTCCATTGCCGAGTTGGCCCAGGCGGGTACATCGAGGGGAGAGACGATCTCTTCGGCGAGAACGCCATCGAGCGCATCATCCAGCGGGACCCGGAGCGCGGGTTGGCGGCGGACCTGACTCAGGATTTCGAGGGCGGCTTCACGGGGGGCAAGGGGAGAGTTCATCGGATAGTGCCGAGTACCGAGTACCGAGGAGCAGCGAGTCGAGACCAACTCGGTACCCGGTGCCCGGTACTTGCTAGATCACCCTGGCCTTTTCCCACGCCAGGTTCGCCAGCAGCTGCAGCCACATGGTGTCGCGGAAGCGGAGGACCGGGCAGGGCGCGTCGAATTTCTCGTCGTCAGTCACAATCGCGATCCAGAGACCGGCTCCGGGGAAGGAGGGGTCGAAGATCGGGGTGTCGCTCGCGGCCCGGCGGAAGACCTCGATCTTGGGGATCGCGGCGCTGCGGTACCCCTCGACAATTACGATGTCGGCCCCGTCGAAATACTGCTTCGCCAGAGCCACCGGATCGGTGTCGTCGGCCCGGCGCTCGAAGGTGACCCGGAGGTCGGGACCGGCGACCAGCACCCGCTCGGCTTTGCCTTCGTGGAAGAGCCGGTGGCTGTCGGTGCCATGGCGGTCGAACTCGGAGGGGTGATTGGCGTGCTTGATCGCCATGACCCTGCGACCCTTGCGAACAAACTCGCTGGCAAGCGCGATGGCCAGGGTGGTTTTCCCCGCGTTTGGCTTTCCAATTATCGAGACGATCCGGGTTGCTGCCACAGCTGATTGGCCTCGGCGAGGTCAGCGGGGGTATTCACGTTGAAGAACATCAGCGCAGGGTCGCCGCAGGCGCGCACCTGCTCCGGGGAGAGGATACCGAGTTTGATGCGGCTATGGAAGGAGACTGCCCGGAGGTCCCCGGCGTCGAACGAGGCCGCGATCGCCGGGCCGCACCCGGGG
>CAZOES010000111.1:0-14572 GCA_964578865.1 uncultured Gemmatimonadaceae bacterium | reverse complement strand
TTCGCAGTCTGCACCGGCAGCTCCTCGCCTTCCAGGTAAGTGTACCCCTCCAGCCCCGCCACGTAATCCGCAATGAACTGATTGGCTTCGGCCCGCTGCAGGTCTTTCGCCGCGGTGACCTTCCGCCGGAAGGTCATCAGCAATTCGGCTGGCTGGAACTGCACGTATTTGAGCACCTCGGTGACCGTGTCGCCGTGGACCAGGTCGGTGACCTCATAGCCTGATTCGGTCAGCCGCACATGCACCGCGTTGGTGTCGCCAAAGAGGTTGTGCAGATCGCCCAGGATTTCCTGGTAGGCCCCGGTAATGAAAATGCCGAGGATGTAAGGCTCGTCGTCCCGGATGGGATGGAGCTCCAGTGACGGCTTGCCTTTCCTGCCCCCCACAAAGCGATCGATCACGCCGTCGGAATCGCAGGTAATATCCTGAATGGTGCCCCGCCGAGTCGGCTGCTCGTTCAGCCGGTGAATCGGCATGATGGGGAAGAGCTGATCGATGGCCCAGTTATCCGGCAGCGACTGGAAGACCGAGAAGTTGCAGAAATACCGGTCCACCAAAGTACTCTCGATATCGCTCCAGATTTCAGGATGCTCGGCTTTTTCCGGCTCGGCCAGGCGTGCCAGCGCGTTCATGGTCGAGAGATAGAGTATCTCGGCGTTGGCCCGGTCGCGCAGGGTGATCACCCCGGTGGCAAAGAGCTCCTGGGCCCGTTCCTTCCCGAAGGTCGCGTCGTGATGCACTTCCTCGAGTCGCTCCTGGGCGATCGACTCGAGATTCTCCTTCATCTCTACCAACAATGGATGAGGGTCGGGGCCCAGGTCGGGAGCCATCGGATCGTGCTGTGATTCGACGTCGGTGACGTTGATGAGCAGCAGCGAATGATGGGCGGTGATGGCCCGGCCCGATTCGGAGATGATGTGCGGCATGGGGACGCCTTCGGCCTTGCACATCGAGCCGAGGGTGTAGACCACGTCGTTGGCGTACTCCCGCATCGAGTAGTTCATGCTGGCGGGACGAGTGGATCGCGAGCCGTCGTAATCCACCCCCAGACCGCCGCCTACATCCACATGGGTCAGAGCGAATCCCATGTTGCGCAGTTCCACGTAGAACCGCCCGATCTCCTCCAGACCAGCCTTGATGTACTGGATGTCGGTGATCTGGCTGCCCAGATGGAAATGAACCAGCCGGAGACAGTCCTTCCGGCCGAGGGCGGACAGCTTGTCCAGCACCTTCATGAGTTCCATGGCCGAGAGGCCGAACTTGGACTTTTCGCCCCCGCTCTTGGCCCAGCGGCCGGAACCTTCGGTGGCCAGTTTGATCCGGACACCCATGGTGGGGTTGATGCCCAGCTCGTCGGCCACCTTGAGGAAGGTGTCGACCTCGGAGAGCTGCTCCACCACCACAAAGACGGTATGCCCCAGCTTCTGCCCGGTCAGGGCGAGGCGCATGTACTCCTCGTCCTTGTAGCCGTTGCAGACGATCATGTGATCGGTGTTCTCGGAGATCCCCAGTACCGCCTGCAGCTCGGGCTTGGAGCCGCACTCGAGACCTACCCCGTGGGGCGAGCCGAACTCCACGATCTCCTGCACCACGTGGCGCTGTTGGTTGACCTTGATCGGGTAAACCGTGGTGTAGCGGCCCTCGTAGCCGAACTCGGTGATCGCGTTCTGGAACTGGGTCGCCAGGGTCTGGATCCGGGCCCGGAGGATGTCCGAAAACCGGAGCAGCAGAGGGAAACCGGCACCCTGGGCGTTCAGGTCCATCGCCAGCTGGAAGAGGTCCAGCCCGCGTTTGGGGTTCCCATCGGGGTGAACCGAAACGTGTCCGTCCTGATTCACCCGGAAGAATCCCAGTCCCCAGCCCTGGATGTTGTAGAGCTTTTCCGAGTCCTTGGCGGACCAGTTATTGGCGGCGATCTCGGCCTCCGAAACAGTGAGGGGGAAAATTCTAACGGCTAGGCGGCTAGGCGGGTAGGAGGTGGAAGCGGGCAAAGAGCGGGCGGCGAGCGGGCGAACCGCCGGCGGCAGCCGCAAGTTCGGTTGATACTAATCCGAAACAAGGTCAACATGGAGCAAATCCCTTCGGGGCCCCAGCCGCCGGACTGGGTTATGAAACCGGCCGTGGAGCCCGGACATCTAACTGATAAGCCGGGTTTCGTGTTTCCATGCCCGCCGTTCGCCCGCTCCACGCCCGCTTGATGCCCGCCCACCCGCTTACCTTACCCCATGCCCTGGTCCCTCCGAATCGCCCGGCTCTTCGGCACCGACGTCAAGGTGCATATCACCTTCATCCTGCTGCTGGCCTTTCTCTTCGCCAAGGCCCAGATGCAGGATGGGCTGACAGCGGCCGTGTCGCTGACCCTGATGCTGCTGGCCCTGTTCCTCTGCGTGCTGCTGCACGAGTACGGCCACATCCTCATGGCCCGGCGATTCGGCATCGGTACCCGCGATGTTCTGCTCCTCCCCATCGGCGGGGTGGCCCGGCTGGAGCGGATCCCCGAGGACCCCGGTCAGGAGACCTTGATCGCCCTGGCCGGACCGGCGGTCACCCTCGCGATCATCGCCATCCTCTACCTGGTATTGGGGCTGACGAATGATCTGCCGACCTTCAGCGGGATCGACTTCGACTCGCCCGCCGCGGTGAAGCAGCTGTTTTACATCAATGTCATGCTGCTGGGCTTCAACCTGATACCGGCGTTTCCGATGGACGGCGGGCGGGTGCTGCGGGCGATTCTGGCTCGGCGGATGAACTATGTGCGGGCCACCCGGATCGCGGCCTCGATCGGGCAACTGGTTGCAGTGGTGGGTGGTCTGGCCGGGATCTACCAGCGGGAGTGGATGTGGAGTCTGATCGCCTTATTCATCTTCCTGGCGGCGGGCCAGGAGGCGAATCAGGTCGAGGCTCGGGCGGCGCAGGCGCTTGAGCCGAGTCCCTGAGGGAGATATTGAGCATGGGGAGACCGGTAGCGGTGGTAATGCGGGACCGGCCTTCGTAGAGGTTGCCTTTCCCGCCCGGCCGAGGGGCATTACGCCAGTGGAGCAGCGAGAGTACCGGACCGTAGAACAGCAGATCGGCTCCGATCTTTCCCAGCACCAGCCCCAGCCAGCCACCGACGTAGGTCAAGCCGATCCCCAGGCAGAACGGCCGCAGCAACAGCCCATCCAGCCGTTCGGCAGCACCGAACTCCAGCAACAGGTCCCGTCCCATCTCCCGAATCGGACGGGGCTCGAAGCCACCCACCCGGGCGTCATTCCGTTCCTGGCGGTACTCCCGCACCAGCAGCACGGCATAGAACCAGCCCGCCTCAGCCAGGCTCCCCGCCAAGGCCGCGGCAACCACACTTCCAGTCGCGGCGAGAATGGCGAGTGCGGCCAGAATCAGGGCGAGGGTACCGACCAGCTCGGCCAGGCCGTACCGGCGGCGCCAGGCGGCAAAGCGCTGGGTGACACCGGTCCGTTGGGCCAGCGACGGCGCCAGCGGAGCATCGGTCGCCTCGATGATCATGTCGTAGCGGCCGATCAGGATCACGTCGCCGGGGGAGAGCAGCGAAGGAGCTACCACCTGCTCGCCATTGAGAAAGGTGCCGAAGCGGCTCCGGTCAACCAGCAGCGGCCCGTCAGGCGTGGGGACGATACGGGCATGCCGGCGGGAGATGTCGGCCCCTTCGAGGAAGAGGTCGCACTCGGGCAACCGCCCAATGGCAATGGGATATCCGGCGAGGGGGAACTGGCGGGCACCGCAGCGCAGCAGAAACGTGGATGGCATGGCGGCGGAACGGGGATCAGCTCCCGCCCAGTTCCTCTTTGAGTCGGGGCCCCGGGTTGCGAGGCTTCTCGAAATACCACCAGTTCACTTCTTCAATCCACTGCTCGTCCTCGGCCACGATGCTGCCCCAGAGGCAACGGCCGGCGGGAGTCAGGCCGCCACGGATCCGGCCGTCAGCCTCACGCACCCGCGGCAGGAACGACTCCCGCACTTCGTCAGGAGCCAGGTCCAGCGCGTTCTGGAGCAACTGGCGGCCGTCCATGTCGTTGAGATAGTCGTCCAGCCCGAGGGGGTAGCCCTCGACCACCTGATCGACCACCCGCTCCCAGTTCTCGACCAGCCCCTGAAGTCCCTGGGCCACCACCGAGTAAGGCGCGCCGCTCTTGCGGAGATAGTCGCGGACCGGATCGTCCTGCCCCGAGGTTCGCTGGCTCATTCGCTCTGCCCCCGGGCGAGCTGGCGCAGATAGTAGCGCTCGCCGTCATTGGGCTTGAAGAAGGTCCGGATGGTGAGATCGCGATCGAAGGCGAGGAAGGCACCGGTGGTCCGATCGAACCGGGTCACCACGCCATCGGCCCGCACCTCCTGAAGAATGGTGCCGCCGGCCGGCTGATCCCGCAATTGCTGGGCGGCGGCGAGGTAACCTGCTTCCGTCAGGCTGCCGAACTCCCGCCCGTGCTTCTGGAAATGTTCGTGGAGATGCTCGGCGTCACGGAAACCGATGCTGCCATGAATCGGGGCGGACGGGGCGGGCGCGGCGGGCCCGACGCCGGTCGTGCCGGTGGCCCCTGCCTGTTCGCCTCGCTTCCCGTACCAGACCGCCCCCGCCACCACCAGTGCGACCAGCAGCCTGAACCCCAACCGATTGCTCATTTCGACCAGGAATTGTTGCGACGGTCGATGTCGGGAAGATCCTGGTCAGGATCGAGCTCCACCTTCCGTACGGTTCCCGCGCCGCGGAGCCGGTAGACGAAGCGCGATCCCAGATTCCACATGTCGACCGGCAGGGCCACGGTCCGTAACTCCAGTTTGCCGTCTGCTCCCGCGATCGAGATCAGCAGGTCGGCCGGCATGACCATGGTGCCGCGATTGGACAGGTGCACTTCGGTGACTCCGTCGCGCGCTACCACCGAATCGATGGCCTGGTCCAGCCTGGCGGTGGTAAACACCCAGGCCCGCCAGAACCAGTCGAGTTCCTGGCCCGACTGGTCCCGCATGAGTCGGAAGAAATCGGCCGGAGTCGGGTGCTTGAAGGCCCAGGTCCTGAGATATTCGCGGAAGGCGCCGTCGAACCGGTCCTTGCCCAGCACCTTGTAGCGGAGCAGCTGCATCATCAAGGCCGGTTTTTGATAGCCGCCCCAGAAGAGATCGTGCACTTCCACCGGCCGGTTGATCAGCGGCTGCTCCAGGCCGGGAATTGCGTGGTCCTTGTAGAGGTGCAGCGGGTGAACTTCGATGCTGTCGCCGTAAGGATCGCCCTTGAAGTAGAGCGCCGCGTTGGCCAGATCGATGAAGGTGTTGAATCCCTCGTCCATCCACGGATAGAGCCGCTCGTTCGATCCCACCACCATGGGGGTCCACTGGTGACCCAGCTCGTGGGCCAGCACCCACTGCAGATCGATCCGGGCCGGCCCGGAAGGATCGAAGGTCATCATCGGGTACTCCATTCCCTCGATGGGGCCTTCGATGCTGGAGATGTGGGAGTAGGGGTAGTGATACCACTGTTCGCTGTAGTACCGCACCGCCTCCCGCACCATTTTGTTGGCTTCGACCCAGAGCGTCGCGCTGGGGCGATAGTAGGTGTGGACCAGAATCCCTTTCCAGCTCGACGCATCCCAGCGGAAATTGGGTGCCGTGGCGAAGGCGAAATCCCGGACGCTGTCGGCCTGGAAACGCCAGGTCAGCGTGCCGCTGGTCCGAGGCCGAGTCTTGCCGGCATCACCCGCTTCGGCTGCGCTGATCACCGCAATAGCGGTATCGGAGCTGCGGGCCCTGACCAGACGAGCCCGCTGGGCCGTGGTCAGGACTTCGAGCGGATTGAGCAGCCGGCCGGTCGCGGCAACCACATAGGCGGCGGGCACCGTTACCGCTACATCGAACGAGCCATACTCGAGATAGAACTCTCCTGCCCCGATGTAGGGTTCGTGGTTCCAGCCCTTCACATCGTCATACACCGCGACCCGGGGATACCACTGCCCCAGCTCAAAGAGATTGCCGTCCCGTCCCATGCGGCCGGAACCGCTCTCGGGCACCACGAAGCGCCAGGCGATGTCGATGTCGATTGCCGCGCCGGGCGCCAGCGCCGTGGGCAGGTCCACCCGCATGGTGGTCCCGTAGACCACATGGGGCAGCGCCTTGCCGAGGCTGGCGACTGATTCCAGGGTCACCCCGCCCCGCCCGCCTTTGCAGGAGAAATCGAAGGTCGATCCCAGGAAGACCAGCGGCGGCTGATCCAGCTGATTGGTGACGCTGCCCGGCTCGCAGATATTCTGCTCGACGTGAAACCAGAGATAGGGGAGCCGGTCGGGAGAGTGATTCACGTAATGAATCGTCTCCCGCCCGCTCAATTCCTGCGTTTCGGGATCGAGGGTGGCCCGGATCCGGTAATCGGCTCGCTGTTGCCAGTAGTCGGGGCCCGGACGACCGCTGCCGGTCCGAATCGTGTTTGCGGCAGGGAGATCGAGGGGCCGGAAGGGCGAGCTGTCGGCCACCTGTGCCGTCGCCGACCAGACCAGCGTCGCCGACAGCAGCGCGGGTACCACCAGGGGGGTGTATTTCACCGGAGAGAAGCTATTCGACTGTGAGGGACTGTCCAGTATAATGCGCAAGGAACGACAGGGACCGGGGAGTATGAACCAATCGGCGGGTCATAACATTGCCATCACCGGCGCCACCGGCCTGATCGGTCAGGCCCTCATCCCTGCGCTTAGCGCGGACGGCCACAGGGTCCGCAAAATCACCCGAAGTCCCTCCGGCCCTGACGACATCGGCTGGGATCCCACTGCCGGCCGACTCGACTCGGCCAGGCTCGAAGGGCTCGATTCGGTGATCCATCTGGCCGGTGAGTCGATCGCCGGAGCCCGCTGGACCGACGAAAAGAAGCGCCGGATCATGGAGAGCCGGATCAAGGGGACTACCCTGCTGGCCGAAACCCTCGCCCGGCTCAAGCGTCCGCCCCGATCTCTGCTCTCGGCTTCGGCCATCGGCATCTATGGCGATCGGGGCTCAGAAATCCTCACCGAACAATCGGGCATACGCACTGGCCGGGAAACATTCTTCGTCGAACGGGTGGGGCACGCATGGGAGGCAGCCACTGAGCCGGCTGAGACCGCGGGCATCAGAGTGGTGCGTACCCGCTTCGGGTTGATCCTGAGCAGCAAAGGGGGGGCCCTCCCCCCGATGATGCGCCCATTTCAGTTTGGCGTAGGAGGCAGAATCGGGAGCGGCCGGCAGTACATGAGCTGGATTGCCATCGATGACGTAGTCGGCGCCATCACCCACGCCGTCATCTCCGAGTCGCTCCGCGGTCCGGTCAATGTGACGGCACCCAATCCGGTGACCAACGCCGAGTTTTCCGAGACCCTGGCCCGGGTGCTCCATCGCCCCAATCTGTTCACGGTTCCCCCGGCGGCACTCCGGCTACTCCTGGGCGAGATGGCCGACGAGCTCATCCTGGCCAGCGCGCGGGTGATTCCTGAGCGGCTCAGAGAATCGGGGTACCGGTTTCAGTTCACGTTTTTGGAGGAGGGGCTGAGGCAAGTGTTGGGGAAATGATGGCGGGAGCGGCGGGCATTCCACGTGCTTCCCGCCTCGCCCGCCTTGTCCGTCCCGCCCGCCTATCTTCTTCCCATGCCAAAAGCAGTAGTCCTTCTCTCCGGCGGTCTCGACTCCGCCACCGTCCTCGCCATCGCGAGAACGCAGGGGTTCGAGCCCCACGCGATCTCGTTCCGCTACGGGCAGCGCCATGCTGTCGAGCTGGACGCAGCCCGCGAGGTGGCCAGCCGGCTGGGTGCTGCCCGCCACGTGGTCCTCGACATCGATCTGGGCACCTTCGGCGGCTCAGCCCTCACGTCGGATATTCCGGTCCCCAAAGGCCGGAGCCCGGCAGCGATGAGCGGCGAGATTCCGGTCACCTATGTGCCGGCCCGCAATACCATTTTTCTGTCCTACGCGCTCGCCTTTGCCGAGGTCACCGGAGCGACCGATATCTTCCTGGGGGTCAATGCCCTCGACTACAGTGGCTATCCCGATTGCCGGCCGGAGTACATCGCGGCCTTCGAGCAGATGGCCAACCTCGCCACCAAGGCAGGAGTCGAAGGAACCACTCGTCTCAGGATTCACACTCCCCTGATCCAGCTCAGCAAGCGCGAGATTATCGCTACCGGTCTCAGACTCGGGGTCGACTACGGAATGACCCGGAGCTGCTACGACCCTTCGCCCGGCGGGGAAGCCTGTGGTCAGTGCGATTCCTGCGTCCTCAGGCTCAAGGGGTTCAGGGAAAACGGATTGGCTGACCCTGCCCCTTACTCCAAAAGCGTGAAAAGTGAAAGGTGAAAAGTGAAAAGTGCCACGGAGTGCACGCTGAGCTGCCCGTACCGTTTCACGTCTTACGTTTCCCGTTTCACGTTCTAGCGCCGAGCCCATGACTTACGCGGTGAAGGAGATCTTCTACACCCTCCAGGGCGAGGGCGCCAACGCCGGACGGCCGGCGGTTTTCCTGCGCTTTGCCGGCTGCAACCTGTGGAGCGGACGGGAAGCGGACCGGGCCGATGCGGTTTGCCGTTTCTGCGATACCGAGTTCGTGGGAACCGATGGGCCGGGCGGAGGGAAATTTGCCAGCCCTGACACCCTGGCTGGTGCGGTCGCTCAGGCATGGCCCCGTGGAGGGAACGGCCGCGAGAAGCGGCTGGTGGTCTGCACCGGTGGCGAGCCGCTGTTGCAGCTCGATGAACCGGCCATCGCCGCACTGCACACCGGCGGGTTCGAGGTCGCGGTCGAGACCAACGGCACCATCGCAGCTCCGGCCTCCCTCGACTGGATCTGCGTAAGCCCCAAAGCCGGGGCCGGCCTGGTCCAGACCCGGGGCCACGAGCTCAAGCTGGTATTCCCCCAGGCCGGCGCCGAACCGGAACGGTACCGCGGCCTGGAGTTCCAGCATTTCTTCCTCCAGCCGATGGATGGACCCGATCGGGCGGCCAATACCGCTCGCGCGGTGCGCTACTGCCTGGAGCATCCTGAGTGGCGGTTGAGTTTGCAAACGCATAAGATGCTGGGCATCCCATGAGCCACCACTCCGGTTATTCCGACCGCATCTCGCACGCCCTGAGTTACGCGGTCAAGCACGGGGCCACTCCCTCGCCCCGGGGCGGCAGCATCACCTGGCCCACCCGTCCCGCCAATGTGGCGGTGATTCTTTCCCGCTATCAGTGCGATGAGCTGACTATCGTTTCGGGGATTCTCCTGGCCCTGGTCAGTGAAGTCGAACACAGCCGGCAACGGGCGCTCACCGAAGCTATCGGCACCAAGTTCGGCGAGCCGGTACTGGGCGTGGTCTTGCAGGTGATGGAACCGAGATATGACGCGCGGGGGAGGGAACGCGGCTGGGAGGCCTGCAAGCTCGACTATCTGGCCAACCTGGGGTTGTGCGATCAGCGGGCCCTGGATGTCTCAGCGGCCAACGAGATCCATCAATGCGGCTCGCTGGTCACCGACGTGCGGCGGCTGGGGAGTGAGTACCTCTCGGATTACGCGCCGGGTGGCGGAGCGGCGGTACTCCGCTGGTTCAAAAAGGTCATTCAAGCCTACGAGGCCCATCCCAGCGGTCCCCGTCCAGGCATGCTGGCCGAGCTGCGCGATCTCAATCTCAAGCTGGCCGCCGGACTGGGAGAAGAAGACTAGACCCTATCGATGTCCCTCCGGCTTCTTATGCTCGGCCGGAGCCGCCGCAATCTTGGCCTCCTTCGCTTCACCGTTCTTTTCTCCCCCCTCATGAGCACCGGAGTCCGCGTGGGCCGCTTCAACGGCGGCTTTGTAGCCCTTGGCGAAGCTGGTGTTCACATGGACCACGGCGTCGTTGAGCTGGGAGAAGGGGTATTGCGGCGTGATCAACGGTAGCTTGTCGGCCACGGCCTGATCGGTGATCACCGATCCAGCCGGCACGTAGCGGCCGGCCGGGATGTTCACCCCGACCAGTTTGGCGCCCGGTTCAATTACCGACCCGGCTCCCACCGACGACTTGAACACCAACGCCTGCATCCCGATGAACACCCCGTCATCCACCCGGGCCGGGCCATGCACCTGCGACTGGTGGGCCAGGGAGACTCGCTCGCCGATATAGACCGCGTACTCCTTGCCATTGACGTTGAAGGTGCGGTTGGGAATCGGCATCCCCGCCTGCACCGTCTCCAGCGCGTGGATCACCACCCCGTCCTGCACATTGGTCTCATTGCCCAGGACGATCGGCTGGCCCTCGTCACCCCGAATCGAGGCAAATGGCGCGACATAGACCTCATGCCCCAGACTGACATCTCCGATAACACTGGCCATCGGATCCACGAACGTCGTGAGATCCAGCCGAGGCGAGTTCACATCGGTATTGAAGGTGGTCAACACATTCGGGCGCCCATGACCTTTGCCATCCTCCACCGGGATGGTGGCCAGCCGGGCCTTGAGTTCCTCCACCTCGGTCTTGAGCGCGAGGACCTCATGGCTGGCGCCGCTCGCTGCGATGGCCAGGACTACCAGCAGGCCGATGAGTATCGCCGCCGCGAAGCCGCCCACTCCCGCGAGCACCAATGTGAGCTTGTTCATAAATTCGCCTCTCGGCAGGGTTGATCGGGAACCGTCCAATCCCAAGTATCGCCCTCTGGGGTAGGTGCTTGAGGGCACTCGTATCGCTATATTCTCCAAGGAGATGGAGTCACCCACCTCGCTCCTGGCGTCGCTCCCCAGCGCCTTTGCCACGGCCTGCCGTCACGCTCGCTCCGACAGCGAGCTCTTCGAGCGTTGTCGGGAAGCCCTCTCCCGCCGCTTCAACAGCGACCGAATCTGGCTTAGCGTCTCTTCTCCCAGCACCATGATGACGTTGTCACCGCCCCCCGACTGGTTGTCGGAGGGGGTGGAAGTCGTGCGACTGGGGAGCGGACAGACCGACGTGGCGATCTACGCCGAACCCAGCGTCGCGGTGCAGATGCGGGGGCATGCCACCCCGATTGCGCTGGGGCTTTCGGTGATGCTGGAGCTGCACAGCGTCCTGCGGGAGCGGCAGGCCCAGCTGGATGATGCGGTCTTCCAGATGCGGGCCTTGCGGCAGGTGGCTCGACTGCTCTCCTCGGTGCACTCCACCGAAGAGACCGAGAATCTGATTCTCGATTTCATGGCTGAAGTGTTCTTCTGCTGGTGGGCCTGTCTTTACCGGCCCACCGGGTTGGAGTACACCCCCAAAGTGGTGCGTTCGCTGAAGGGCTCGATGTCGCTCAATTCAGTGGTCCGGGAGACCCTCGACCGCGCCCTCCCCACCGACGGGCCGGTGGCGACCACTGAGGACGCCCTGATCGCGCGGACCCTCCCACCCACCTCGCAGCTGGTGATTTCGCTCGATGCCGGCGCCGAGCGGCTGGCGGTCCTGGTGCTGGGGCCCCGGCTGCACGACCAGCATTTCGGCCAGGCCGAGATCGAACTGGCCGGCACCCTGGCCTTCGCCGCGGCCATCGCGCTCAAGAATTCCCAGCTGGTGGAGCAGCTGCAAAGCGCCGCCACCACCGATCCGCTCACCGGACTGAGCAATCGTCGGGCGATGGAAGACCGGCTGGCCGCCGAACTCTCTCGGACCCACCGGCACCAGATCCGCACCAGTGTGGTGATGATCGACGTCGACCGCTTCAAGCTGGTGAACGACACCCAGGGACATGGCACCGGCGACCGGCTGCTGGTTGAGATCAGCAAAATCCTCAAGCAGCAGTGCCGCTCGCTCGACGCGGTGGGGCGTATGGGCGGGGATGAGTTCCTGGTGATCCTCCCGATGACCACTGCCGAAGAAGCCGGCCGCTTTGTCGACCGGGTGCAGCGGGCCGTGGGCCGGCTGGAGCACGAGTTCCCCGAATTCGGCAACCCCTCGCTCAGCATGGGCATCGCCGAGGCCCCCAAGCACGGCAAGGGTCCGGAACAGGTGATCGGCGCGGCCGATGCCGCCCTTTACCGCGCCAAGCGCGGCGGGCGCAACGCAGTTGAAATCGCCGAGGACTGACCATGGCCGACGCCGAGTTTCTCCTGCTGGGCGATGCTCTCTGGCTCGACTTCGTGAATAGCAGCCCCGGCACCGGTCGGGCCGACCAACTGCCCGACCCCCAGGCCTATCTCCGCTGGACCAAGGCCCTCCGACTGGAGCCGGCGGCCGGTGCCTCGGCCTTCGACGATGCCCGGCGCTTCCGGGAGCAATTGAGTTCTCTGGCCAAAGCGCTCGATGGCAAGCGGGTACCCCCTGCCTCGGTGGTCGAGTCGGTGAACGCCCGGCTCTCGACTCTGGAAGGTCGTGAGCATCTCATCCGGGTAAGCGGAGCGTGGCGGATCCGGTTCGCCCCTTCCCGGCAGCCCTCCGCACTCGAGGCCATTGCCCGTTCGGTGGCTGAGACTCTGTCCAACCGGGTCGCGGTGGTACGGAGCTGCGCCAATCCGGAGTGCGGCCTGTATCTGATGGACGATTCGTCCAGCCAAAGCCGGCGGTTCTGCAGCCCATCCCGCTGTGGAGCCCACGGCCGCACCGAACGGCGGCGGCGCTCCCGGCCGACCCCGCTGGTCAACGAACTCTGATGCCGGTCCCATGAGTACACCGCCGCCGCTCACCATCTTCGAGCGGGTCGAATCGGCGCTGGGACAGCGGTTCCGGCTGGAGACCATGGTGGCGGCATCCCGCGAGCGGGTGCTCTTCACCGCGCAGGACAAGCTGCTGTCTCGCCGGGTCTCCCTTCGAGTCAATCTCTACCCCGACGATCAGACCCGGGCCTGGTTCCTCCGCGAAGCCGAGGCGCTGGCCCAGCTGGATCATCCCGCCATCCGCCACGTGTACGACGCCGGGGTGGTGGGCGACCTGGCTTACCGGGTGGGCAACTGGATCGACGGCGAGAGCATGCAGGAAGCGATTCAACGGGGACCCCGGCCCTTCCCGGCGGTCCACGTGCTCGCGCGAGACATGCTGAGCGGACTGGAGCATGCCCACTCCCACGGGATCATCGTGCGCCGGATCGCACCCACCTCGTTGCTCGTGAACCTGGCGGGCCGCGGCACTGTGACCGATCTCCGTTTCTGCAACTGGACCCTGCCGGCCATACCCGCCAGCGAAGTCCCCGGAGCTCAGGCCTACATGGCTCCGGAAATCCGGGGCGGCGCCAGCGGTGATCCCACCAGCGACATCTACACCGCCGGCGCGATTCTCTACGTCGCGGTGACCGGAGTAGAGCCGCCGCTCGACACCCTGCAGCTCAAACCGCCTTCGGACCTCCGACCCAATTGCCCCCGCGCGATCGAACGGATTCTGCTGCGGTCTCTGCTGCCGGCGCCGGACGATCGCTATCTCACCGCGGCCGAGATGCTGGAAGATTTCGCCCAGGACGCCGGTACCTATGAGGGTCCGGCCATGGTGCAGCTGAGCCCGAGACTGGTGCCCACCGAGAGCGATGATGGCCGGCACTGGGAGAAGCGATTGCGCCGGGCACTGGGCGATGATTACGAGCTGTTGTCGCTGCTGGGAAGCGGCGGCTACGGAAGGGTGTACCGGGTGCGGGATCTGCACCTCGAGCGGGAAGTGGCCCTCAAGGTCCTGCATCCCCATCTCACCGCCGATCCCGCCGTGGTCGAACGATTCCGCCGCGAGGCGCAGCTGGCGGCCCGGCTCAATCATCCGAACCTGGTCAACATCTACGACATCGGCGGGCGCTCCGGGCTGCTCTGGTACACCATGGAGCTGGTGAAAGGCCCCAATCTGGCGCAGCTGGTGGAGAAGGAGGGACCGCTCCACCTCGACAAAGTGGTGCGGTTGCTGCGTGAGTCGCTCAGCGCCCTGGCTCAGGCCCACGCGACCGGTCTGGTGCATCGCGATCTCAAACCGGAGAACATGCTGCTGGAGCCTGATGGCAGTCTCCGGATCACTGATTTCGGCCTCGCCCTGGCGCTGAGGGCGCCGGGACGCTACGGCGGCGCCACCAGCCAGAGCGGCACCCCGATGTTCGCCTCGCCGGAGCAGCTGCTGGGTGAGCGGGTGGATCAGCGCTCCGATCTGTACAGCCTCGCGGCGGTGGCCTACTTCGCTCTGCTGGGCGAACCGCCGTTCTACGGCGCGACGGTCGAACAGGTGCTGACCCGGCAGACCACCAATCAGTGGCCCGAGCTGCGCAGTCGTCGCTCCGACATCCCGGAGGATTTTGCCAGCGTGCTCGAGCGTGCCCTCCACGCCGAGGTGGAGCAGCGCTACCCCTCGGCTGCGGAGTTCCTGCTGGCAGTCAATCGGGCGACTGGAAAGGGGCTCCGGCGCAAGAGCGGGGAATGGACCAAGGCGGCGCTACGGTGGTGGAAGCCGTAAGGAGCCGAGGGAGGCCTTTTTGACCCGGGAGGCCGTTCCCCTCTTGACGTTCTGGCCATTTGTCACATCTTTGTTCCGGCTTTAAGGCCAGATGGTTTGGCCGGGTTACAATCGAGCAGGACTTCCCTCTAGGATACTGCGCGACCCGGACACCTCGTCCGGGTTTTTTTGTGGACCGGGAATTCTCCCGGGCCATGGTCCCTGTCAATGCTTCGGGAGAGGCCGGGCGTTGAC
>CAZOES010000110.1:0-14669 GCA_964578865.1 uncultured Gemmatimonadaceae bacterium | reverse complement strand
CCGCCTGTCCGCCGCTTCCCGCCCGCCAACAGACCCGCAACTATCTACCATAATTCCCGCACAACTCCCCCTTGCCCGGCATCGCGCCGTCACTGAGCTTCCGTAAGGAGAGGAACCTCACCAACGGAGGATAGGTGCGCACTGCGGGGCCCCGGGGATTCTCCTGGCCATTGCTCCTGCTGGTGGTCAGCCTTTGCGTCATGCTCGGCACGGCGTGGAAGGCCCATCAGCTGTCCCAGCAGCAGCGGCGCACCGCCGAACAGCTGCTGCGGGACTACGCATCGTTCGCGGCGTGGAGCTATGGTGCCCGGCTCAGCGACGAGTTGCAGGAGCTGGCCTACTCGGTGGTCAATCCCATCATGCATCGGCAGCTGCACCAGTCGGAGGGGTTGCCCGACGCAGCCGACCTGATCCTCTACCGGGCCAACAGTCTCCGCGACTGCAGCGAGTGCGACTCGATCGCCCGCCCCTCATCCTACTTCGCATTCACTCTCGGCTCCGATACTCTCAACGTGGCGGGGGACGCGCTGGAGCCGGTCACCAAAACCGCAATCAACGCGGCCACCACCCGGCGGATCCGCAATCGGGAAGGCAACAAGGGAGGCCGGATGGGAATCTTCGGCCCCATTCCCGAGGTACCTTCGCTGATCGCCTTTGGCACCATGCCGACCGTGCGGCTGGACACGGTGGTCTACGGCTTTGTGTACGACACCGCCGGCTTCGCCAGGACTTTCGAGAAGGTCCTGATCCATGGCGACCTCCTTCCCCAGACCGTCAGTCGCGGCAAGCCCAACGAGGCACTGCTGGCGATCGAAGTGTACGATCGGGATCGAGAGCTGCTCTACCGCGATCACAACTGGCCGGCGGGCACCGTGGTGGCGGAAGAGCGGATCCCCGAGCGGGCCGGCGGACTGATCGTTCGCACTACGGTCCGGCCGGAAGCTGCCGACGAGTTGGTGGCGGGAGGATTCTCCCGGGTCCAGCTCCCGGTGCTGCTGGGGGTGGTCGGGCTGGCGCTGCTGATGGCGATCGTCGCGATCTTCCAGCTCCGGCGGGAAAACCAGCTCTCCCGGATCCGGGCCGACTTCGTGGCCAGTGTTTCTCACGAACTGCGGACCCCCCTGGCCCAGATCCGGTTGTTCCTCGACACCCTCCGGCTCAAGCGCTACAACACCGACGATCAGCGTGAATGGCTGGTGGGCCATCTGGTGCGGGAAACCACCCGGCTGGAGCACCTGGTCGATAACGTCCTGCAGTTCAGCCGGCTGGAACACGAACGGATGGGCACGCTCTCACTGGAACAGGTCGACCTGGCGCCGATCACCCGGGAAACGGTGGAAGGGTTCGAACCGCTGGCCCGCTCCCGAAAGGTCGTGGTGGACCTCAAGCTGACGGGCAGCGCCGAAGCGGTCGTCGACCCGGCCCGCTATCGCCAGCTGCTGCTCAATCTGCTGGACAATGCCATCAAGTTCGGGCCTCCGGGCCAGCACGTGGAGGTGGTGCTGGAGCGGCAGAACGGCAACGCCCGGCTCCAGGTTCTCGATGAAGGTTCCGGAGTTCCTGAATCGGAGCGCGAGGCCATCTGGGAGCCCTACTTCCGCGGTATTTCGGCCACCCGCTCGGCCGCGGGGGGAAGCGGGATCGGTCTGGCAATCGTGCATGACGCCGTGGCCCGGATGAACGGTCGAGTCTGGGTAGAATCGTCGCCCAAGGGCGGCGCCGCCTTTGTGGTCGAGTTGCCGCTGGCACCCGCCCCGACTCCGGTCGCCCTTGTGACCGAGGCCCACGCGTGACCGGGCGCCGCATCCTGGTGGTCGACGATAACCACGACCTGGCCGACGGGATCCGCTACAACCTCGAGCTCGAGGGCTATGCGGTGCAGATCGCGGCCGACGGACCGGCCGGGATCAGTGCCACCCGCAGCTGGCAGCCCGAACTGATCATCCTGGATCTGATGCTGCCCGGCTGCGATGGCTATGAGGTACTCAAGACCATCCGGGAAACCGGCGGCACCATGCCGGTGATCATCCTCAGCGCCAAAGGCGAAGAGGTCGACAAGGTCCGGGGCTTCCGACTCGACGCCGACCAGTACGTCACCAAGCCGGTCGGCTTGATGGAGTTGCTGGCCCGGATCCGCTCCTTGCTCCGACTCCGGGGCGGCGGGCCGTCTGACGGCGTCGCCAGCCGGATTACTTTCGGCAATGTGGTGGTCGACCAGGCCGCCCGGGCTGTGACTGTGGGCGGCGAATCGGTGAGTCTCACACCCAAAGCCTACGACCTGATGCTGGCGCTGGTGCGGCGGCAGGGGGCGGTCGCCTCCCGAGTGGAGTTACTCAAAGAGGTCTGGGGCACCTCGGGCGAAGTGCTCACTCGCACCGTCGATTCCCACATGGCCGAGTTGCGGAAGAAGCTGGAGCCCTCGGCGGAAGAGCCCCGTCACTTCCTGACGGTGTGGAAGGCCGGGTACCGGTTCAAAGATTAGATCGTGAGTCGTGGGTCAACAAACCAACCGGCGACCCACGACCACAGATCGTTCAAGGCCCTCCCCGCATCATACATCTCGCACAAACCTTCTCCCCACCCGCAACAACTTCCCCCTCCCGAAGTCGTATCGTGACTCATCGCTTCACGTCACGTTCCCATTGCGGGAGGTTGTCCATGCGTTCGCTTCTGGCCGGCTCGGCGCTGCTGTTGCTCACGAGCCTCGCCCCCTGCCCTGCCGCCGCCGCGCCTGCGCGGATCGACGCCCCGGGCCGCGCCAGGATGTTGATCACCCCGGCGCAGCTGTCCCGTCAGCTCAATGACCCCAAGCTGGTGATCTTCCAGATCGGCGTGGAACAGGAATACCAGGCCGGTCACATTCCCGGGGCCCGCTATTTCAACACCGACTGGGTCGAACGGGAAAACTCCAGCCTGGCGCTGGAGCTCCCCGATATCAGCCGGCTCGATTCGGTGTTCGGCTCGCTGGGGGTCGGCCCTGAGTCGAAGATCGTGCTCTATTTCGGCAAGGACTGGGTCAGTGTCACCACCCGGGTCTACTTCACCCTCGACTACATGGGTCGGAGCGGCCGAACCGTTCTGCTCGACGGCGGCTTCCCGGCCTGGAAGGATGCCGGGCTCCCGGTCAGCACCGAAGTGCCGCCCGCTCCCGTGGTCCAGAAGCTCCACTCCACCGCCCACCCGGAAGTGGTGGCCCAGGCCGACTGGGTCAACCGCCGGCTCAAAGATCCCAAGCTGCAGGTCATCGACGCCCGGGCGCCGTCGTTCTATCGCGGGCTGGAGGCCGGCATGTTCCCCCGCCCGGGCCACGTACCGGGTGCCCGGAATCTCTTCTTCCAGGCCGTCACCGGTGATGACCTCCGGTTCCTCCCCGACACTGCCCTGCGCCGGCTCTTCACCGCGGCCGGCTACGCTCCCGGCAAGGATCTGGTCTCCTACTGCCACATCGGCCAGCAGGGTACCGCGGTGTACTTTGCCGCCAAACTGCTGGGGATTCCAGTCAGGCTGTTCGATGGATCATTCCAGGAATGGAGCGCTCGCAAAGAGCTACCGGTGGAAGGTGGAGTCCCTTTCACCCAGGGCCAGCTGATAAGCACCGACGAGCTGGCCGCGCTGCTCGATAAAGGCGAAGTGACCGTGGTCGACGCCCGGAGCGACTTGAACGCCTATCTCGCCAATCACATCCCGGGCGCACCCTACCTGCACTTCGAAACCCTGCGGGCCACCGGAAACGGCGTTCCCGGCGACACCCTCTCGCCCGAAGTCTACGCCGGATTGTTAGGCCGACTCGGGGTAACCCGGGAGAAGCCGGTGGTGATCTATGGCACCGGTGACGCCGCCAACTTCAACGCCACCTTCCTGGCCTGGATTCTCACCGGGTTCCGTCATCCCAGGGTGTACCTGCTGGATGGTGGCTATAACAAGTGGTCGGCCGAGAACCGCCCGCTCACCCGCAAGTATCCGGAGCTCGGGAAAGCTGCCTATTCGGCCGACCCTTTTGCCATCGAAGTGGCTGGTACTGAGTGGGTCCGCCACATGGTCAATCACGACGGTGTGGTGATTGTCGACGTGCGGCCGCCCGACCAGTACGCCGGGACCGCCGGCGCCCAGTCCCGCCGGGGTCACATCCCCGGTGCCGTCAGCCACTTCTGGCAGGACGACCTGCGGGATGCCGGAAATGGAGTGAAGGTCTGGAAGAGCATCGCCGATCTCAAAGCAGCCTACCAGCGTCAGGGCATCACTCCGGACAAGAACGTCTTCCTCTACTGCAACACCGGAACCGAGGCGAGCCACGCCTACTTTGCCCTGCGCCACCTGCTGGGCTACGACAACGTGCGGATCTACGTGCCCTCCTATACCGCCTGGGCCAATCGGGATGATCTCCCGGTGGAACAGGGCGCAACCGCGGCTAACGCCGGCAACTGAATCAGTGACTCACGTTTCACACTCTGAGAGGATGAACATGCGTTTCCTGCTGGCAGGCGCTCTGTTGTCGGTCGTTGCGGGCCTCGCTCCCTGTTCCGCCGTCGCCGCGGCCCCGGGCACCGCACCGGCCCGCAGCAAGATGCTGATCACTCCGGCCGAGCTGTCCCGTCAACTCAAAGATCCCAGGCTGGTGATCTTTCAGATCGGACCGGAGGCGGAATACAAGGCCAGTCACATTCCCGGGGCCCGCTATCTGGGGAATGTGATGGACCGGAGGAACGGAAAGCTGTCACTGGAGTTGCCCGAGATTACCACCCTCGACTCGGTGCTCGGCGCGCAGGGCGTGGGACCCGACTCGAAGATCGTATTGTATTTCGGCAAGGACTGGCTCTCGCCCACTACCCGGATCTGGTTTACGCTCGATTACATGGGACTGGGCGATCGCTCCGTCATTCTCGACGGCGGCTTCCCCGCCTGGAAGGCGGCCAACCTTCCGGTCAGCAGCGAGGTTCCCGGACCCCCGACCGTCCGCCAGCTGCACAGCAAGGCTCGCCCCGAAGTTGTAGCGCAGGCCGATTGGATCAAGAGCATCCTCAACGATCCCAAAGTACAGATCATCGATGCCCGCGACGCCGACTTCTATAGCGGCGTGGAGCAGGGATCGTTTCCCCGTGCTGGTCATATCCCGGGTGCCAGGAATCTCTATTTCGAATCGGTCGCCGGTGAGGATCTCCGGTTCAAGCCTGACAGCGCTCTGCATCGGCTCTTCAAAGAGGCGGGATACACCCCCGGGAAGCAGATCGTTTCCTACTGTTTTATCGGCCAGTACGGGACTGCGGTCTACTTCGCCGCAAAATTGCTGGGCATTCCGGTGAAGTTGTACGATGGGTCGTTCCAGGACTGGAGCGCTCGGAGCAGCGATTATCCGGTCCAGCGGGACATCGAATTCACCAAGGGCGGGCTGATCAGCACCGAAGAGCTGGCCGGCCTGATCGACAAGGGTGAGGTCACGGTCATCGACGCCCGGAGCGACCTGAATGCTTACCTGGCCAACCACCTTCCCAACGCGCCCTATCTGCACTTCGAAACCCTGCGCGGCAGCCAGGCCGGAGTTCCCGGCGACGTACTGAGCGCCGAGTCTTACGCGAAACTGTTAGGCAATCTGGGAATTCGCCGCGACAAGCCGGTGGCAATTTACGGCAGCGGCGACGCTTTCAATTTCAACGCCACCTTCCTGGCCTGGGTTCTCACCGGGTTCCGTCACCCCAAGGTCTACCTGCTGGATGGCGGCTATAACAAGTGGGCGGCGGAAGGACGTCCGCTCACTCGCAAGTATCCGGCGGCAGTGGCAGGCTCCTATCCGGCCGCGCCGTTCTCGCTCGAGGTCGCCGGAACGGAGTTCGTCAAGATGGTCCAGGGAGGGCCTCACGGCGTTCTGGTCGACGTGCGTCCCGCCGATCAGTTCGCCGGCACCGCCGGGGCCCAGGCTCGGCGGGGTCACATCCCCGGGGCGATCAGTCACTTCTGGGCCAGTGACCTGAAGGATGGCACCGCCAGTGGCACCAAGGTCTGGAAGAGCATCGCCGAGCTCAAAGCATCCTACGAGAGTCAGGGTATCACTCCGGACAAGGGCATCTTCCTCTATTGCAACACTGGAACCGAGGCCAGTCACGCGTACTTCGCGCTGCGCTTCCTGCTGGGGTATCCCAACGTTCGGGTTTATGTGCCGTCCTGGACCGCTTGGGCGGAACGGGACGACCTGCCCATCGAGACTGGCGCAGGCACCGCAAGTACCGGAAACTGAGCTTGGGCTGGGCGGTGGCCGGGTCGCCATGTGGCAAGCTACGTCTTTGCAAGGCAATGGCTTGCCATCAGGCCCCCAGCTGCCGCCCAGTTCAAACCCTTGTGATAAAGGGTGCAAATAGGTATCTTTGCACCCGTTGAATGACATAGCCCTTTGGGGCCCCGGAGGCGGCAACCGGGTGATGCCTGGCCGTGGCGTGGCGCTCGATTCCAAACGGAGTCGGGCGTTTCGTGTTTTCGGCGATCTCCCGGTTGACCGATCTCGAGCTCGCCGCGCGCGGTTTCCCGCTTGATGCCTTCCGCCTTCCTCCGGCCTGGGCCCCCGCCTCACCCGTCGCGCCCCTCAACGAGACCAAAGGACAATTACCAAACTCCCGCTGAGGGTTACAATGGTAATCCTGCCAATCGGGGCGTCAGCGTAGCCCGGCATCTCCGAAAACAGTGGTGAGGAGGATCCTGTGACCGATATTTCCGTCAACGGAAAAACCCATACCCTCGATGTGCCGGACGACATGCCGGTACTCTGGATTCTGCGGGATGTCCTGGGAATGACCGGGACCAAGTTCGGGTGTGGTATCGCAGCCTGCGGCGCCTGCACAGTCCACCTCGACGGGCAGGCTATCCGATCCTGTGTCACCCCCGTCGTAGCGGTCAAGGGCAAGCAGATAACCACCATCGAGGCGATCGGAGCCACAGCCGCCGGCAAAAAGGTTCAGCAGGCCTGGATCGCCCTCGACGTGCCCCAATGCGGCTATTGTCAGTCGGGCCAGATCATGTCCGCCGCGGCCCTGCTCGCCGGCACAGCCAACCCATCCGACGCCGAAATTGATGCAGCCATGTCGGGCAACATCTGTCGCTGTGGCACCTACGTTCGCATCCGCGCAGCGATCCATCAGGCCGCCGGCCAGGGAGCTTAGCCATGGATCCGCTATCCAGACGGCAGTTCCTCACGGTCTCTGCCGCGGTAGGCGGCGGCCTCTTGCTCGGCTGCCGGGTGGGCGGGGAGAAATCCACGCTGGCCGGAGGCTCGGCAGTCACCGAACCGCCGGTCTTCGTGCCCAACGCTTTCATTGAGATCGGTAAGGACGGGGGGGTGACCCTCATCATGCCCGCCGTTGAAATGGGACAGGGTACCTACACGTCCATGTCGATGTTCCTCGCGGAGGAGCTCGAGGTCGGGCTGGACCAGGTGCGATTCGAGCATGCCCCACCGGACGACAAACGCTACGCCAATCCCATGTTCCATGTGCAGGAAACCGGAGCCTCCAGTTCAGTACGGGCCTTCTCCGAGCCGTTACGGAAGGCCGGCGCGGCTGCCCGGGCCATGCTGATCGGTGCGGCCGCAGCGAACTGGCAGGTCGATCCCGCCAGCTGCACGGCCGCTCGCGGAGTCGTCACTCACGCTGCCAGTGGCCGCACGGCCACTTACGGCGCCCTGGCCGAAGCGGCGGCGAAGATTCCGGTGCCGCCGGAGCCGGTGCTCAAGGATCCCAAAGACTTCAAACTGATCGGGACCAGGGCGCGCCGGATCGATACCCCGTCGAAGGTCGATGGCAGCGCCGCCTTCGCGATCGATGTCCGGCTTCCCGGTATGTCGGTCGCCACCATCGCCGCCAGTCCGGTGAAGGGCGGCAAGGTCGCCAGTCTCGACGAGGCCAGGGCCAAAGCGGTCAAAGGCGTCCGCCAGGTAGTCCAGCTGGACGACCTGGTGGCGGTGGTGGGAGACCACATGTGGGCCGCCAAGCAGGGACTGGCCGCCCTCGCGGTGAAGTGGGACGATGGCGCCAACGGGCAGGCCAGTACCGCCGATGTGGTCAGGGAACTGGCGGACGCCGCAGGAAAACCCGGCGCGGTGGCCCGCCAAAACGGCGACGCGGCCAGGGCGATGTCGGGGGCAACGAGGAAAATCGAGGCAACCTACGAGGCGCCTTTCCTGTCGCACGCCACCATGGAACCGATGAATACCACAGTTCACCTCACCAGGGACCGCTGCGAGATCTGGACTGGCTGCCAGTCACTCACCCGGGCTCAGCGGGAAGCAGCCGAGGCGGCCGGACTACCGATCGAAAAAGTGATCGTCCACAACCATCTGCTGGGTGGTGGGTTTGGCCGGCGCCTCGAAGTGGACTACGTCGTCAAGGCCGTTCGAGTGGCCCGCCACGTGGAAGGGCCGGTGAAGGTGGTGTGGACCCGCGAGGAGGACATGCAGCACGGGTATTACCGCCCCTACTACTACGATCGAATTGCCGCAGGGCTCGACGGAAAGGGACGCCCGGTGGCCTGGACCCACCGCATCGTGGGTCCCTCGATCATCGCTCGGCGAATTCCCCAGATCTTCAAGGACATCGATGTCGACGCCGTGGACGGCGCGGTCCATCTCCTCTATGACATTCCCGCCGTCCAGGTTGAATACGTCCGCCACGAGGAACCGGTGGTCAATACCGGCTGGTGGCGGGGGGTCGGGGTTACTCACAACACCTTTGTGCTCGAGTCGTTCATCGACGAGCTGGCCGCCGCAGCCAAGGCCGATCCGGTCGAGTATCGCCGGTCGCTCCTGGGCAAGGCACCCAGAGCACGCGCCGTGCTGGATCTTGCAGCGAAGGAAGCCGGCTGGGGCCAGCCGCTTCCCCCTGGCAGCGGACGGGGTGTCTCGCTCCTCTATAGCGCGTGGGGCAGCTACCTGGCGCAGGTCGCCGAGGTCACTGTCGCCTCGAATGGAGAGGTCAAGGTCAACCGGGTGGTCTGCGCAGTCGACTGCGGTCGAGTCATTAACCCGGACACGGCCATAGCCCAGATGGAAGGTGGTATCGTGTTCGGGCTGGGCACCGCGCTGTGGAGTCAGATCAGTCTCAAAAACGGACGAGTGGAGCAAAGCAGCTTCCCCGACTATCGGGTCATGCGCATCGACGAATGCCCCCGGATCGACGTTCATCTCGTCGCCAGCGAGGAAGCACCCGGTGGTCTGGGTGAACCGGGCACAGCGTGCGTCGCTGCGGCGTTGTCCAACGCGATCCACGCCGCCACCGGGAAACGACTGAGAAAGCTTCCCCTTCAGCCGCAGTTGACCGCGACCTGAAGCAGCTGTTGTGGCACCGGGGGCATGGGCTGGCCGCCAGCCAGTAGTCTTGCCGAACTAACCAGACTTGCGGGGGTGTGCCAGCGGTCCCCGCAAATAATTCATTGACGACAGGACAAGCGAATGCGGCTGACTCGGCCATTCATCGCAGTGGTGACTGTAATCGGCTTCCTGAGCGGATTCCCCGGGGTTCCGGTCCAGGCCCAGGCTCCCCAAGTCCAGAGCCTGTTCCGAGAGGCCAATGGAGTTCGGCTTCACTATCTCCTGGCGGGACAAGGTCCCGCGGTCATCCTCCTGCACGGGTTCGGGGAAACCAGCCACATGTGGCTTCCGGTGATCGCACGCCTGGCAGCCCACCACACCGTGATCGCTCCCGACCTGAGGGGCGCGGGTCAATCAGCCAAGCCGGAAGGGGGCTACGACAAAAAGAGCATGGCGGTCGACATCCACGCTCTGGCCGAGTCGCTCAAACTCGGTAAAGTGGCCGTGGTGGGTCATGATATAGGCCTGATGGTGGCCTACGCCTACGCCGCCCAATTTCCCGATGAGGTTGACCGCATCGCCCTCATGGATGCCTTTCTGCCTGGTGTGGGACAATGGCAAAACGTCTGGCTGCTGCGAGACCTCTGGCATTTCCATTTCTATGGCGAGACGCCCCTCAAGCTGGTCCGTGGCCGGGAGCGGATCTATCTCGAGCATTTCTGGAACGACTTCGCCGCCGATCGCCACCACTCGATTCCCGAAACCGACCGTCGGCTCTATGCTGCCGACTTCGCCAAACCGGGAGCCATCGAGGCCGGATTCTCCTGGTTCAGGAATTTCGAACAGGATGCCAGGGATTTCGCCGGTTTCGCCGAGACTCGGCTCACCATGCCGATGCTGGTGTTAAGCGGAGAAAAGGCGGGGGGGCAATTCCTGATCGATCAGGGACGGCTGGTGGATGATCGGGTCGAGGGAGTCATCATCAAGGGCTCGGGACACTGGCTGGTCGAAGAAGCGCCGGACCAGACGATCCCGGCCCTGATCACCTTCCTGGAGAAACCGGGAACCTGAGCCGGGACCCGGGACTTTACATATCAACTTTTATTGATATATTGGATCCATGACCCGAACCGCTGGAACTGACACCGCTACCGTCGTCAGGCTGTTTCACGCCCTGTCGGATGAAACCCGCGTCGCCCTGGTCGAGCGGCTTCGCAATGGGGAGCGTTGCGTCTGCGAATTGATGGATCACCTGGACGCGGCTCAGTCGCGCCTCAGCTTTCATCTCAAGGTTTTGCGTGATGCCGGCATTGTGGATTGCCGTCGAGAAGGCCGCTGGGCCTACTACTGGCTCCGGCCGGACGCGTTCGAAGCACTGGAAGACTCTGTCAAGGAACTCGCTCCAACCGCAGCCGCCCGTGCGGCCAGCAGCGCCCGGTGCTGCGGTTGATTTTTCGGTGGACAACATATCAACTTTTCTTGTTACGAGGTCAGGATGTCGGGCCATGAGAACGCTGAATTGACGGCGACAGTGAAAGCCAAGTACGGAGAAGCCGCCGGCCGAGTCCTGTCGGGACAGCCGGCCACCTGTGGTGGATCGGTGAGCAGTTGTTGCGGCGCTTCACCGGGCAACGGAGCCAGGGATCCAATCACCTCGGATCTGTACGCTACCGAGCAGACCGACTGCCTTCCGGCTGATGCCGTGCTGGCCTCGCTGGGCTGCGGCAATCCTACCGCACTGGCAGAGCTCAAGAGCGGCGAAGTTGTGCTCGATCTTGGCTCGGGAGGGGGAATCGACGTCCTCTTGTCGGCCCGTCGGGTGGGACCCACCGGCAAGGCTTACGGGCTCGACATGACCGACGAGATGCTGGCCTTGGCGCGGGCGAACGCGGAGAAGGCCGGAGCCACCAATGTGGAGTTTCTCCGGGGCAACATCGAGGCGATTCCCCTGCCGGACAACTCGGTGGATGTGATCATTTCCAACTGTGTGATCAACCTCTCGGGTGACAAGCAGCGGGTGCTTCAGGAAGCTTTCCGGGTCCTCAAACCGGGCGGCCGTTTCGCGGTGTCGGATGTGGTGGTTCGGGGATCGATTCCGCCGGCGATTCGGAAGAACATGGAGCTTTGGGTCGGTTGCGTGGCTGGAGCACTGGAGGAGCAGGAGTTCCTCGGCCTGCTGAGTGCCGCTGGCTTCGAGAGCGGGTCGATCGAACCGACCCGGATCTACGAGTTCGACGACGCCAAGGCCTTCCTTGGCGCTGCCGGAGAAAACAGCGAGGTGCTGGCCCGGGAGGTGACGGGACGCGTCATGGGAGCGTTTGTCCGGGCGACCAAGCCCGCGCTGGTCGCGGCATCCGCGTGCTGCGGACCTGACTGTTGCGTCTGAAACCGATCCGGGGGTTCACATGGCAACAATAGAGTCGACCGATGCCACGCCCAAGCTCCGGCCGGCCGTCGATGCGGACCTCAACCAGGTGCTCCGCTTGCTGGGGGATCTTCATCTGCCCTCAGCGGGCGTAGCGGAGTGGAGCGGCAATTTCGTGGTGGCGGAACTGAACGGTGAAATCGTGGGCTCGGCGGGCTATGAGCTCTACAGCGACGGTGCCCTGCTCCGGTCGGTCGCGGTGGCCGACCGGGTCCGCCGGACCGGACTGGGGAACCAGCTGGTGATTGCGGCGATGAAGTCGGCCGGTCGGGCTGGTGCGAAGGAGGTTTTTCTGCTTACGACTACTGCGGCGCAGTACTTCCCCCGCTTCGGGTTTATTCCCATAGAGCGATCCTCGGTGCCAGCCTCAGTCCAGGACTCCATCGAGTTCCGCGAGGCCTGCCCCGCCAGCGCCATCGTGATGATGGCATCGATCAAGACCACCACCTGAGATCTCGATGAATCAGCCAGACCGCCCCTATCGCGTCCTGTTCGTCTGCACCGGAAACAGCGCCCGCAGCCAGATCGCCCAGACCCTGTTGAACCGCAAGGGAAAGGGTCGATTCGTCGCCGATAGTGCCGGCTCGCAGCCTGCCGCCCAGGTCAATCCACTGGCGGTCTCCACCCTCGAGGCCCATGGCCATTTCTGGGACGGACACCCGCCCCAGAACATCGATGCGGTCATGAATCAGCCATGGGATTTCGTGATCACGGTTTGCGACCGGGCCAAGGAGAGTTGTCCGATATTTCCAGGCCAGCCAGTCCTGGCCCATTGGGGCATGCCCGATCCAGCCGAAGCCACCGGATCCGAGGAGGAGAGGCGGCGGGCGTTCGATGATACCCTGCTGCTGATCAGTCGAAGACTCGATCTCTTTCTGGCGCTTCCGGTCGAGAAGCTGGAAAAGCTGGCGTTGCAGAAACAGGTGAATGAAATCGGAGGGGCTGGACCGGCTCCGGCATTTGTGACCCTCTGATTCGCCCGAAAGTGCGAACGATGTCTTCCCCGATTCCCCTGCGCCAGCGGGTAACCGCGGAATTGCTGGGGACCTTCTTTCTGGTCCTAGTCGGCCCCGGGTCAGTCGCCGTCAATGCCTACTCCAACGGCAGCCTGGGTCAGACCGGGATCGCCCTGGCCTTTGCGCTGGTTCTCTTTGCAATTGTCTACGTGCTGGGGCCGATCTCTGGAGCACACTGCAATCCGGCCGTCACATTCGCCATGTGGTCGCTCCGGCGTATGCCAACCGATCAGACCTTGGCGTACGCGATTGCTCAGTGCCTCGGCGCAGTCGCAGCATCCCTGTTCCTCAGACTGGTCTTGGGAGACATGGGACAGTTGGGGGCCACCCTCCCCCACATCGGGCTCGGCGCCTCGTTCGCAGTTGAATGGGTGTTCTCTTGTGGCTTGATGGCGGTGATCCTTGCCGTTGGGACTCAGGATCCGGCCGGTAGAGGCTTCGGGGCACTGTGTATTGGAGGTACGGTGGGCTTTTGTGCGCTCCTCGGGTCCATGACCGGTTCGAGCATGAACCCGGCACGATCTCTGGGGCCGGCCGTCGCCGCGGGAGTCTGGACCGGCCACTGGATCTATTGGGTGGCCCCTATCTCCGCCATGGCGTTTGCCGCTCAGTCATATCGGTTCGCCATTCGCACTGCTTCTGTTTCGGAGCTCCACTCCGGTTCTCCTCCCGGCAGGTCACCCTCCGCCAGTCTGAGCCAGCCGAGCGCATCCACCCAGGATTGAAAGACCTCCAGAGTGTCGGGACTGCGGGGACGGGACTGCTGATAGCGCCGGGCGATTTGATACACCGCCTCATCCGGAGCGACCACCGCCCGGCGCGATTTGGACCCGTATGGATTGAGTGTCGCCAACCGCTTCAGCCCTTCCTCACTCAACTGCATCCCGGTCACCCTGCGTTGATCGATCAACTCGCGAAAGCTCGGATCGAACCGGGGATGGGTGTAGAGGGAATAGCGCAGACCCAGGGCTTCCTGTTCGGTGACAGTATCCCGGCCACGGACCACTACCAGCTGGCTTTCCGGAGCGATCCAGTAAGACAAGGGCACAGCGTCCTCCGCGCTTCGAGCATGGCCGATCGGCCGGTCTCAATTTCTGGTAGTATCCAACAGCAGGCCGAACTCCGAGGGGAGACGGTCAACTACCGAGACCTCGGTGTCCCGCAGCCTGATATTGATGCTGGCGGCGAGTTCGTAGGCCGCGGCACTCAGGAACAGCTCCGGCCGGGGATCGCCGTAGCGGGAGGTGGCGATAAACAACGACACATCGTGAACCGTCCCGTTCTGTTTGAGTTCACCGGCCGCGGCAATCAATCGCCAGGCAGCATCCAGGGCGCGGGCCCGGGTGGGAAACAGCACCGCGACCATACAGGTTGGGGCGAGAGAGGGGGCAACCCTGGGACGCCAGGTCATGTACAGTGCGATGATCGCGCCTAGTGTAGCAGGTCTAATCCGGGCACGCCGAAAAGCAGGGTGCGCGCACTCGGCAGTTGAGCCGAAGACACAGTCTCGCGGGCTGGCAGCATGAGACGCAGCCGGTCGGCGACCTCAATGGCGGAGCGGTTGAGGAAGAGAATCGGTTCAGGGGTGAGCGCCACGGTCGACCACATCACCAGGCGATGCGGCCCATTGGTGTCCTCGGGATCCTCGAGGGTATAGACATACTGGAGAATCTCGTTCGCGACCTGTAACGCGGCCAATCGCGAAGCAAAACGGATCCTGATCCAGTCGGTGGAAGACGCCATGACCACGGGGTTACGGAAGGCCGCTGGCTCTCGCGACCGTACTGAGGAATGACTGGCACATCGGCCTCGTGACTGCCAACACAATCGCCTCAGGGGCCCGTCAGGTCCATCTCTCTCAGGTGCGTCTCCCTCTGGTAGGAGGCAAAAGCAAACCCGCCGTCGGAGTCGACGGCGGGCTGAATCCAGCGAAGTGGAGCCG
>CAZOES010000109.1:0-15365 GCA_964578865.1 uncultured Gemmatimonadaceae bacterium | reverse complement strand
CCGAGGTAATCGGCGAACTCCTGTTCGGACGGAAGCATGTGGGGAAGTGAACTGGTTGGATCGCTGGCCAGGTCGAGATCGAAATAGACTGCCCCCGGAATGTGGCCGGATAGATACTCAGCCAGCCCTTCTCGCCCGGTCATGGGGAGATACCAGGATGTGTCGAGTATCACCAGATCCGGCCGGCCCGGCTGTCCAGCCAGCCAGTCGGTCGATACCAGGGGTGAGGGTGGGAATGGAGCCATGGGCGACGCGTATCATAGTGAGAGGATAGAACCTGAGCGAGAGGAGAATACCATGCGTCGGTTACCCTTCGGTCTTGTCGTTGCCATGTTGATGGCCGGCTCCTTGTCGGCCCAGGCTCCCGCGCGGCACGTGGTCGTCAACCGGGTCCAGATCGCGGATCAGGACCTGCGTGCCTACGAGCAGCGTTGGCAGACCCGGATCCGGGATGGGAACTACTGGTACGATCGCTATACCGGCGCCTGGGGTCAGGAAGGCGGGCCGACTGCCGGCTGGATTCAGGCCGGACTCAACATCGGTGGGCCACTCCGGGGCGACGCCTCCAATGGAAATACCGGCGTGTTCATCAACGGGCGCGAACTCCCCATGATGGACGTGCAGGCGCTGATGCAGATCGTGCAGGTACAACAGGGGCGCTGGTGGGTCGACGCGAGAGGGAATTTCGGCGCGGAAGGTGGTCCGGTGCTCGGCAATCTGGTGGCCATCGCCCAGCAGCGGGGCGGCAAGCAGTGGTCCCACTACTCCAAAGACGGGCACAGCTTCATCGGCGGTGACGGCAACTGCACCTACTTCAATAGCACTGACAACGTGGGGACTGGGAATCCGACGACTTATTCGTACGCATCGCCAGGCTGCTGAGATCAGTGGGCTAGTGGGCTAGTGGGCTAGTGGGCTAGTGGGCTAGTGGGCTAGTGGGCTGGTGGGCTAGTGGGCTAGTGGGCTAACCGATTGCCTTCACAGCCTCAACCGTCACCTGAATCGTCACCTCATCCCCCAGCAGCGCCCCGCCACCTTCCACCGCTCGGTTCCAGCTCACTCCGAAATCCAGCCGGTTGATCCGGGTGGTGACCTCGAAGCCAACCTTATCCCGGCCGTCGGAGCTGGTCAGCACCCCATTAAAGGTTCCCGTCAGCACAATCGGCCTGGTGACGCCCCGGAGCGTGAGATCACCGTTGAGGGTGACCGACTCTCCGTTCACCGCCACCGAGGTGCTCTTGAAGGTCATCTCAGGATAGTTCGCGGCATCGAAGAAGTCGGCCGAGCGAAGATGAGTATCCCGCCGCTGATTGTTGGTCGAAATACTCGCGGTGCGGATGTTCACCACCACGCTGCCGCTCTTCCACTCAGCTGGATCCCCGGTGATGGTGCCATCCCAGTCGGTGAAGGTCCCGGTAACCTTGCTGACCAGGTGGCGAATCCGGAACAGCAACTCTGAATGGGTCGCATCGATCTTCCAGGTCGAGACGACCGGGTCGGCTGGAGCGGGATGCAGGTGATGGGGAGCGGGTGCCGCGGCGCGCAGGACCAGCAAAGAGGAAATCAGGAGCGACAGCATGGAAACTCCAGTAAGGAATCGGTAAACGGGAGGACCGTACAATAACGATCCAGCCGGGGTAAGGTTACAACAAACCCTACCCCGCCCGTTCTCCCATCTTTGCTTACTGGTTGCCGAGAGCCTCCGCCGCGCGGCGGCGGACTTCCGGATCCTTGTCCTTCATGGCCGTTACCAGATACTGGGTGGTGGAGGAGTCTTCGATGTTGGAGAGGGCCTCCACCGCCGCCCGACGAAGCTCCACCGACTCACTCTTCACCAGGCCTCCCAGCGCACTCACCGCGACCGGGTCGGCGATGTTGCCCAGCGCCTCGACCGCCTTGAGCTGGACTTCCCGGTCCCCGTCGCGGAGGGCGTTGACCAGCGCGCTGGGGGCGCGATGCATTTCGTCCAGCTGCCCCAGCGCCTCGATCGCCTGAATCCGGACATCCCGATCGCTATCGCCGATCGCCTTGGCCAGGCCATCGGCCGCACTCTCGTCCTCGATCGAACCCAGGGCCGACGCCGCAGCCCGCCGGACTCGCACATTCTGGTCCTCCAGGGCCCGCAGCAGCCCCGACACGGCCCGCTTGTCTTCGATGGAACCGAGCGCGTCGCACACTGCCTCGCGGATCTCCGGATCGGAATCCTTGAGCAGGCCAACCAGTGGCAGGGTCGCCCGGTGATCTTCGATCGAGCCCAGAGCGTGAACCACTTCGAGACGCACCATCGGGTCCTTGTCGTCCAGTGCATCGATCAGTGCCGCGGTAGCGGTGCTGTCTTCGATATCGCCCAGCGCACCGGCGGTAGCAGCCCGAATGCCGGCCTCCGAGCGGTTCATCAACTTGAGCAGCAGCGGTACCGCCCTGGGATCCTCGTACTCTCCCAGCGCCCAGGCGCTCATCCGTACTACTTCCGGATCGCGATCGCTCAGTGCCAGAGTGAGCGGCCCATAGCCGGTGGAGTCTTCTCCGATGCCCAATCCCAGCGCTGAGGCTTCACGGACCCTGGCATCGCTGTGTTTGAGCCCGTCCAGCAACGCCTTCACCGCGGCACGCGATTCACTGCTTCCCAATAATCGAGCCGAAGCCCGCCGAACACAGGGCTCGTTCCGGCCCAGCGAAACGGCCAGAAGGGGGATCGCCTTGGGATCGGTTACCGGATACTGCAGCGAACTCCGCTGGGTCCGCACGTTGCTGACCTGATCGTGTAACGCATTGGTCCGACCCCAGCCGTTCCAGCCCCAGCCGTTGCCCAGCATATCGACTGCCATCTCACAGACGGCCGGATCGGTCTGCCCCAGGGTGTTGAGCAGCGCTGCGACGCTGGCCGAGTCGGGCCCGGTGCCTTGCCGGCTCATCATCCGGAAGCGATGGGGCATGTGCGGCGCCCTGGGCGGCCGGATGTGGGGCATCTTGAAGTGCATCGGAGCGATGGCGGGCATGCGGAACGACATCGCCCTGGGGGCCATCGGGGCCCGAGGCGGCTCGGGAGGAGCCGCCTGTCCTTCGAGTGACACGCTCAACAGCGTGCCCAGCAGAACCGCCGAGTTGATCGATCGCATCAGTCGCCCCGCTGACCCAGGGCCTCGGCCGCCGAGCGACGGACCGCGGCATCACTCGACTTGAGCGCCCCGACCAGCGCCTCGAGCGAGGACTGATCGCGAATCTCGCTCAGCCCATTGACCGCGCTCTCCCGCACATCGGCGCTGGCATCGCTCAGCATCTCCTTGAGAGTGGACACCGCCCTGGGATCGCCGATCTGGCCCAGCGCTCCGGCCACGGCCTGGCGCACGTCGGCGTTCTTGTCCTTGGAGGCCGCCATCAGGGCCGCGGGCGCTTCCTTGAGGTGGCTGGCACCGAGCGCTTCAGCCGCCTGCTGCCGGGTATCGGCCGACCCATCGTTCAGCATCCGGGCAAAGGCGCTGACGTAGCGCTGATCGGGCTTGGCGTCTTCATCCTCGTTGCTCTGAATCCGGTTGAGCGCCAGGCCGACAGCGGCGGAACGAACCTCGGGATCGCTATCGCCGATGGCAGTCAGGATCGCTTCATCGGGAACCTGCTCCGGCATGGAGTGCAGCGCCGAGAGCGCCGCCTGGCGGACATCCTTGTTGCCATCCTTGAGCAGGGCGACCAGCCCGGGAACCGCCCGCTTGTCTTCCAGACTGCCGAGCCCGTGAGCCGCGCTGCAGCGCACCTCGGCATCGCTGTCCTTGAGCGCGTCGATCAGGCCCGGCACCGCCCGGGGGTCGTCCAGATTGCTCAACGAGTTGGCCGCAGCGCGGCGCACTTCGACATCGGAATCCTTGAGCGCCACGATCAATGCCGGTACCGCGATGTTGTTGGTATCCCGCTGACGGTCACTGTCCCAGCGGGCTGCGTCCGCATAGGCCAGCGCCCGGGGGGCAACGACGGGACCACCACTCCACCCAATGGCCGCCGGGGGTTCGGGCGGACGAGGCGCACGCGGAGCAACACCCGCAATCGACTTGGCTCGCATCTCGGCGCGGGCCCGCGCCATATCGGCCCGCATCCGGGCCCGGTTGGTGCCCGCCAGCCGCGCCTCGAGGGCGCGCACTGAAGAGGTCAACCGGCTCCATCCCCCAGTCGCAACCGGGGCTTCGCTCCGAACAACCGCCGTGTCGGTGTCGGATGCCATCGCATCGATGACCGCCAGAGCCTCCGGCTGGTTGGGGTCGAGCGACAGAGTGTCGGCGTCGGTGAACTCCCGGTGATTGGTGGTTACCCCCGGTGCAGCGATCGCTGTCACTCCCAGAACCACAACGGCACCCGCGGCTAACCAGAGAGAACGTCGAGCGGTCGGCATGGTACGGCCCTCAATAAGACGGTGAATGCGGGTAACCAACTGGGAGCGATGTTCCGCCATGCCTGCCATCGGCACCGGACGGGGAGTGGTGTCGACCCACTCGGCGACCTTGACCAGACAGGTCGCCAGCGAGAATCCGGAACCGGTGCGATGCACGGCCCAGTCATCGCAGAGCAGCTCGGCGGCTTCCTGCATTCCGGCCCGGGCCACCCGGTTGAGCGGCTGCATGAAGAAGACCCGCTCGATGACGCAGGAGAGCGCCAGCCAGGTCGGGTCGCGCCGGGCCAGGTGAGCCAGCTCGTGAGCCAGCATGCTGCGCTGTTGCTCGGGATCGAGCTCGGTCAGAGCCGCCTCGGGCAGCACGATTTCGCTCGAGCCCAGCGCCACCGGGCTTCCCAGCCCCTGGGCGCAGGTCACCCGGATGTTCCGGCGAACTTCACCGGCCTGGCGGAGGGACTCGAGCATGCCCAGCAGTGACGCATCTTCGATGGCGGTACGGGGCCCGATCTCGCGCATGGCACGAGCCCGGCGCAAGAGATAGAGCGCGAGCAGCGAACCACCCATCACGGCCCAGATCCCCACCACGGTCGGAATGAACCACGCTTTCCGCGGAGTTGCCGGTTCAACCGAGGCAGGACCAGACTCGGCTGGAGGCAGGATGATCACCGGAGTGTGGGTGCTGGATGGTTGCGCCGTGCGCGCCGCACCAACCTGCCTGCCGGCAACGCGATCCGGTTCCTGGGACTGGACCAGCTGACCCTTCCAGGAATCGGCCTCGGGGACCGAAGCGACTCCGGCGGTGGCTGAAGGGGCACGGCTTTCCAGCGCCAGTGCTCCACCGAGCGGCTCGAGTCCCAATCCCACCTGCAAGGTGCTGGTGATCAGGGCGCCGAGGATGCCGATTTTCCAGAGCGAGTCGCGCACCGCCGGCGTGGCGCGCTTCCGGCGGGAAAGCAGCCAGATACCACTGAGCAGCAGAGTGCTGTGCACCAGATAGGTGAGCAGCCAGCTGCCTGCGAGCAGAACGAGATCAGCGCGCATGCTTCTTCTCCTTCTTGCCGGCGTGCTCGTCGAGCATCGCCTTGATCCGGTCCAGGTCGCCAGGGCTGATCTCCCGGCCGGTGAGCAGGTGCGACATCATTTCGGCCACATCACCATCGAACAACCGCTCGGTCAGTTCGCTCACCATCGAGCGCCGCACTTCCGATTCGGAGACCAGCGCCCGGTAGACGAACTGGCGGGCCCTCGTCTCGTGATCCACCACGCCCCGCTTCTCCAGCCGCGACATCAGGGTGGCTACGGTAGTCAGCGCGAGGGCCCGCTCGGGCCGGAGCGCATCGCAGATCTCGGAGACGGTGGCGTGCCCCTTCTCCCAGAGGACTCGCATAATGGCGATCTGGAGATCGGTCAGCTGATGGGTTTCTGACATGAGTACTCCGCCTGCAGTTGGCATCGTGACATCGGTTGATAACTACAGGTGTAATATTACGGCCGTAGTGGTTCTGTCAAGACGACCCTGCCTGACCGATGGTTTCAAGCTGCGCCGGAGGCTGAGGAAACCCTGATTCTGCCGATGGCGTACAGCCGAGACCGGCTCCAACCGTCTCACATTAATCATCGCAACATCATGCTACTACTCGCTTTGCGACTCACCGTCGCGCTGACTATTGGCGATCCCGGTGACCCTGCCCCGGTTTCCAGCAATGCCCGGCTACAGCTTCTTCCTGAGGGTCTGGTCAAGCGCCAGTTCATCCTCGATTGCACCGGCTGCCATCAGTTCGACGCCCAGGTCACCCGTCCCAACGGGGTGCGGCGGAGCCGGGAGGAATGGGTTGCGGCTGTAAAACGGATGCTGGGCTACGCCAGTGCAACCAGCAACTTTCCAGTGATCGCCGCAGGTCGGGATCCCGACGCCACGGCCGATTGGCTCAGCACTCATCTCGCCAAGGCCGATCCGGTCGAGCCTCCCGCGCCGCGGTTGATTGGAAAATCGGAAGTCCGCGAGTATCTGATGCCCGAGGGAGGCGATCTGCCGCACGATGTGGCGGTGGATGACCAAGGCGGCATTGTGGTCACCGGGATGTTCAGCCACGTGATGTACCGGCTGGACCCCGCGTCGGGATCGTTTGCGACTATCCCCCTCCCGGTGGAAAAGGGCGGCCCCCGGGCGGTAGAGCTGGACCAGAAAGGTGACTGGTGGGTGCTGTTAGGCGCCGCCGAGCTGATGGGACGCTACTCACCGGCGACTAACAAGTGGACTACCTGGCCGATGGGAATGTATCCCCATAGCGTGGCCCTCGATTCCAACGGCGGAGCCTGGTTCAACGGACATTTCAGCCGGGATCCGGAAGTGCTGGCGAGGATCGACCCGCTGAGCGGACAGTCGAAGCAGTTCCATATCCCCAAGCACCCGACCATGGGGAATGGACCGGGCGGACCGATCCCTTACGAGATCCGCAGCGGGCCCGATGGCCGAATCTGGGGCGCGGAGCTGCAGGGGAACCGGATCTACGCGGTCACTCCGTCGAGTGGGAAGATCGAGGTCTGGGATATGCCGACACCGCTCAGCGGCCCCCGCCGCTTCGATGTGGCGCCCAATGGCGATCTCTGGATTCCGGCGTATTCCATCAATCGATTGGTCCGGTTCGAACCAGCCAGAAGCCGGTTCACCGAATTCGAGTTGCCGATTCCCGATGCCCTGCCCTACGTAGTGCGGATCGACCCGGCCCGTAACATCGTCTGGATTGGCACCGGGTCGGCCGATGCGGCCTTGAGTTTCGATCTTTCGAGCAAAAAGTTCACGGTGTATCCGTTACCCAGCAAAGGCGCGCTGGTTCGCCACCTGTCGATCGACCCGAAGACCCACGATCTCTGGCTGGCGTACGGCGCTTCCCCCGGCAGAATTCCGGCGCGGATCGCGCGTCTGCGGGTGACCCGTTGACGTGACCCCAATGGAGGGCCTTTCATGAAACGCCTGGCTCCGGTTGGTCTGGCACTGACGTGGCTGCTGCTCCCGGCTCATTCGGTCGACTGGAGCCAGCTCAATGGACGGTGGGAAGGCCGAGGGACTTTTCAGGGCAAGCCGGCCACCGGAGCGATTCACTGGGAAGGAGTCCTGGCCGGGAAATTCCAGCGACTGGGCATCGCCCTGGCGCTCGACAATCAAGTGGTGTTCGAAGGCCACGCGTATTACGACCTCAAGCCCGGCGCCGAGATCCGCGGCTCCTGGTTCGACTCCCAGGGCTCCAGCTATCCCATCAAAGCCACCATGGGGGGCGACAGTCTGGTGGCGCTGTGGGGCAACGACCCCTCAGCCCCAACCGGACGGAGTGTGTATCACCTCTCGGGTGAGACCTTGCTGGTGACGGACTACATCTCTCGCGGCGGAGAGTGGCGGCAGTTTGCGAAGCTGGAGTACCGCCGAACCCCGTAAGCCGGAAGTACGCCGTATATTTCCGGCATGCCCTCCAACAACGCATCGCCCGGCGCACGGCTCTATCGGTTGTGGGGTCAGCTGTCCCCGCTTCCTGGCGGCAAGTGGCTCTTCAGCCGGATGCTCGGCTTCATGGTGCCCTATACCGGATCGATCGGAGCGACGGTCCAGCAACTGGAGCCGGGCTATGCCCGGGTCGAGCTGCGAGACCGGCGTTCGGTGCGCAACCACCTGCGATCGGTGCATGCCGTGGCCCTGGTCAATCTG
This sequence comes from uncultured Gemmatimonadaceae bacterium, assembly GCA_964578865.1. Lineage (GTDB taxonomy): Bacteria > Gemmatimonadota > Gemmatimonadetes > Gemmatimonadales > GWC2-71-9 > JADJOM01. Next base: position 7,284 of record CAZOES010000109.1, on the reverse strand, counting down.
GGCGAAGTCACCACCGGTCTCTCGGTTCTCGCCGGGCTGCCTCCCACGGTGAGGGGAATCGTCACCCAGCTTTCGATGGAGTACTTCAAGAAGGCCCGAGGGCGGCTCACATCGGAATCTCGAGTAACCGTTCCGAACGTTACCGCAACGACCGACTATCAGGTTAGCGCCGATATCAAGAACACCGCGGGTGAAGTAGTCGCCCGGGCCACCGCGACCTGGCGGCTCGATCCGGTGAAGGAATGATGGACTCCACCCCGCTGACCCGCGACGCCAGGATCGACGTGCCGCTGATCTGCGGCGCGATGTACCCCTGCAGTAATCCCGAGCTGGTCGCTGCGGTGTCCGATGCCGGCGGCATCGGCATCGTCCAGCCAATCTCGCTCACCTACGTTCACGGCCATGATTTCCGCGAAGGCCTGCGATTGATCAGGCGGCTCACCGACAAGCCGTTCGGGATGAACGCGCTGATCGAACAGTCGTCCAAGGCCTATCACGAGCGGATGACCCGCTGGATCGACATCGCCCTGGAGGAAGGGGTTCGATTCTTCATCACTTCGCTGGGCAACCCTCGCTGGGTAGTCGACCGGGTCAGCCCGGTTGGTGGTGTGGTTTACCACGATGTCACCGAACGGAAGTGGGCCGAAAAGGGGAAAGCCGGCGGGGTGCACGGCCTGATCGCGGTAAACCGCAGAGCCGGAGGGCACGCCGGGGGCAAGAGCGCCGAAGAGTTGATCGATGAACTGGGTCCGCTTGGCCTTCCGCTGATCTGTGCCGGCGGGATCGGCGATGCCGAGGAATTCATCGCCGGGCTCAAGCTCGGCTATGCCGGGGCTCAGCTGGGGACCCGTTTCATCGCGACCACCGAGTGCCGGGCCAGCGACGCCTACAAGCGGGCCATCCTCGCGGCCGACGAAGACGACATCGTACACAGCGAGCGGATCACCGGAGTTCCCGTCGCGGTGATCCGTACGCCCTACATCGAGCGGATCGGCCTCAAGGCTGGACCGATTGCCCGCTGGATGCTCAAGCATCGCCGGACCAAGCACCTCATGCGGACGATCTATGCGTTGAAATCGATCTGGCAGCTCAAGCGGGCCTCGCTGGATGAGACCGGCGAGAAAGACTACTGGCAGGCGGGGAAGAGTGTCGGGACCATCGACCGGATCGAACCGGCCGGCGATATCGTGCGCCGCTTCGCGGCCGCACGGCGACAAAGTTCAGTAAAGACGGGGTAGTTCGCCCCCCAGTAGCGAGACCTGCCCCACCGCGGTGATTGAATGGCTCCCTCGATTCGTAGGGAGCCTTGGTTTTTCCCGCCTTCCGCGACTTCACGTTGAGGAGTGCAACTCATGTCCGAAATCGGCAGAAGCCTGAGCTACGTGCTGAGAAGATTACGCCGGGCCCCGCTCTTCTCGCTCACCGCGATCGCCACCCTGGCGCTGGGAATCGGTGCCTGCAGTCTGATGTTCAGCATTCTCTCAACCGTGCTGCTCAAGCCGCTGGCCTTTGCCAGTCCGGACCGGATCGTCATGGTGTGGGGTTCGGTCCCGATGGCCAATCTCGGCTTTGCCGAACAGCCGGTGCATGGCCGCAGCTACAAGGTCATGCGGGAGAACATGCGGGCCTTCTCCAGTCTGGCGGCCTTCCGGTCCCGGGCCATCAATCTGGGCGACCAGAGCGCGCCCCAGCGGCTGGATGGAATCGAAAGTACCGGCGGATTTTTCGAAGCCCTCGGCGTCTCTCCTCAGCTGGGAAGATTCTTTACCGAGGCGGATGAAGCCCCCGGTGCCAATCAGGTGGCGGTGCTGAGCGATGCCCTCTGGCGCCGGCACTTCAACCGCAACCCGGCGATTGTCGGGCAAGTGGTTCAGCTCGACGGCCAACCCTTCACCATCATCGGCGTGGCAGGACCCGGGTTCGGCTTTCCCCGGGGCCCCGAAATGCCCGGAAGTTTTCAGCTGCCGCTCCAGGCCGAGATCTGGGTGCCGATCGCCCCGCCAACATTCGGACCGTCCGACCTGGCTCTGGTGGGAAGACTCAATCCTCAAGTCACGCTGAGCGGCGCCCAGGACGATCTCAACCGTCTCACCGGGTTGCTGGAAGAATCTTTCCCTCAGGGCAAAGGGTGGTTCAATACCTGGGCAGTGCCGCTCCACAGTCAGCTCCAGGGCGGGGTCGCGCCGATGCTGTGGAGTCTCCTGGCCGCGGCCGCGCTGGTGCTGCTGGTCTCCTGTGTGAACGTGGCCCAGCTGCTGCTCTCTCAGCTGCAGCGGAGACGGCGCGATCTGGCAATTCGAGCTGCACTGGGTGCCTCGGCCGGCCGACGGATGGTGGAATTGGGAATCGAGGTGCTGGTCCTGGTGGCGGGCGCCGGAGCGATCGGGGTGGGACTGGGTGCCGGCGGGGTCAGCCTGGTTCGATCGCTCGGTTCGAGCCGGCTGCCCCGGCTGGCCGAATTGAGCTTCGACGGCACAACGGCGCTGGTGGCAATAGGGATTACGCTGCTGGCGGCCCTGATGGCGGGGGTGTTTCCCGCGCTGGTCAGCGGCCGGGTTGAGTTGGGTGAGGCTCTCCGGCGGGTCGGCCGGGGTTCAGTGGGCGGATCGGACCGGCTGCGCCGGCTGCTGATCGTGGCAGAGCTGGCGCTCTCGGTGGTACTGGTGGCGTCGGCGGGTCTGCTGGTCCGGAGCCTAGCCCGTCAGCTCAATGAGGGCTCCGGCTTTGCGATGCCCAACGGGGTAACCTTCGAGCTGACCCTTCCGCCGGCCGCCTACCCCGAACAGCAGTTCTCGACCTACAAGACCCACGTCACGGCAGTCCCGATGTTCACCGACCTGCTGAGCCGGCTCCGGACCATCCCCGGTGTGCAGGCCGCCGGTCTGGGCAAGCCCTTGCCGCTCAGCGGAGCCCAGGAAGCCTCGGTGTTCGTTCCCGAGGGCGTTGAGATCAAGACCGAGGATGGGGGCGCGCCGATCGCGGAGTACACGGTGGCCAGCGACGGCTTGATGCAGGCGCTGGGTACCTCACTGGTGGCCGGGCGGGATTTCGACCTGACCGATCAGGAGAATTCCCTGCCGGTGGTGATCGTCAATCAGGCCATGGCGAAATGGCTATGGCCTGACGAATCGGCGGTCGGTAAGCGATTGAAGCTGGGTGGGAGCGTAAAGAGCCCCGCGCCGTGGATGACCGTGATCGGGGTGGCGCAGGACGTGAAGCGGTACTCGCTGACCGACAAGCCTCGGCCCGAGATGCTGGTGCCATACACACAGAAGCCCTATCCCTCGTTCACGCCGATGCAGTTCGCGGTGCGGTCGTCGCAGCCGCTCACCGATCTCCTGCCGGCCATCCGGAAGGCAGTGGCCCAGGCCGATCCGAGCCTGCCGGTCTCTCACGTGCGCACCATGACGGACGCGGTGCAGGAGGCCAGCGCCAATGCCAGATTCGCCGCCCGTTTCATGAGTGGATTCGGGGTGACGGCGCTGATCCTCGCCCTGATCGGGTTGTACGGAGTGATCGCCTACGGAGTGCAGCAGCGGCAACAGGAGTTCGGGTTGCGGCGGGCGCTGGGCGCCAGCCCGGCCGATATCGTCCGCATGGTCATTCGGGAAGGACTGCTATTGGCGCTGATCGGACTGGGTGTGGGTGTCGCGGGGGCGGTCGCAGCGGGACGGTTACTCACCCACCTGCTCTATGAGACTTCACCGATCGACCCGATGACATTCGCGGGAGTGGCGGCGGTTCTGACGATTACCGCGGTGGCCGCGTGCCTGCTGCCGGCGCGCCGGGCCTCGAAGGTGGAGCCGAGGGTGGCTCTGGAAGAAGGGTGACGACCACGTGAAAAGTGAAACGTGAAAAGTGAAATGGCTTGGCACTTACGTTTCACTTTTCACTTTTCACGCTTTTCCATTCACAATTTCCTCGTACCCTTTCGGATCTGTCGCTCCCTCGGTGGAGAAAAGCAGCACCCGGGTGGATGAAGTAATGTCGAGTGCGGCGCGTGCGGCCCCGTGATCTGGGGACAGGAGTTCGTTGAGCCCGGCCAGTCCGGCGGCTCCCGATTCACCCGCAACGATTCCGGCGCGAGCCAGCTCTCTCATGGCGGCTCGCGCCGCGTCGTCTTCCACCGCGATGAACGCGTCGATGCCTGAGACCAGGTCGGGCCAGGCCGCAGTCGAAGGCGTGCCGCAATTGAGGCCGGCCATGATGGAGCTGTGGGCGGTGGCCTGGATCATCACCGGTCGGCCGGCTTCGATCGAGTGTAGCGCACAGGCCGCCCCGGCAGGCTCAACTCCGATGATTTTCGGCCGCGGACCTGGCCCTTCCCTCCGCCAGTGGCGCACTACCGAACTGGCGAGGGTTCCCACCCCGATCTGCACCACCACCACGTCAGGTGCTTCTTCGAGTTGCTCGTCCACCTCGGCGAAGATGGTCTCGTAGCCTTCGGCCACCCACTGGGGAATCTCTTCGTATCCCGGCCAGCCGTGGTCCTGGATATGGAGAACGTTGTCGCCCTTTACCGCGGCGGCGCGCTCGACGGCAGAATCGTAGGTCCCCTCGACCACCACGACGGACGCCCCTTCCGAGGCGATGGCCTCGATCCGGCTCGCCACCGTCCCGGCCGGAACGAAGACCTCAGAGTCGAAGCCTAACCAGCGCGCGGTGCGGGCCACTCCCCGCCCATGATTGCCATCGGTGGCGGTCACCAGCTTCATCCGCGGCTTGTGGCGCAGTTCGGCCCGGAGATTCTCGAGCGAACTCCAGGGCGAGAGGCGGAACATTCGCTGGAGTACCCGCCAGGTTGCCCATGAGGCACCGAGCACTTTGTAGGCCGGGAGACCCAGCCGGCCGGCTTCGTCCTTGAGGTTCACCTCAGCCAGACCAAGCCGTGTGGCTGTCTCTCTTAAAGGGCGGAGGGGGGTCGGTCCGTAGCCGGGCAGATCCCGGTGCATCGCCCGGGGCTGGGAAGAGGGTAAAGCTGTGAGGTAATCCGGCCGAACATGAGGATTCAGGAGGAGGGTTCCCATGGCTGCAAACTACGAGGGGACCGGGACTTGGCCTACTGCGGCGGGCGTCGGCGGCACGAACCCTCGCATTATTCCGGCCATTTTCGAGTCATCGTGATCAACAGCACACGCTTAAGTATCTGGCTTTTATAGATTTACGATATGGGCCTGAGTGTTGCAATGGCATACAGCGAACCAGTCGTGTATCGCCGCGCGGAGGAGGACCAAGGCCATGTATCGGATCCGATCTGCCTCAGGGAATGAGGTCTCCTACAACTCGCTGGAAGAGTTCAGCGCGGCGGTGCGCCGGGGTGAGGTGCACCCGGAAGACGAGATTTTTCATACCCGGGCTAATCGCTGGCTCGATGTAAAGAGCCACCCGCACTACCGGAGTGCCACCACCTGGGCCAACCACGAGCCCACCGCGGCGGCGACTGCCCCGCGGGGGCCGGTGGCTCCGGCCCAGCCGGTTCGGCAGGCTCAGGCCCCGGCCGCAGCGCCTAACAACACCACCTCAAAAGCTCAGGTCTTCGAGCGCCCGGTGATCCGGACCGCGCCCCAGACCACGGTTCGTCCTCAGCTGCAGGCCGCCCCTGCGGCGCCCGCTCCGGTGGAACCGGCACCGGCACCGACTCCGGCCAAGACCGAAGCCCGGGCGGTGGTGCAGCCCAGGACCAAAGACCTCTCGTTCATCGATCTGGGTGATGCTCCCAAGGCGAAGGCGCCTGCGCCGGTCGAGCCGGAAGCTCCGGCGCCGCCGCCGAAGCTGGAGCTCCGTCACCTGCCCAAGCTCGAGCCCAGGACTCCGGTCACTGCGCCGGTGGCCACGGTAGCGGCTGCTCCCGCACCCGCGCCCCCGCCCGCGCCGACGCCACCCGCTCCGCCCAAGGCTGCCAGCGCCGAGCCGGTGACGGGACCGGGAAGTGAAGTGGAATTCCTGGTCATGGATAACGGGATCGAATCGCCGGCCCGTACTTCGTCGGGCTACAAGACCGTTCCCGAAGATCTCGACCTGCTCTTCGACGCCCCGCTCCCCGAAAAGCCGGCGCCGTCGGCCGCGGGCCACACGGTGGCTGGGGCTCCGCCCAAGGGTCCGGCAATCGGCCGCTCGGGGAAGAACCCGGCGGTTCAGGTCCCAGGTGAACTTCCCGCGCTCGAGAGTCAGGCGAGTCACGCGGATGTGGAAATGGATATTCCGGCGGGACCGATGCTGGAATCACCCGCTCCAGCGCAGCCCGCCCCGGCACCCCAGAAGACCCAGGGCAAGTCGAACGCGATGCTCTTTGGTGGGGGTGTGGCGATTCTGGCCGTCGCGGGAGCGCTGCTGGCGTGGCGCCCATGGCAGAGCGGTGGCACCGTGACTGAAGCCAGCGCTCAGCCTCAGCCGACTGCGCCGGCTCCTCAGCCCACGCCAGCTGCTCCGGCCCTGGTTGGAGCTCCGGCGCCGACTCCGCTTCGCGCGACCACCACGACGACTGCCGCAGCGACCACCAAGCCGGGCAGCAAGCCGGGTGATCCCGCAGCCAACAGCGACACTTCGAGCCAAGACCCGGTCATTGCGGTGGCGCCTTCGTTCAAGCCGGACCTCAACATGCCCGGCGCGGTCGACCTGGGCGTTGCCACCAGTGGCACCAAGCCCACCGGCACGGTGACCAGCCCGACTGAACTGGTACGTCGCCTGGTGAACGCCGAACGGCAGGCTCAGCAGGAACTCAACAGCAAGCTGGCCGCAGCCAGCTTCCGCAACGTGCTCTCGCCCGATCACCTCAACTCGACCAGCGGCGTCGGTTCGGCCCGCAGCGCCTGGGGGGCCGGTGCCGACGCGATCCGGGCCTATCGGGGCCGCATTGCCCGGCTGGAGAGCGCGTACGAAGACAGCGTGCTCAGCGCCCAGCGGGCCCAGAAGTGGTCCGCTGAAGAAATGCGTGCCTGGGCGACCCGACAGAGCCTGGCCGAACCGGCCGAGAGCTCACAGTTGGCGGACCTGATGTTCAGCCAGGTGAATGAAGGGCTGGAGATCCTGGCCGCCCTCTCCGGCGAGTACACCGTGAAGGGCCAGGTCATCAGCTTCAAGAACGCCACCTCGGCGACGCGCTACACCAGTATCCGCGGCTGGGTGGAGCAGCGGACTTCGACCTGGACCGGCATTCCGGAAACGGCGCGGCCCTACTCGGTCACCGCGATTCTGCACGCACTGGGCGACGGGTTCCCGGCGGCCCAGTAGGCGGAAGGGCGGAAGGGCGGAAGGGCGGAAGGGCGGAAGGGCGGAAGGGCGGAA
>CAZOES010000108.1:0-15385 GCA_964578865.1 uncultured Gemmatimonadaceae bacterium | reverse complement strand
GGCCCGGCGAACGACCTCCGCCAGGGGGGCCTGCTCGATCCCCTCCGGCCACGGCGTGATTACCGGGTCGTTGCCGACCACCGACATTCCAAATGCGCGGGCATAGCGGGACATCCACTGACCGATCCGGCCGCAGCCGATGACACCCAGAGTCCGGCCATTCAACATCACTCCAGGGAAATCCTCTCGAACCCAGTGACCGGCGCGGGTGTGCGCTACCGCCGGCACCAGCCGCCGAGCCAGCGCCATGACAAGCGCCCAGGTCAGCTCTGCGGCGGGGGTGATATTGCGGAGCAGCTCGGGGTCCTCTCGGAGCGTGTGTACCTGAATTCCCCGGGCCGCGGTTTCGCCCCGCTCGATATGATCAGAGCCGGTGGTCGCGGTGGAAATCACTCGCAGACCGGGGGCCGCCCGAACCATGGCATCGGTGATGCGCACCTTCATTGAGGCGTCGATCAGCGCGTGGGATTGACTGAGTGCCTCGGCCACTTGCGTCGGCTCGGCCGCGACATGAGAAACTTGATAGCGATCGCCCAGCACCTTATGGACCGCCTCCGCTCCTTCGGTCGGCCCAAGGTATACCACGCGCTTCATGAATTCTCCGGTGTGGGTTGGCCCTGCTTCATGACCACTCAGGGTCTATCGGCTCCGGGGCCCTCTGCAAGCTCGATGCCTCAGGTTACCCGGGCCGGGCACAGAACCTGCTTCGCTTCCTGAAGGCTTGAAAATACCCGTGACAGACGTCGAAATCCCATAAAAGGATCGCCATTTCAATGACCGGTACGGCCACTGAACGACTGCGTGGATATTATCGCGAGATCCTCGTGGCCGCCCTGCTCGCCGGTCTCACGTTCTTCGGATCATACCGGATTCAACAGCATCTTAATCCGGTGGTTTTCGAGTACGGCAACACCAACCCTGACAGCGCCGGCTACCGCACCACCAATATCTGGTTCGACGGGGACCTGCCCAAGATCAGGAAGATTTCCGAGAACCGGGTGGTTCAGTTGGCGAGCTTCTCGGCCAAGCATCCGCTCTACTGGCCCGCTGCCTGGGCCGGCAATCATCTCCTCGAAATGGCGGGGGTGGACCCACTCGAGCGGCTCCGCATCCCCACTGCGTTGGCGGCGGTGGCGTGGACCATCGGCATGTTCGCATTGCTTCGGATGGTGACCGGCCGTCTGCTGGATGCTACCCTGCTGACCGGCCTCGCAATGACCAGCGCCTCAGCCCTGTTCTGGGGGGTAGTTCCCGAGGTCTTCCTCCCAGGATCCCTGACAATAATCGCCGCGCTGTACCTGGCCGCGCGGGCCGGAAAGCAAGTAGCTTCGACTCCGGCGTACGTGATTGTCAGCGCTGCCACCCTCAGCGTGACGGTGACCAACTGGATGGTCGGCATTCTGGCCACTCTGGCCAGCCATCCCTGGCGCAAAGCTTTTCAGATAACCGTCAATGGGTTCGCCCTGGTGTCGGTGCTCTGGGGCGTCCAGAAAATGGTGGTCCCCAATTCAGTCTACTTCCTCACCCTCCACGAGGGCGATCGCGACTTTATCCTCGATTCCGGCTCCGGTGGGCCCCTGACGGTTACCAGTGCATTCGTCTTTCACACCATGGTGATGCCGGAAATACAGGTGGCCAGCTCGACCAAACCGCTGTGGCGCGGCTTGACGGTCCAGAGTTCCGCTCCTGGCTCAGGATCGCGCTGGGGAGCGGCGGCGGCGCTGACCTGGCTCCTGCTGCTGGGTGCGGGTGTCTACGGGCTCATCACACTGCCCAAGCCGGCTGAACTCCGACTGGTCCTTGCTGCGTCGCTGATCCTGCAGCTGCTGTTGCACGTGGTGTATGGCCGGGAAACTTTTCTCTACTCGATGCACTTTGTCCCGTTGCTGATCTGTCTGGCCGCCTTCGCGACCCTCACGCGCTGGAGAACCGCGGCCTTGTCACTGATCGTGATAACCATGGTCGCAGCCGGGATAAACAATTGGATCCAGATGGAGAACGCATTCTCGGTGGTGCGAGATATTGCGGTCGCCTCCGGTCACGCCTCCTAGGCCGACACCATGAGCCCAACTTCCGGCAGCGCACCTCTCTCGCCTCAGTCGGCCCAAACCGACCCGCGGCAGCCGGCCCAGTCCAGCCCGACCGCCCAGCTCCCGCTCTGCGTCGATCTGGACGGCACCCTGTCCCGAGTTGACACCCTGCACGAGCTGGCCCTGCAGGCGTGCCACTCATGGAGTGGCGCCTGGGGCGTGGCGCGGAGCCTGTTGCGGGGCCGGGCGGCGCTCAAGGCTCACCTTGCCGCAACCGTGCCGTTTTCGGGTGAGGATCTTCCGTACCACCGGGAGCTGCTCTCCTGGCTGATCGAAGAACGCGCCAAGGGCAGGTCATTGGCTCTGGTCACCGCGGCCAACTCTAGGGTGGCCCAGGCCGTCAGTGATCACCTGGGAATCTTCGATGAAGTGATCGCCTCGGATGACTCGGTCAATCTCAAGGGAAAAACCAAAGCCGAACGCTTGGTCGGTCGCTTCGGTGATCGGGGCTTCTGCTACGCCGGCAACGATAGCCCCGACGTCGCAGTGTGGAGTCGGGCCGGCGCGGCCATTCCGGTAGCCGCCTCGCGATCGACTCGGGAAGCGGCGGGCCGGGTGGCGCCGATCGAAAGAAGCTTCGGTCGTGAGGGCAGAACCCCGCTCCGTGCTGCATGGAAGGCCATCCGGCCCGGTCAGTGGCTCAAGAATGTGCTGGTGTTCGTCCCGATCGTATCGGCTCGGGCGGTCACCGATCTCCCCGGCTTTGTCGCTTCACTGGTGACCTTCCTCGGATTCTGCGCCCTGGCTTCCTCCGCCTACCTGATCAATGACACCTGGGACCTGGCCTCCGACCGGGTTCATCCAACCAAGCGGAAGCGGCCAATCGCCGCGGGTGAACTCCCGGTCGCCTGGGCCCTGCCTCTGGCCCTGCTGCTGGCCCCGATCGGGATACTTGCTACCACCGCGGTTGGAGCCGGAATCCCCGGGGTGATGTATCTGATCGGGACCCTGACCTACTCCGGCATCCTTAAAACCCTGCCACTGGTCGATGTCTTCACCCTGGGCGGATTGTATACCCTGCGGGTAATCGCCGGTGGAGAGGCCTCGAAACACGAGGTCTCCGCCTGGCTGATGGCCTTCTCCGGCTTTGTGTTCGTGAGCCTGGCGGCGATGAAACGAGTCGCCGAGCTGCAGGCCAGACAGGTGGATGGAGCCATCACCAAACGCCGGCCTTATCAGCAGGTGGACGCCAGATTTCTGGAAATCCTGGGAATGTCTTCCAGCGTGACCGCCTCGCTGGTGCTGGCACTCTATGTCCAGTCCAGTATCACCACGACATTTACCGCGCCCGGCCCCAAGCCCCTCTGGCTGCTTCCGCCCCTGGTGTTGTTCTGGCAGATGCGGATCTGGCTCTCCACCTTTCGGGGGTACATGCTGGAGGATCCCATCGCCTATGCCGCCAAGGATTGGGTTACCCGGCTGGTGGCGGTGGGAGTGATTGCGCTGTTTCTGGTGAGTGGCTGGTAAGAGCGACTGCGATCAAACCCCGGGAAGCTAGAGTCGCTCCGAGGCAAGCGGCAGATTGAGACTGAAGAAGAACTTGGTGCCCGAGTCGGAAGCCCCGGTTTCGACCTTGAGACTCGATCGCATCGCCTCCACCAGCTTGCGACAGATCGAAAGTCCCAGCCCGGCTCCGGAGAACGCGTACTCACCCTGCTTCTGCCGCCGGCGGAATGGTTCGAACAGGGTCAGCATGGCCTGAGTCGGAATTCCCCGGCCGGTATCCCGGACCGAGAAAACCACCTGATCCCCTTCCCCTTCGTCAGCCCGCAGCTCGACGTAGCCCTCCGACGTGAACTTGAGTGCATTGGTGGTCAGGTTCAGCAGCACCCGGGACAGCGCCACCGGAAATCCGACCCGCAAATCTCCCTCCGGCATATGCATCCGGACGGTCAGCCCCTTTTCCTCGGCGATCGGCTGAACGATGTCGCGAACCGATTCGAAAATGTCGGCGATTGAAAACGGCAAGGGATCCAGATCGACCAGACGGTCTCCCCCGCGGGCCAGTTCGATGACATCGCTGGCCATGGACGAGAGACCAAAGGCGGCGGAATAAATCAGACCCAGCTGACGTTCCTGCACTGCAGTGATCGGACCGCTGCGACCTCGCTGCAGCGTCTCGGCCAGGAATAGAATTGAGGTGAGTGGCGACCGGAGGTCGTGAGCCACCTCCACCACCAGCTCCATTCCATCGGGGCCGGAGAGCCGGTTGGCGAAGTGCTGCTCCCAGTCCGGCTCGATCGCGTGGGCCACCCGCTCGATTGCCGTCAACACCTCCAGCAACTCCGCCGCAGGCGGCACTGGATCCAGCCGGGCCACACCGGCCACAAAGCGGCGACGAATGAGTTCCAGCAGCCGCCGGCTGAGCACCGTCCGCGGAACATCTCCGGCTTTGGTGTTTCCCTCAGCCGAGCGATCAATGGCATCCAGCAGTAGCCGAAGCTGGCCCCGTACCTCGTCCTCCGACGGACTGTCCTCCGCCAGCTGGGGCCACTCACCTTCCACTTCGGCGGGAACTCGCTCGAGAATCGCCCGCAGATCGGCCGACACGCCGGAGCGACCGGCGATCATACCTGGTTCAGTCACTCCGTTGTCCCCGGATTCTCGTCTCTCTGGAAGTTGTGCTTATCCATCAGGCGGTACAACGTGGTCCGGTCGATGTTGGCCAGCCGGGCCGCCTTCGACATGTTCCCGCCGGCCCGTCCCACCAGGCGAGTAAGGTACTCTTTCTCGAACTGGGCCACGACCCGGTCCTTGGCCACGTGGTAAGCCTCGTCCAGAACCGGGGTCCCCAGCGGAACCTCACCCGGCACTTCGGTCCCATCCTCGTACGTCGGGATGTGGTTCGGCTGAATCACTTGATCCGGTTCAGCCAGAACCGCGACGTGCTCGATGACATTCTGCAGTTCCCGCACGTTGCCCCGCCACGGACGGGAGCGGAGGAACGCGATCGCCGCTTCGGAGAGCCGCGGTACCCGATCCCCGGTCTGCCGGTGGCGCTGCCAGTAGTAGGTCAGAAAATGATTGGCCAGGAGCGGGATATCTTCCGGCCGCTTGCGCAGCGGAGGCAGCTTGATCGGCACAACCCGGAGCCGATAGAACAGGTCGCCCCGGAGAATTCCCTGGTTCACCGCCTCCTGGGGATCCCGGTTGGTCGCCGCGATGTAGCGTACATCCACCACCGCATCCTGGGTTTCGCTTCCCACTCTCCGAACCACGCCGTCCTGGAGCACCCGCAGCAGTTTGGCCTGCAGCGGCATGGTCATTTCCGTCAGCTCGTCGAGGAAGAAGGTGCCGCCGTTGGCGGTCTCCAGCAGGCCCGGCTTGTCCCGATCAGCCCCGGTAAAGGCACCCTTGCGGTGCCCGAACAACTCCGACTCGAGCAGCTGCTCCGGCAGGGCCGCGCAGTTGATCGCCACCAGCGTCCGGCTGGCCCGACGGCTGTGCTGATGGATAAACTGGGCGATGACTTCCTTGCCGGTGCCACTCTCGCCCGAAATGAAAACCGAGGCATCAGTCGCGGCGACTTTACGGGCCAGCTCGACGGCCTTGCGGAAGGTCGGCGAAATCCCGATCAGCGAAACCTTGTCGCTGTGTCCGCCCTGCTTGGCCAGCTGCAGCTTGAGGTCACGGGTCTCCCGCGCCACCATCACCGCATGCGAGGCTCGCCCGATCAGCACCTGCAGGTGAGTCGCCGAGAACGGCTTGGGGAGGTAATCCCAGGCGCCATGGCGTAGCGCATCGATACTGCTCGCCACACTGGGATTGCCGGTCATCACAACAACGATGGTTTCCTTCTGGGTCTCGAGCGCAGCCCGGAGAATCTCGATGCCGGAGATCTGCGACATGTACAGGTCGACCAGCACGATGTCGAACTTGCGGCGCCGGACCGTCTCCAGGGCCTCTTCACCTCGTCCGATGGTCGTGACGCTATAGCCGTCGGTCTGCAGAACAGTGGCACAGCTCTCCCGGAGAGTGCGCTCATCGTCGATGATCGCGATCCTGATATTGGCCTTGATGTCATCCGGGATGGCCAAGGGGTCCCGCTCGTTGACCGTCGGTTGCCCTCGCCCGGAGACCCCGTCTTCGCTCGAGATGGTGCCCATAAAGACCGCCCTAGCTGGATTTTACCCGTCGCCGCTACACACCCACCCCTCAGAAGCCCGAAGAATGGCAAGAATCGTATCATCCTCACCACAGGACGTTGGCTTGCCTCAACACAATGAGGTAAGATGGCTACACTTAGCGAGATACGGTAGTCGCCCAAGGAAGCTGGTGGGGGCAAGGCCGGGGACGGGGAGGCCGGATGAATCGAGGCAAGGTGAGGCAACTCGCATAGTTCCGTGGGCTTGCGTGGCAGCTTGCAAGCACCACCTTAGCCAGGGGGTTCGGTACTATCCTTGCACTTTCATTGGGGGATGAACTCCCCCTTGCCGGGATCCGCCCAATCGTACCGGATCGATCTCAGGATGGGACCTCAGTTTTCTCGCATTGAGCGATCGTGACAATGTCCAGCAACCTGCTTCCTCCAACCCAACCCAGTCCCACCGGCCCCTCCAACCTGCCAGCACCGGTTGGGGCCGAGTTTGGGGGAATGGCACCCGGCGGGTCCGGGCTCGAAGAACAGGCAGACGGGGTACCGTGGCACCGGCTGATCGGCGCCGTCAAGCGCTACAAGTGGCTCATGATGGCGATCATCCTCATGGGTGCCGCGCTGGGCGTGTTCGTGTCTCGCTTGCTGCCGGGCGAATACTCGGCGGCCGCCACTGTCTGGGTAGCCAGCGCGCCGACTCTGGGTGGGCCGGTCCGGGGACAGGAAGTTCTCGGCACTCAGGGCTGGGCCGAACTGCCCAAGTCCTTCACGGTGCTCGACGCCGTGGTTCAGGATCAGCATTTGTACATCAAGGCCAATTCAGCGGGAGGATTGCCCTCCCTGGATGGAATGGCGGTCGGCGAGATCGTGCGCCCGGGCGCCTACGTGCTGCAAAAGTCCGCCGATGGTACCAGCTACACCCTCAAGGGCGCCAAAGACTCCCTGATTGAGCAGGGCAAGGCATCCGACTCGGTTGGTCGAGCCATCGGACTCCGTTGGGTGCCCGGCGCCGCCAATATCCCCAGCACACCGGTGAAGTTCACTCTGATGTCTACCCGGCAGGCATCAGCCCGGCTGCTTTCGAACCTGGATGTGGACCTCCCCCGAGACGGCAATTTCATGCGTCTCACTCTGCTGGATGACAACCCTGATCGGGTCTACCGCTCGCTCAATTCGATTCTGGATCATTTCGTGGTCGCTGCAGTCGACTTGAAAGCCTTCAAGCTGCGGGAAACCTCCCGCATTCTTCAGGAGCAGCTGACCTCGGTCGGCGCCGAGCTCCGGAATGCGGAAGCCCGGCTGGAGAACTACAAGACCCAGATCATCACTCTGCCCTCGGAAGCCACCCCGGTCGCCCCCGGGTTGCAGATGACCCAAAGCACGGCCATCGGTCAGTACTTCAACGAGAAGATCGAACTGGAGCGACTGCAGCGGGAGCGAGTGACCCTGGGCAACGCCCTGTCCGCAGCCACCAGCGGGAGCCTCAACACGGTCTCCCTGATGGCGATCGACGCGGTTGGGAAGTCGCCTGACCTGCTCAAGAGCCTGAACGATCTGACCGCCGCCGAGACCGACTTGCGGGCGCTTCAGACCAAGTACACCGACCAATCGAAGCCGGTCCTGGCAGCCCAGGAGAAGCTGACCTCGCTGCGCGATACCATTGTCCCGACCCAGTTGTCCCAGACCGTGGCCTCAGTGGACTCCCGGATCCAGGAGTTGCAAGGCCATCTGGCCTCGGCGTCCCGTGAGCTGCAGTCGATTCCTACCCGGGTGATCACGGAACAGCGGCTCGATCGGGAACGACTCAGCGTGGCGTCGATCTACACCGACCTGCAGGCCCGCTATCAAGCGGCCCGGCTGGCCGAAGCTACCGCCATTCCCGACGTCAAGATTCTGGACCGGGCCGGACGGCCGAACTCGCCCACCAAGAACAATGCGCCCCGGCTGATCCTCGCGGTGTTCTTTGCCAGCGTAGGTGCGGCCTTCGGTCTGGCCCTGCTGCTGGATATGCTGGATCGACGGGTTCAGTACCCCGAACAAGTCACCCGCTCACTGGGTCTGTCGATCCTTGGCGCGGTGCCCGCACTCAAGCGAGCTCGACGGGGAGACCTTTCCACTGAGCAGGCCTCCCAGTTCATCGAAGCCTTCCGGACTGTCAGGGTGAATCTGGCCCATTCGCTGGCGTCGGCCGGGCCGCTCAAACTCACCATAACGAGTCCCAATGCCGGCGACGGCAAGTCGCTGGTCTCGGCCAATCTGGCGGTGAGTTTTGCTTCCGCCGGCTACCAGACCATTCTGATCGACGGCGATACCCGGCGGGGAGAGTTGCACCGGATGTTCGGCATCGATCGTCGTCCGGGATTGCTCGACTACCTCCAGGGCGAAGCTACCCTGGCGCAGATTGTTCGCCCGAGCAGTCAGCCCGGACTGTGGGTAATCCCCTGCGGAACTCGCCGGCAGCACGCCCCGGAACTGATTGGTTCGTCGGCCATGCAGGTGCTCCTCCAGGAACTCGAAGTGCGTTTCAACGCCATCTTGATGGATAGCCCCCCGCTCGGAGCTGGGGTCGATGCCTACGTGCTCGGTGCGGCCACCGGCAGCCTGGCGCTGGTGATCCGGTCGGGCGAGACCGATCGGCATCTGGCCGAGGCGAAGCTCAGTCTGGTTGACCGGTTGCCGATCCGGGTGCTGGGTGCGGTACTCAATGATGTGCGGGCGGGCGGGGCCTACCGGTACTACAGCTACCTCTACGGCTACAGCGCGTCCGACGAAGGTTCAGGAGCGTCGGAGCTGCCAGCAGGAGAAAGCCAGGGCGCGCCGGCCTGAGCCGGCGCTTTCACGACTTGAGGGCTGGGGCGGGAAGGGCCTCGAAGGACAACACCCGGGCCGGGGTCGGGTGTCCCAGCAGATATCGCAGTGCGGTGGTGGCCCGGTCCAGCAGGGCGCCCGGTTCCAGACTGGTGTTTCTGAGATCGTTTACAACACTATACCCCGCCAGAAGCTCGGTGGCATTGCCGTCCTGCTGCAACGCCGCTTCCAGCCGATGCACCAGCTGCAAGGCTCCTTCCTCCTCCGTCTCCGGCGCCACCACCAGATACTCCTTATGGCCCAGCTGGGCGATGGCGTCGGACGCCCGGCCGTGAGCCCGAAGCAGCTCCTGCAGCGTGGGTGCCTCGGCGGGAGCGACGCTCTCGGACTCGCTTTGGGCAAGCGTAAGCGCGATGCAGGCCATCGGGCGCCCTCGCCGGGCCACCTCGGAACCGATCTCCCGGACCCTCACCGCCAAGCCTCTCACAGTGTAGAGACCAGTACGGCTATCGATGAGCGCGGCTTCCCGCAATTCATCGGTTTCCCGCTTTACAGCTAGAAAGGTGTTGAGCCGCGAGAGCAGGGCGACCCCATCCAGCGGCTGCCCGTAGAACTCCCACGCTCCCGCTTCGTATGCCGAGAGTCGCTGAGCCCGGCCCGAGGGCCCAGCCGTGGTGATGATGATTGGCGTGGTCATCCCAAAGCGGGGATCGCTGCGTAGCTGCTTGCAGACCTCCAACCCATGAATGTCGGGGAGCTGGGAATCCAGGATGACCAGGTCCGGCCGCGCGGTGCGAGCCCGGTCGAGCGCCTGCAGTCCGGTATAGGCTCGGATCACCGTGTACCCCTGGGGCGAAAGGATGCTATCCAGAGAACGCGCCGACCACTCCTGGTCGTTGGCAATGAGCACAACGGCAGGTCGAGAGTTCAACGAGGCCTCAGTCATAGCACTCCTGGATTCGAGCGGAGCGGTTGAGCCGCTGGTGAATTGATGCAGCCATCCCACGACTCATTGCCGGTCTGTCGCAACATCGCCTCCAGTAGCCCAATACCCCAGCCGCAACGCCAGCTCGGCATTGCAACGTAAGTCAATCAGACACAATAGCTTACGCAATTCACCCGGAATTACTGCGAAGCCGTTCCGAGTCTGACGGGACCGGCGCCATTCTTGATTCTGCAAGGGCCGTGAACGGAAGACCCTGGCCGACGCTCCAACAGACTCAACTGGCGAAGACCCTTGATGATGTGTGACTCCATCTCTCCCAGTCCAGAGCGCTGCGTTTCTCAGATCGAGAAAGGCGAACACCTGCGCCGGCTGGCGCGGTTTGCCTTGGTAGACGATGTCCCGCATCCCTGGCGGTCGACCAGCCCCTCGGCACCGGAAACTGGGGATCGAGGCTCGGCTCAGAATGGCTAAGGTCGGCGCGGCAGTAGCGGTAGCTCTTTTCGCCATGATTTCGGTTTCTCAGGCCGCTCAAGGGCAGGGATTGGCTAATCGGGCTTTGGCGGGCCGGGCCGACCTGGAAGGGTTGCTGAGCAGCAAGCTGGGCAGTCGCGACCGCGCCGAAATCCAGCGGCGTCTGGATGAGGGCGATTTCCGGGACGGTGACCGGGTGTACCTGTCGGTCCGAGGTGAGCAGGCCCTGACCGACACGTTCACCGTAAAGCCAGGTCCAATCCTTGAGCTGCCGGATATGGCCGCGCTCTCGCTCAAAGGAGTGCTGCGGTCGGAACTGCAGGACAAGCTGACCAAGCACATCGAGCAGTACATCAAAGAGCCAAGCGTCGCTGCTCAGGCGCTGCTGCGGATCGGGATTCTGGGTGCAGTCGGCCGGCCGGGCTATTACAACGTTCGCGCCGACCAGCCCTTGGGAGATCTGCTCACGCTGGCTCTGGGGCTTTCGCCGGACGGAGACCTGAACAAGGTCAGTCTTTCCCGCAACGGCGCCGAGTACTGGCCCAAGGAAGACGTTCGACGAGCCCTCTCCTCCGGGAAGTCGCTCGACATGCTTGGGCTTCAGGGTGGAGATGAATTGCAGGTGGGTCGTCGGGGCGCAGGATTCGCCGCGACTTTCGGGATTATCACCGGGGTGGTGGGTCTGACAACCACCATCATTCTACTAGCAAGGCAGTGATCACCATGACCGCGATTCCCGATCTGGTCCAACAGCCGGTGGCCCTGCGTACGCAGGCCCGCTATTCCTCAGCCCGACTCCGACTGATCGAGGCCCAGCCGAAGGTCACCTCCTATACGGCTCCGGAGCTCTCACTGGTACACGAGGGGGCCCGCCGGGTGGTAAACATTGCCACCGCGCTGCTGGGACTGGTGTTGGCTGCTCCGATCATGGTTATCGTCGCCATCGCGGTAAAACTGACGTCACCGGGACCGGTGATCTACTCTCAGATCCGCATTGGGCAGGACCGTCGCCGGCGGGCTCTGCACCCCGGAGACCCCCGCCGGGCCAATGATCTGGGTGGGCGGCCGTTCCGGATCTACAAGTTCCGCACGATGCGGGTCGACGCCGAAAAGGGCACTGGCGCGGTCTGGGCTTCCCAGAACGATCCCCGGCTTTCGCCCATCGGCGGATTCCTGCGGAAGTACCGGTTGGACGAACTGCCCCAGCTGGTCAACGTGCTCAAGGGGGACATGAACCTGGTCGGCCCTCGCCCCGAGCGGCCCAGCATCTTCCAGGAGTTAAGCCGGACCATTCCGCAGTATGAGGCACGCCAGCTGGTCAAGCCCGGCATCACCGGTCTGGCCCAGGTCAGCCAGCAGTACGACCAGTGCCTCGACGACGTGCGCAGCAAGCTGCGCTACGATCTGGAGTACGTGAAGAGTCAGGGACTGCTGGAAGACGTCCGGATCATGGCGAAGACGGTCCCGGTAGTCCTGCTGAGGCGGGGAGGCTGGTAAGAGCGGACCCGCATCCCGCCAAAGCAAACAGCGCCCGGCCGTCTGGCCGGGCGCTGTTCTTTGGGGGACTCTCGCAGTGGGATCAGTGCGGGACTGTAGCTGAGGCTGAGGTCCTGGTGGTGTTGTTCATCCGTCTGGTAAGCTCGGGATGGCCGGCCACGATTTGCTGCACCCGGGCCGCCACGGCATGGGCGAATCGGTCACTACCCATGGGAGAGAAATGGCCCTCATCGAGGAAGTCGGACGAACCCCAGGTGCCGGTGCGGATCCCCTCGAGCACGCTGCAATCTGCCTCGGACGGGCCGCAGGCGTCACTCATGAGTCGACTGAGGCGCGCAATCAGCCGCGGCATCGCCTGGTTGTCGATCAGGGGTGACCACCAGTCGCTTCCCTGATGAGTCCGATACCAGTCGTCGTTAAGAACCTGAGGCACCATGAGCGTGTAGGCGCCCATCCGGGAGGCCAGCCCCCGCATGGTCCGGAGGTTACGCACGTACAATCGATCCACCGTCGAGTCTGGTTCGGTCCACAGCCGCACCCCGGCATTGGACGACCGCGTCGGCGCGGGTGGCTTGGTGATCACCATGGCGAGATGGCCCAGGGCCGAAACGCTGGCCAGCCGGCTGAAGGGGGTCTCCCGGCTGGACGGGGCAATTTCCAGAGTGGTGAACTGATTGATCCCATGGGCGAAGTAATCGGGGCCCAGATCGGGACTATGGTAGTTCCGGATGTCATTCCAGCCCTCATAGAACACGACGATGTCGGGCTGACTTTCCGGGACCAGCAGGGCCATCTGGATGACTCCCTCCGCAGTGGAGTAGCCCAGCAATCCGTAGTTGGTAACCGCGTACCGAGGGCCCAGTAGCGCCTGCAACCGCGCCGGCCAGGTCTCCTCATCGGAAAGTCCGGCGCCGAAGGTGGTCGACCCCCCGAGCGTCGCCACCCGGATGGCCCTGCCCGGCTGGGAAGCGGCCCCGGTCCAGCGGGTATGGTTGGGTGTGGTACTGGCCACCTTCCCTTCCCGCTCGGCGCGGACGCTGCCCCGCAGTCGGCCAACCAGATACGGGTGGCGCTCCAGCAACTGCTGGTGCCAGCTCAGTTCCTCCTGTACATGCTCGGCACTGCGGTACACCGGATAGCCCTTGAGACAGTAAAAGGCCACCTGTCCCGCCAGCTCCAGTCCCAGCAGGAGCACGCAGAACAGAGACACATTGAAGTAGACCAGCGCAATTTTGGAGCGAAGACCCGAGTCTACTTTCATAACACTCCTTTCCCAGATCGGTCAGACCTCGCGCCGGGTAGGCTCCCAGATGGCCAGATTTCCACCCTGGAGCGCCTGAACCCATGCCAGGCACCCTGCTACATGGGATGCGAGGACGAAGCCGCCTAACGACAAGAATCGGGGAAGCGGCCGGGTCTCCGACCGCCGCCAGGCCACCAGACTGACCCCGATTCCAACGACCGCCAGTCCCAGCAGGACCCTTGCCACACTGGAGTAAAAAGCCAGCAGGCCCAGCCCGATCAGGCCCAGGGGCATCGCTGGGAAGACCAACCACCGCACCAGCTTGTGGGACAGGAGCATGCAGGCAAAGGTCCCGTACCGCAGGGGATTCAGCAGGTGACGCTTGAGCCAGAGGGTCCGAAGTCCCCGGCTCATTGTACGAATTTTCCGGCGATATTCCCGTTGCAGCGAGGTGGCCCGCGGGACGAAGCAGACAGCCTGATTCACCGAGACCGAGCGGAACCCCGCTTCCCGAGCCACCAAGACCGAGGCAAAGTCGCGGGAATAGCCCGGCGGGATGCTGGCACCATGTAGCGACCGGCGGATCGCGTAGAAGCAGCCACTGGCTCCTACAATTGAGCCGATCCGGGTCTCCAGCGACCGGAGCCACATCTCGTAACCCACATAGCCCGACTCTCCCCGGTTGGCTTCCGCCGAAAGACTGCCCACGCTCACATCGCGCCCAGACGCCACCCCGACAGTTGAATCCTGGAAAGCCTGGACCAGCGGCTTGAGCGCAGCCGGATCAATTCGGATGGTGGCGTCGGTGTTCACCACGATCTCGCCCTTGATATGAGGCAGAGCCGCGATCTCGCCGGCATCCTTCCCGCTTCGCACCGGTTGCCGCAGCAGCTGGACTCCCCGGCCGGCATAGCTGGTCACGATTTCGTCGGTCCGATCGGTGGAGGCATCCGAAAGGACGATGATGTGGCGCTGCTGGGCGGGATAATCGATCGCCAGTAAGCTCTCAATGGTCCGCCCGATTCCCCTCTCCTCGTTGTAGGCCGGCACCACAATCGTGATGGCGGGCCATTGCGACGGCTCGGCCGGCGGCCGAACCGCCGGCCGGAACCATCCCAGGATCTTGAGCAGCACCGGGTAGCCCAGATAGGCGTAACCGATCAGCAGGAGGGGCAGCAAGGCGAGACCGAGCCCGAGAAAAATCATTATTGGATTGAGTCGCTTCCCCGGGCCAGCTGGCGCGACAGATCCAGATATCTGTCGATCCACGGCGCGGCCATGAATTCGGTTCTCAGATAGTCAGCCGCCCGGACGGACCGGCGGCCGGCTTCCGGCTTATTTGACAGCGCTTCTTCGATGTTGCGCGCCAGTTCCGCTGGAGACTCGGGCGGTACCAGCCAGCCGGAATCTGAGCGCAGTACATCGGGTACTCCTCCCACTGCTGTTGCGACCGCGGGAACCTGAGCCGCCATGGCTTCGAACAGCGCGATCGGGGTCCCCTCGGTCCGGGAACTCAACACAAACAGGTCAAACGCCGGCATCAGGCGTCCTGCTCCGGCCACCAGTCCGTGCCAGCTGATCCGGTCCCCCAGTCCCAGCAACCGGGCCTGGGACTCCAGCCGGGAACGCTCCGGACCATCACCCACGATGGAAAGACGGACCGCCGGATTGGAAATTCTCGCAGCGGCGGCCAGGAAAAGATCCGCGCCTTTCTCGGGCGAAAGCCGACCGACCCAGCCAACCACCACGCCATCCG
Source organism: uncultured Gemmatimonadaceae bacterium (assembly GCA_964578865.1). Lineage (GTDB taxonomy): Bacteria > Gemmatimonadota > Gemmatimonadetes > Gemmatimonadales > GWC2-71-9 > JADJOM01. Next base: position 481 of record CAZOES010000108.1, on the reverse strand, counting down.
CCGGGAGACCCAGCGCGGCCCGGGCCTCGGACCGGCTCAGTTGGGTGCCCGGCGGGGCCCAGGCATTGGAGATCGTCTGGATAAGCCGGCTGGGCACCCCCTGAAGCACCAACCGCTCACGTACCGACCGGGAAACCGCAACCACGGCATCAAATCCCCGATAGGTCCGGATCTGCAGCCACTCGTATACCCGGTTCTTCCAGTCACCGCCGGTAAATCCGTGGACTGTCGTCAGGCGTCGAGCCCGCCCCGCCACGGCATGCCCGGCCAGCACATCGGCGCGATAACCATGGGTGTGCACCACCTCGGCTCGCCACGACTCAACGTATCGGCGATGAGCCAGCCACTCGGCCCGATAACCCCGGTGCCGGGAACGCTGGATGAACAGGGTCACCCCTCCGGTTCGCAACGCCACCACACTGGGTGGCTCGGGCGAGTCACCATCCAGAACCGCGACCACGGCCACCTTGGCTCCCCGGTC
>CAZOES010000107.1:0-15391 GCA_964578865.1 uncultured Gemmatimonadaceae bacterium | reverse complement strand
ACCACTGCGTCTGGCTCGAACAGCGCCGTCATGCCGGCGACGTCTCCCGCGTTTTCTCTCTCTACCAACAAGCGCTCCAAATCCTGCGGATCTCTGGCCGGCTCTCCGGTCCTGACCTCAGTCATGGTGACCACTCCGCCAAACATTGTAGGTTGCGTGACGCTCATCGTAGTGTATCGTCGTCGGGGTGAAAACAATCGGTACCGAGGGTCACCGGGTCAAGCCGGCAACAGTGAACCTCGGATATGGTACTGGAGAACCTTCTCGGAACCTTCCGACTTCCGGCCCGTAGAACTAGGGAACCACCCCCAGGAGAATCGCATGCACAGGCCCTCGCCTCGGGCCCCGCTGGCTCTGCTGTTCGCTCTCGCTCTAACCGCTACCCCCAACGCTCCCCTCTGGGGACAAGCAGCGGTTACCGATTCCACCGAGTTCGTCGCCTGGCGTCAGGTTCAGAAAGAGGATATCGACGGGCTGAGGGAGAAGTTCATGGCCCTGGCCAAGGCATTACCGGCCGAGAAGCACGGCTGGCGGCCAATGGAAGGCACCCGTTCGTTCCGAGACGTCTTCGCCCATATCGCGGCGGAGGGAAACACCGAAACCGCCATGTTCGGACGTCCCCTGCCCTCCGGGTCGCTGGCCGATTTCGACGCCGAGGAGGCTCGACTCATGAAGCTCCCCGACGAGCAACTGGTTGCCGCCATGGACCGGGCAATGCAGAGCTTGAGCGCCACCCTTGGGGGTCTGACCCAGGCGAAGATCAACAATCCGATCCGCTACTACGGGCAAAGCACCCTCCCCCGAGTGGCGACGACCTATACCCTGAACGACCTTCACGAGCACCTGGGGCAGCTGGTGGCCTACGCCCGCACCAACAAGATCGTGCCGCCATGGAGCAAAAAGTAGAAGCAGCTCTATCAGGCGGGATTGTCAGGTGACACCCAACGACCAATGATTCCCGTCCTGGTTTTAGCCGTTGTGGGCGCCGGCGCCCCGTGCCAGGACCTGCCACTGCTTCCGGGCACGACCTGGACTTATCGAGTCCAGGTCTCCTGGACGGTGGAGGGATCTTCCACGGTTCGCGATACAACCATGGTCTGGAAGACCAAGGTACTCGCCTCCCTGCGACGGGATACCACGATCGTTGCTACGGTGGAAAACTGGCCCACCGCGGCCGCCTGGTGGGAACCAAAGCAAGCTGCAGACACCACGCTCCTGGCCTGCGTCGGCAACAGACTTTACCATCTGACCAGGAAGCAAACGGCCTCCGGCGCCGGCACCTCGCCACCGGAGGCTTCCGGGCCGCTGGAACCGTCTATCAATGACTTGTTGCTGGTATTTCCACTTCATGAGGGAATGCTGTATGGCCAGGATCCTCCTGACCGAACCGACTCCTACTACGGATGGTACGTAGAGCAGGCCGATCCGATGCCCCCGTCGTTGAAGCGCCTCGGTGCGGACGGGGGGGACTCACTCTACACCCTGGCTTACCGAACTTACCCGGACCACCAGATCATCGAATTTGCCCCAGGGCTGGGGATCGCTCGCTACATATATGCCCATCATGGGACTGTCGCCACGGCCGACGTACAGTTGATCGGCGTCCACATCGCCCATTAGGCTTGCACCGCAGACCACATGGCCGGGGAGCAGTTCGCTTGCGCGGGCGCCCCTCGGACTGCAGCTTACCATGTGCCGTTAGCTAGCGTCCTATCCGCCCCAACGCATGACTCAATCCGCCCTTCTTTTCATGACCGGATCCTCTGGAGCGGGGAGGACCACTCGCTCCGTGCGGTGGACCGCCTGCTTGAACGCTCGCTGCCTCAGCACCCTGCTCCTTGTTAGTGGGCTGCCTGCTGCCCTGTGGGCCCAGACCTCCGCTCCGGTCGCGGCTCGCACTCAGGCGCTTCGCTGCAGCCCAGCCGACTCGGCCCTGGGGTCAAAGGCGGCTGGGTCCACGGCCGCGTTCTACGCCGGGTATCTCCCTGACAAGGACCAGAGCATCCTCTTTACCAAGCTCACTGGACCCATCAGCAACGCCGTGGGGATCCGAGGAGCAACCGGTCTGGTCCGGCTCCCCGGTCACGGCCCCCTGCGGGAACCTCGGCTCGAGGTCACGTTGCGGATCTTCGGTGAAGCCGAACGCATCGCGGGTACCCAGTTCCTGCAGCTGGCGGCCGACGACTCCGTTGTGGGAGACTCCCTGCCGCTCGCGCTGCGCCGCCAGGGCGCCTCTAATACCAGAAGGGTCCTGCAGACAGCAACCGCGCCCTTGACTCCTGCCCAGACGCTGGCGTTGACCCGAGCCAAGCGGATTTCCGGCACCCTTAGTGGCGCCCACTTCGACCTGACCGATGATGAGCGCGATGGCCTTCGGGCGCTGGTTACCGCGGCCATCTGCGGCACCAGGGACTCGTGGTGACTCCGATGGCAACCAAGGGTGCAGCGCCCACTGTAAAGCAATGGCTGGCGTCGGTGCCCCGAGAGCGCAAGGCAGCTATCAAGGCAGTTCGCGACGCCGTCAACCGGCACCTGCCACGAGGTTACCAGGAGACTGTCGACTGGGGAATGCTGGCCTGGGTCGTGCCGCTGGCCACCTTACCCGACACCCATAATGGTCATCCTCTGACGCTCGCTGCGCTCGGGGCCCACCGGAAGCTGATGACGATCTATCTCATGACCGTCTACAGCGACCCCCGGATCAGAAAAGAATTCACCGCCGCCTACAAGAAAACCGGCAAAAAGCTCGATATGGGTGGTTGCTGCGTCCACTTCAAGACCCTCGATGATCTTCCACTTGATGTCGTTGGCGCCACCATCGCCCGCCTCGAGGTCGACCAATACGTCGAGCAGTACCGAAAATCGCGCCCCAGGAAGACGCCGAAGAAGAAGTCGCGGACAAAGGCGAGAGTCTCCCTGGCGGTGCTGGCGCTCGGTCTGTCGACGGTACCGTCGCTCTGGGCCCAGGATCGCTGCGAGCGGTACGCCCAGCGCGCGGTAGAGCAGTACAAACAGATGCGACCAGCCTACTACACCCAGCAGGAGAAGTGCGGCATGATCCCCGTCGCCACAACCGGCCCTTGGGTCTCTCGAGGTCCGCCCGGCGACTGGGACCTGTACTTCCTCTTGAGTGCAGATCGGACGGTCCAGGCGTGGCCCATGCCCCATAAGCGGTTTGAACAGCTGGTCGCTCCCCCGGCGCCGTGAGCCCGGCGAGCCCACACCACCGGGTGACTGTCAGACCCTGAGGCATGAATTACCACTACGACCCGTCCCGAAAAGCCCTTCTGACGCCCGCCCGGGACACGACCTTCTTCCGCGGCGGTCGCCCCCGCTCGGAGCCCGCGCTCTGTGCTGAACTCGCCCGGCTGGTTTACGCTCCATTTGAGCGAGAGGAGACGGCTAAGGCCGCAGTGACGTCCTCGCTGCTCCAGATCGACATCCCCGAGGTTCGCTTCTTCAGTTCGGCCAGTACCCAAGCCACGTTCGTGCGCGATCCGACCGGAGGGCTCGCCGTGCTCGCCTTCCGAGGCACCGAAGTCGATGTCAAGGACTGGCTCACCGATCTGGACACCGTGCTCATCCCCTGGGCTGATGGCACTCGGGTCCACCGGGGTTTCGCGCAGGCGCTGGAATCCCTCTGGCCCCTCATCGACGCCAGCCTGGCGGGCTACGCCGGACGGCTGCTGTTCGCCGGGCACAGTCTTGGAGGAGCACTCGCAACCCTGGCGGCGAGCCGCCGGCGGCCGGACGCGGTCTACACTTTCGGCTCCCCCCGGGTGGGCGATCGAGCGTTCGCTCAAGCCCAGACCGGCCTGTTTCACCAACGCTTTGTCCATTGCTGCGATATCGTTCCCCGGGTACCCCCGGAGATCCTCGACTACCGGCACTGCGGCGAGCTGACTTATCTGGATCGGCAAGGCCGGCTACAGCCGGGCATCGACATCGATACCATGGCGACAGACCAGGCGCTGGCGCGCCGTCAGTATACCCGTCGGTGGGCCTGGCAACCGGGAACGATGTGGACCAGGGATGCGGCGGATCACGCGCCCATCAACTATGTCGGTCCTCTGATGGCCTGAACGGCCGCGCTGCAGTACCCTTCCTCAATGCGAGTCCGGTTCCTCATCGCCCTGGTTTCGGCGCTGGCCGCCCCCAGTTTCGGGGCGGCTCAAGTGCCTTTCAGCGCCTGCCTGGACCGTCAGCTGCAACCGATCCCCGGCCGGGTCGACAACAACATTGCGGCCGGCGCGCTCGCTACCGTTGAGAATGAACACCCGATCATTCTCTGGAACCAGCACGATCTCGGTCAAGCATCCAGCACCTATCAGTTGTACGTGTATCTCCATGAGTGCGCCCACCACAACTTGAACCACGTTTATAAGCTGGAAGGCCGCTCGGTCGAGGATCAGGCCGATTGTTGGGCCTACCAGCTGCTGGTCGACGGAGGGATGCTGAATGGCAGTCACTTGGACGAGCTCACCCGGGAGTTCCGCCGATCCCCAGGGGACATCAACCACCTCGGTGGCGAGAATCTCCTGGCGTGGCTCAACCAGTGCCTGGCACTTCGGGTAAGTAAACCTGACTGGTTCCGGGCGCTGGATACTCTGGCAGCGTCTGCGCCAACCGGCTTTGCCGGGTTACGGGGGCCGGCGGTTCGGGGGAGCTCGGTCCAGGCATTCGAAGTAACGGTCGGGACGCCAGGAACCTTCGACTGCGAACTGATTCAGCCGCCCGCGGTCCGTTGCATGGTGTTCGTTACCCGCAAGCGCAAGGTGGCCCAGAAGCGCTTCACTGTGCTTCAGGAGATCATACTTCAATGGCTCCCGCCGACCTGGGCCCAGGTCCAGACCAGCGCGCCGGAAACCGAACTGACCAAGAGCCTTACCCTGCGGGACTCAAACAGCGGTACCCTTCTCCTCCTCGGACTCACCCAACAGAACCGCATCTACTTCATGATGCGCGCCAAGGCGTCTCCTTGAACAATCCAACCCTCAAGCGGGTGATCGGTCTCCGGGGCCTGACCGCCGCCATCTTTAACATCACGGTTGGCGCAGCCATTTTCGTGCTGCCGGCTCATGTCGCCGCTTCGCTTGGCGAAGCAGCGCCGTTGGCCTATCTGGTGTGCGTAGCGGCCACCGGCCTGGTGGCGCTCTGTTTCGCCGAGGCGGGAAGCCGAGTACCGCGCAGCGGAGGGCCGTACGCGTACGTCGAGACCGCGCTGGGACCCTATGCCGGATTTCTCTCCGGGGTCCTGCTCTGGGTAGGGGTCACCCTCGCGATGGGCGCGGTCGCCACGGTATTCGCCGACGCCCTGTCCGGTCTGGTCCCGTGGTTCGGGAGATCGGGACCGCGTGCGGGGCTGCTGGTCGGGCTGATCGGCCTGCTTGCCGTGATCAATGTCCGAGGCGCCAGCTTCGGCTCCTGGTTGAGCGGTATCTCAACTCTCGCGAAGCTTATTCCACTAATCGCATTCATCGTCATTGGCGCGCTCCATATCGATCCTGCCAATCTGGTCATTGCGAAACTGCCGCCGCTTGAGCGGGTGGGTGAAGCGGGCCTGCTGCTGATGTTCGCCTTCTTTGGCATGGAGTCGGCGCTGCAGGTTAGCGGCGAAGTAACCAACCCAACCCGCAATGTTCCCTGGGCAATCGCTTTGGCACTCCTGGGGGTCGCCCTCCTTTACGTGTCGGCCCAGGCCGTGGCCCAAGGGGTACTGGGCCCCGCGCTGGGTGCACCGGAGACAGCCTCTGCTCCGCTTGCCGCTGCCGCGAAGCAGGTGGCGGGTCCCGCCGGCAGCCGTTTGATCCTGGGGGGAATGCTGCTCTCGACCTTCGGCTTTCTCACCGGGATGATGCTGACGACACCGCGGACCCTCTTTGCCCTGGCGGCAGACGGGTTTCTGCCCAGCCAATTGGCCCGGGTGCACTCACGGTTCCAAACGCCCCATCTGGCCATCATTACGCAGGCGATCATCGTGAGCCTTATTGCGCTGACCGGCAGCTACGTGAAGCTGGTGATCCTCGCCGATGTCGCAATCCTGGTTGTGTACCTCGGATGCTGCGTAGGAGCGGCGGTACTGCGGCGGCGCGATATTCGCACCGAAGGCGATCCATTTCTGATGCCGGGCGGCGCGGTGGTCCCCTGGCTGGCATCGGCGCTGATCGTTGCGTTGCTTGCGCGAGGAACCCGAACTGCCTGGCTGCTGAACGGAGTGGTGGTCGCGGGTGCGTCGGTTGCCTATCTGGTGCGACGCTGGAGGATGACCGGGAGAACTTAGCCGAGAGATGCGCGAGCAAGCTCTTACCAGACTCAAACCGCAGACATCCTCAGCGCCTAGCGAACCCTCAGAGGAACCGACACCTTTGCCGCCTTCACTTTCATCACGGAGACGGTTGTGACCCCCAAGATTTTGTACCGAGTCGCCGCTATTCTGTTGGTCGTTTTCGCAGGACTCCACACCTTCGGTTTCGCCCAGATTGACCCCGCGTGGCAAATCGACTCGCTGATCGCCCAGATGCGGCAGAGCACCTTCGTAGTCATGGGTCAGACCCGTACCTACTGGGAGTTCTACTACGGGCATGGCATCTCAGTGACAGTCTGGCAGTTGCTGGGTGCGGTGGCAGCCTGGGAACTCGGCGGAACGCAAGCTTCCCTGCCCCTGATCCGCTGGGGCCTGGTCGCCACAATGGCCGCAATATCCTGGATCAGCTGGCGCTACTTCTTCCCGGCCCCGCTGGGGTTCTCCCTGCTGGTCACGGTTTGCCTGGCGCTGGCCGCGTGGCGCAGCAAGGGAAGTACCGCTCACCCATAATTCGTGTACCCGTTCTAACTTGCGCGGGCGCGCTCCGGCCTGCAGCTTGGTGGTGTCGTTAGGCGGTTGCCGCCGCTCTATCGAAGAGAGTGTCCAATGGACCACCTCTTCCCCATTTGCCGCCGCCACCACGGAGGCACCCATGCTACCTCGCTCGCTTAGCATCCTGGCCGCCGCAGCGGCCGTTCTCTCCGGCTGTGGATCAGTCGCTTCGGCTCCTCCCGAGCTGGCGGCCACGGCGCTCACCTTCACTCCGGCCCCAGGCAAGTCCCGCATCTACGTCGTTCGCCCATCGCGGTTTGTGGGCTCCGCCGCGCGACTCAAGGTGGCGATCGACAGCCAATTCGTCGGCAAGACCGGTTCAGGGACGTTCATGATGATCGAAGTGGATCCCGGCCCTCATCGAGTGAGTGGCCTCAGCAGCGAAAGCGACCGGGGGGTGGCATTCGAGGCTCTTGCCGATAGTACTTATTACTTCAAGCTCTGGCCGAAGATGGGGTTCATGAGCTCCCAGTCGGGGGTCGAGATCATGGATCCGGTCGAGGCGCGCCGGGCCATTCAGGGATCCCGAATGGTGCCAGCGAAGTGGCCCGGCGATCCCATCGCCGCGAGCCCTTGATGGCTCCGGCCTGAATTGCATCCTCGCCTCTGCTTCACGGATCCCGCCTGCATTGCCATTGCCGGTTTGATTCTACTGGCAACCGGCCTTGGCTGTGGATCGGGGTCCACCCGATCCACCCCGAGACCATCGGAAGTCCAGCCCACTTCCCGCCGGATGGCGGATGGCCGGGAATGGTCCTCGGTGAACCTCGGTCTTCAAGTGACCGATTCTTTTTGCTACGGTGATTCGGAGCCTCTGTGCAGAGCGTATGGACGGCTCTACACCTGGGAGGCCGCTCAGCGGGCGTGCCTCGCGCAGGGTGACCTGTGGCGCCTGCCGACCGACCTGGAGTGGCGTACCCTCGCAGGTCACTACGGAGGAGTCGGCGACGAGAGCGCGGACAGCGGCCGGACCGCCTTTCGCGAATTGTCAGCCGGCGGGGCCTCGGGATTCAATGCCCTGCTGGGAGGTGGCCGGGACGGTCCCAGCGGCGGCTATGCCCGGGTTGATGCTCACGGCTTTTACTGGACAGCGACCGAGACTGCACCGGGCCTGGCAGTCTTCTATAACTTTGGCAAAGGCGGCCAGGCGCTCCACCGACAACCGGAAGGGGAGGAGGACCGCGCCTTCTCGGTCCGGTGCATCAGGGGTCGGACCTGACGACACCAGGCAGGAGGACAGCGTCATGCGACCATCGGCCCGATGCCTTCTTCCGCTACTCGCCTTGAGACTGATGGCCTGTCCTCAGAACTATCGAGCCAGGCTTCAGGCCGGGAACTCCTCATACTTCCCTCCGGCTGGATTATCAGGGCTAACCCAGGGGAAGACTGGTTTATCGTCCCATTTCTGGCCGACTCAGTCTCCCCAGCAGGTGCAGGCCATCTGGTGGGTTCGGTGGTCGCCACCGGTGTGGCTTATCTCACCGAGTCGTACTACGAGATCCGCGTTGATCCACAATGAAAAGCTGTGGACGATTCATGACTTGATGTATGTACTGCCGGGAGACAGCTTACGGCGGAGCGCCATTTCCTTCCCACACTAGCGGGGTCGTTACCGATGGAGCGCGTGAGACCATACCGCCTTTCAATACTGCTCGCCGGTTTCGGACTGGCGCCTTCGGCGCTGACGGCTCAGGATGCCAAATGCCCATCCGCCACTTTCGGCAATCTGGTGGAGAATCCCCTGAACGGAGACCACCGGGGCACCGAGATCACCATTACCACCGGCCAGAACGGCTGTGTGGTCCTGGTGAAAGTTGGAGAGGGGAGACTTCGGCCGACTGAGGTGGGTGCTCCAAAGCTGGTGGGCGACACCCTGAGCTTTCGCCTTTCGTCAGGGCCCTCCTTCACCGGCACGATTGTGGGAGACACTCTCCGCGGACGCTTCGACCAGCCGGGGGCCGAGCTGCTCGCCCTTCCCCGCAGGTCCGGGCCAACCCACGTTCACGAACATTGAGCAAGACGCGCATCCTGCTTATCGGCCTGCTGCTCGCCGCTCCAGCCGCGGCGACGGCCCAGGGCTGGCAGCCGGACCCCAACGCCAGGCGGATCGCCTGGGGTACCGCCAATCTCGTCCTCCGGTCTGATGCAGCTGCCGGTCTTCTCCTCTGGGCCGGCACCTCGCAGGCGCTGGTTGAGAATCTGCCCCGCCGGGACTTCGCCGCACGCTTTGAGCCCGACTCTGTGGTCAACTGGCTGGCTTACGCCCAGAGGGTTGTGTCGCCTCCCAAGGGGCCCACCGGCGAGCAGACCAGGCTGCGCACACCCGACCTGCTTTCTATCGGTGGCAGCAGCCTGGCACTGGCCCGGGAGCGGGAGGGCGAGCGGTGGGGGGACCGAGTCTACGTGCTGTTCGCGGGGCCCGAAGGCAATCACCCCTGGTCGATTGCGGCCAGACCGCGGGAAGCCAAAGAGTTTCTGACTAGTCTCTTCAAGGCCGCGGGTGAGAGTTCCTACGATGCGTCGGTTGCCACTCTCTACGCCCCCAACCCGGTCGATTCCTTGACCTGCCCCTGGCCGCTGGGAGAGCGCCCGGTGGACTACCCCTCGATCTGGGCTCGAGCCGGCCACGGCGGCGATGTGTGGCTGACTTTCGTAGTCAAGGCCGACAGCACGGTGGACCCTGAATCGGTTCGGGTACTGGTGACCGACGGCGTGGAGCTGACGGCCGCCGCCGTGCGCGCGGTCACCTCGGTCCGCTACCGGCCGGCCCAAAGCCACGGCTCGCCCCGAGACGCATTGGCTTTCCAGCGAGTTTCCTTCATCATGAAGAACTAGTTGTCAGGGAAGCGGCTGTTGGCAACAAGAAATCCCTCCCATGGGTCTTGAGATCCCCTCTCAGTCGCTTGGGTACGCCCATCTCCTGCTGATGGCGCTCCTCGGCTGGCTGGCTCTGTGGCAACCCTCGAGCCGGGTTAGACTAGCCCTCCTGGCCATGGCATTGTTGCTCACCTTGGCGGTCCCCGTCCTCTGGGTTGGGCCCCTGTGGACCGAGCCGCCCGAGACGCGACACTTTACCTGGGGCTTCTACCTCGCCTTTGCGTCCAGCCTCGGCATCCCCTTCGGGTTCGGCGCGATTGCCGTCACGGTTCTGGCCCGCCGCTCAAGCCCACCCTCTCGAGTGGCTCGACTTCTCTGGCTGTCGGCCGCCTATCTCGCGGGGTTGTTGATCTCCATTCCCGTGTCGTTCAACCATGCACTCGCCTATCCCCTGATTCGCTAGGTTGCCGCCTCCTATGACTCCCAAGGGCCGCACCCCATCCCGCAAGAAGAACTCGACCACCTCTGCCAGGAGGAAGTCGGCGGGATTCAACGAAGTAGAACGGGCCGCCATGAAGGAGCGGGCGGCCGAGCTGCGGGCCGAACGCCGGCCCACGTCAAGAACCGATGGCACAGGTGAGGTATTGGCGAGAATTGCCGGCATGCCTGAACCGGACCGCACCCTGGGCCAGCGGGTGCATTCGCTGGTGACCACCGTGGCTCCTTCCCTCTCGCCCAGACTGTGGTACGGGATGCCCGCCTACGCCAGGGAGGGCAAGGTCCTCTGTTTCTTTCAGGACGCGGCCAAGTTCAAGTCCCGGTATTCGACCTTCGCCTTCAGCGATAGCGCCAACCTCGACAATGGCGCCTGCTGGGCGACCGGCTTTGCTCTGAAAGCCTGGACCCCTGACACAGAAGCGATGCTGAAAGCCCTCCTGACCCGTGCGGTGCGATAATGCGAACTCTACAACTTCAGTCGTGAAGCCACCGGACTCAGCAACCGCCGTATGGTTGTTCTTCGGAATTTCTTTTGAAGGAAGCACGGCGATGAGGGCTGACCGTTGACGCTCACCTGGCATGCCCTCCTGGCAGCCTTACCACCCGAAGCCGTCCCGGCCCGCAAACCACTCGGTCCTGCCTCTGGGGATCAGCCCGGGAACCCGCTGGCAGGATGGTCTGAGCTGGTGCTCGAGCTCTCGGCCGGCGCCGGCGGCCTGCGGGTACTCCAAGTTGTCCTCGACGCCGAGTCTCGGCCCATTGCTGCTTCCGACCTCGTGTATCACCCAGCCACCTCGGCTCAAACCTCAGCTGCGTCGGAGCCTGCGTTATCGAGGCAAGAGAGTCTGGGCGGCAGGTTCGAACCGGATGGGACCTTCAAAGGGACCTATTGGCGCGGAACTGCCCCAGCTGCCGGTGAGGTCGAGGCCGCCGCCTGGCAGCTGTTGCCCAATCCCCCAACCCCAGTTCAAGTTGAAGCACTTCGAAACCTGGTCGCCGAGCTGGTTAGGAGGGCCGGGGTAAGGACCTAAGGGGTCTGGCTCGATCCGGTGACCGGTCGATACTCTCTCCACCTGCTTCGGCGGGGTCGTTAGACGGCGCCTAGCTATCAGCATCCAGGCGGGTATCTTACCCCACTCGATCACCACCCTCGCGTCTACCCGCTACCACAACTCGCCGGAGGTCTCTATGCCTTTGCGTCGACTACTGCTGCCGGCCGTACTAACGACGCTCCTGGCTTGTGGCAGTGGAACCGAGCCGTCAAGCACGGCGGAGCTGGATGGGACCTGGGGAGGCAACGGCAACACCAACGGCGCCGCGTTTAACCTGTCTCTGATTCTGGCAGAGGATGCGGGCACGATCTCCGGGACCGGGACCATCAGCGGGAGCGGCCCCACCTGTGGCTTGTCGATCATCGGTTCGAGGAGTGGATCGTCGATATCCATGACCATTACCTGCCCCGGGTTCCAGCCCTTCAGCTATTCCGGATCGGAGAAAAGCAGTGTTCGGATCGAGGGGCACTTGGAGGGGTCCGGAGTTCCCAAAACCGCCGTCACCCTGCGCAAAGTGTGAGCCTGCGGTCATTCCGCTGCGCCACGATGGGACCTTGCGACGCTCCACTGCCTTATGCAAATCCGCCTCGCCCGCCCTTCTGACGGCCCTCAGCTAGCCAGGATTTATGAGCCGGCCTTTGCCGACCCGCCACTCTCCTTCGAGTTGACCCCGCCTGACGGCGGCGAGATGTCCCGGCGGGTCGTCGAAACTGTGGCCCGTCTTCCATGGCTCGTCGCCGAGACCGAAAGCGTCCTCGGATACGCCTACGCCGCTCCGCATCGCAGCCGGCCCGCCTATGGGTGGTCGACTGAAGTATCGATCTACCTGTCGCCGGAAGCCCATCGCCGCGGCATTGGTCGCCTGCTCTACTCGACCCTCTTCTCCGTTCTCGGCCTGCAGGGCTATCAGAACGCCTATGCCATCATCACCCTGCCCAACGAACCCAGTTGCCGATTCCATGAAGTGATGGGATTCGAGCGGATAGCGATCTTCCCCCGGAGTGGCTACAAACTCGGCCGTTGGCTGGACACCGGTTGGTATGGTCGCTCCCTGGGAGACCACCCACCCAACCCGCCCTTGCCGCGCCCGCTCGCTGAACTGGTCGGGTCAGCCGACTTCAGCCGGATCCTCAGTCAGACCGCCACCGGAGGTTGACCGGGCCGACCCCGGCCTGCAGCTTATCCCGAGGCGTCAGTTTTTACTCCCACCCATCGCAGTTGGAGGGCGTTATGGATCCTCCACCAGTCGTTTGCGCTGCCCTGCTTTCCTCCCTCCTCGCTTGCAGTGGGTCTGGCGTTGAGCCACCCACCCTCGAAACCGCTGTGGCCCACGTTCTCCAAGTCCTGCCTTGGGAGCAGTCAACGTCTTTCGGGCCTGCCCTCTGCCCTACCCTCGGTCCCTGTGACACCATCTGGCTCGAACCACGAGTGGCCCGCTTACCGGCCCCCGCTCCGGCCTTTTACGTCCCCGACGCTCGGCCGGCGATCATGGTTCTGGAGAACCCGATTGCAACCACTCTACCCGCGATCGGGCGACTCCATCGTCCGGTCCGCTATGGTTCGTGGAGCGATTGTCTCGCGGCTCGCCACGATTCCGATTGGATGGCCCGCCGCCGTGTATGTGTCGCACTCGGTCTCGCAGGGGAGAGCTCGGGAGACACCTTGCATCTTGCCCTGCTGCTGCTGACACCCGCGGAAGGGCTCAAGTGGCCTCGTGTCAGGGCGGTCCATCGGGAAGGAAAGTGGCACGCCGAACTCCTTTCGCTCAGCGGGGAGTAGACGGGTCGTCCCGGGACATTGCCGACCGCACTGCTTCACTGTTAGGCTCCAGTGACCACAGCAGGGCCACAACTTGTACGTTCTTGCGACATGACATCGCTTACCCCAACATCCCGGCTGCTTCCGACTACCTCGGTGAGCCCGTTCCGGGTCCTGCTTGTCACCACGGGCTTGATTGCGGCGGGTGGAGTCTTCGGGGCCCTCGCCTCCACCTCTGCCCTCGCGCTCGCCCTCACACTCCGGGGAGACTGGCAGGCCATTTTCAATCCTCTTGCCATGCCGATCGCGGCAGCGGTGGGGGCCTGGCTGGGCGGCGTCTTAGCCCCGATTACCGCCTGGCTGTTCCTGCGTCGGACTCCACTGTGGAAGGCGGTCATCTACACTACCCTTGCCGCGGCGGCGACGGGCGGCCTGGTGGGTTCCTTTTCAATCGAGAGCCCCGGGCTGCCGATGTTCTCAGCCTTGACGGCCTTTTTCACCACGGCAGCGACTCTCTACATCAAGGCCGGACCTGCCGCTCGACCGGATGACTAAGAGTGCTGCCGGCGGGTCGAGCCGGACGTACCCAACGATGCGCCCTGGGAGGTCCTGGCTCCCGACGTCCGGGAGCTGACAGTTCAGGAGCTCTTCCTGGGAGGGACAGCTGGCAAGCACTCCGGGACTTCACTGTTGCCCCCATGGACTCACGCGCCACCACCGCGGCCTACTACGATCTGGAGCCCGCCTTCCCGGCGGACATTCCGTTCTACCTTGAGCAGATTCCCGGTCCAACCTGCTCGATTCTCGAGCTTGGCTGTGGCACCGGCCGGGTCACTCTACCGTTGGCGCGTCGAGCCGACTTCGTTCAGGCCGTGGATCTCTCACCGGCAATGGTGGCGCGCTGCCTGGAGCGACTGCAGCGGGCCGGGATCGATCCCCTGCGCGCAACGGCGGAGATCGGAGACATCACTCAGCTCGACCTGGGGAAACGCTTCGACCTGATTCTGGCTCCTTACCGGGTCTTCCAAAACCTGGCGTCCGATCGGGAGGTTGCGGGACTCTTCGAGACCATTCACGCCCACCTGGCCCCCGGAGGTCACTGCATCCTCAACACCTTCCGCCCCTATGCGGATGCAGCCACCCTGATAGAGCGGTGGAAAACCCCGGCCGAGGACCTGGACTGGGAACAGCGGGTTGGCTCGGATGTGGTCCGATGTTTTGCCCGGCGCGGACGAGTCCAGGCTCACCCGCTGGTCATTTACCCGGACCTGGTCTATCGACGTTATCGGGGAGAACGTCTGGTCGAGGAAGTCACGGCCTCCATTGCCATGCGCTGTTGGTATCCGGCAGAGCTACAGGACACCATCCAGAAAGCCGGCTTCCGGGTCACCGCCGCCTGGGGTGGCTACGCCGGCGAGGTGTATGGAACAGGGGATGAACTGATCGTGAGGTTTGCCACCGCCTGACTCGGCTTGCGCCCCCCTGCCCCGGCTTGCACCTTATCGCAGGTCGTTAGCCCGCAGCCTTACACCAGCTTCGCCTTGCCCTCTACCCAGGCTTCACACCAGGCACAACGTTCTCCGACCCTTCGGGTAGCTATCAAGCCTTGAGACGCTGAGGTCCTATGTCGCGTCGCTTCACCCGTTGGATGATCATTCTGTTGCCGATCGCGGCACTCATCGTGGCGGTTCTTCTGGTGGTCGCCCCACCCACCCGGGAGCCCACCCAGGCATTTCGAATCCCCAGTGGCTCCATGGAGCCGACCCTCCTGATCGGGGATTTCATCTTCGTCTCTCTCGTGCCTGACTATGCCCCACAACGGGGCGATCTGGTAGTTTATCTCTCGGTAGAGGAAGAGGGGCTGAAAGCCCTCAAGCGTGTCGTCGGTGTGCCCAGAGATACTCTTCTGATGGTTGACGATCGGCTCTCGATCAACGGCCGAAACATCGATGAACCGTACCTGGCTGCCCCAGCCCCGGATGCTCGTCAGGACGACGCGGTAATGCTCGAACAGATGGCGACATGGCAACGGCCTTACCTGGTACAGGCCAATCCCGACTATCGCCCCAACGGGGCCAACTGGGGACCGCTGGTGGTTCCCGCCGGGGAATACTTTGTTCTCGGGGATAATCGCCATGCGTCGTACGACAGCCGCTACTGGGGATTTCTCCCGGCTGACCACATCCTGGGACGCCCCCGTTCGGTGTACTACAGTTACGATCCAACGTCCTACCGGTTTCTCCCCGCGTTAACCGCGGTTCGCTGGAGCCGTATCGGTCATCGCTTCCGGTAACCCAAGGCGGTAGACTCAAACCACCGCCGGACAGGAACCCCGTTGGCACTCACAACTGCTCGCCGAATCCTCGCCTCCGTCGTATTGCTGGCGGCACTCGCGTCTTCGGTTCGAGCC
>CAZOES010000106.1:0-15652 GCA_964578865.1 uncultured Gemmatimonadaceae bacterium | reverse complement strand
ACATCGTAGAGCGCTCACTGGGGATCGCTGCCGAGATCTGTGTCTATACCAACCGCAACCTGACGATTCTCGAACTTTAGAATTCGGTCAATGCCGAAAGCGGCCTGGCTGGCTCCACTGCTGATCCTGCTGGCCTGCTCCGGGTCCCGCCCGGGAGACCGCTCGTCGGGCCAGGATCTTTCCGATCAGTCGGTCGCCGCCTCGCTCACTCCGGGATACTGCGGAGCCTGGGAGACCATGGACTCGATCTCCCGAGCCACCTGCCAGAAGTCTCTCCTCAGCAACAATCAGACGGACATCCTGGCGTCCGGCGACTGTGTCTACAGCGAAACCCAAGGTCCGGACAGCCTTCACGCCTGCCTCAGCGCCGCAGACTCGGCTGCGAAATCATGCCCGGTGCTTCAGTCCTGGGTGTTGCGTCAGGCAGACGGGGCCGCCCGGGTGGCCGAATGGCATCGCTGCGGCCCCCCCGGCGAAGTGTATCAGGGCGACAGTATCGTCTGGCCGGTCATAGCCCTTGTCATCCGCCGAGATTCGACACTCATCAGTCCGGCGATCTTTTCCTACTCCAACCGAGAGGAGCCCGGAGCCAGCGGACTCGACACCGCGCTGGCGATCGATTTCGACGGCGACGGAAGCGATGAGCTGTTTCTGGTCAACCGAGTCTACGGCACCGGTGCCATTTTCGAGAGCTGCGCCATCGCCGTGATTGCCGGGAAGCTCCGCTGCTGGACCGGCCCGGAGTTTCCCGAGCAGGAAGAGACGCTTAGAGCCGGCGAAGTGCTTTTCAAAGGCTGGATAGAGGCTGGGGAAGGACCAAGTGCCCGGTACGATCCCAACGCCCCGCGATACGTCCCCCGCAGGAGTCTCTGGTACACCACACCGGTGTACCGGGAAGGCGATGCCAACTGCTGCCCCACCGCCAACGCCAGCCTCTGGGTCGAGGCTCGGCCTCACAATGGGCGGTTCGAGACTGGATTTGTTCTCCGGTCGGTCGAGGACAGCACCGGAACCGTGCTGAGGGTCGACACGCTGCGGCACTGACTCGCCGAGCAGGCCCCTGGTTTAGATTCTGGCATGACGAGTTCCGAAGCCGAGCCGATTATTCCCGAAGCTGTCGAGGCCGTTGCTCCGCAGCCCTGGCTGGAAGAATTGCCGCCCCGCCAGATCGTGGCGGAGCTGGATCGCTATATCGTGGGACAGGACCAGGCCAAGCGGGCGGTTGCCATTGCCATCCGTAACCGCTGGCGCCGGTCTCAGACGCCTGACGAAATCCGCGACGAGATCACTCCCTACAACATCATCCTGATTGGTCCCACCGGCGTGGGCAAGACTGAAGTTGCCCGCCGGCTGGCCCGTCTCGCCGGCGCGCCGTTCGTTAAGGTCGAGGCCTCCAAGTTCACCGAGGTTGGCTACGTCGGGCGCGATGCTGAATCGATGGTGCGGGAACTGGTCGATGCCGCGATCAGCATGGTGCGCACCGAGCGGGAAGACGATGTCTATCCCACCGCCGAACAACGGGCCGAAGAACGGCTGCTCGATATCCTGCTGCCGCCCCCGCCCCCGCTGCGGATGGAGCGAGTGAGCGAACCGGAGAAGTCCGACCGGCCGGGGATCTTCGTGGTCGCACCGGGAGGTGCTGCCCGGCAGGAAGCCCAGCCGGCCGAGGATGAACGCCGCTCCCGCTCGCGCGAGAAGCTGCGCCAGATGCTGCGGGACGGAAAACTGGATGAGCGGGAAGTCGAAATCGAAGTGACGCCCCAGGGCTACCCGCTGATGGAGATCATGCAGCCCGCCCAGGGGATGGAAGGGGAGCAGATCAACTTCATGGAGATGCTGCAGGACATGATGCCCCGCCGGAAGAAGCGGCGGACCGTGCGGATCCCCGAAGCCCGGCGGATCCTGGTCGACGAGGAGCTCAAGAAACTGGTCGACATGGACGACGTGGTGAACGATGCCCTCGACCGGGTCGAGAACCACGGGATCCTGTTCATCGACGAGATCGACAAGATCGCCGGCGAGCGGGGCACTGCCGCGGGTCCCGACGTGTCCCGCGAAGGAGTCCAGCGTGATCTGCTTCCGATCGTGGAAGGCTCGACGGTGCAGACCCGCTACGGCTACGTCCGGACCGATCACATTCTGTTCATCGCGGCCGGTGCGTTCCACGTCTCCAAGCCCTCGGATCTGATCCCCGAGTTGCAGGGCCGCTTTCCTATCAGGGTGGAACTCTCGCCCCTGACCGAGGCCGATTTCATCCGGATCATGACCGAACCGGAGAATGCGCTGACCAAACAGTACAAGGCGCTGGTTGCTTCCGAGGGAGCTGAGCTGAGCTTCACCGAGGATGGCATTGCCGAAGTGGCCCGGGTTGCCTGGCTGGCCAACGACCGGATGGAGAATATCGGGGCCCGGCGGCTTCACACGGTGATGAGCACCTTGATGGATGAAGTACTGTTCGAGCTGCCGGACTACCCCGAACGCAGAATTGTCTTCGACCGGGCCGGTGTGCGGGCCCGGCTCGAGAAGATTGTGGATGACGACGATCTCCGGCGCTACATCCTCTGAACTGGAGGCGGCACTGCATGCCGCCCGCACCGCCGCCCTGGCCGCTGGAGCCCTGCTCAAGCCGGAGGCAGGCCGGGTTCATCCGGCCGAAGCCAAGGGAGATGGCTCCCCGGTCACGGCCCTGGATCTGGAGGCCGACCGAATCATCCAGACCCTGCTGCGCCGGGCCTTTCCCGCTATTCCAATTGTCAGCGAAGAATCGAGTACCCCCGATGCTCCCGGGGCCAATCGCTTCTGGCTGATCGATCCACTCGACGGCACCCGGGACTTTGCGGCCGGCTCACCCGAGTTCGCCGTTCACATCGCGCTGGTAGACGACGGGCGGCCGATTGTCGCGGTTGTGCTGCAGCCGGCCACCGGAGCGCTGTTCGAAGCAACCGCTGGGGCCGGAGCGTTTCGATCGGACCGGGGAAGGCGGGAAGGAATTCGGGTGTCGTCGACCGATCAGCTGACCGAGTTCCGAATCGGAATCAGCCGCCGCTCGCCCGGAGAGCGGCTCACCCGGCTCCTGGCCGAGACCCCGCTCGGCGCCAGGGCTGTGCCCCAGGGGGCTTCGCTCAAAATCACTGCGGTTGCCGACGGCGAACTGGACGGTACTCTCTGTCTCCACCATCGGGAGAAGGCGTGGGATTCCTGCGCTCCGGGATTGATCGTCACCGAAGCGGGCGGGAAGATCACCGATGTAGATGGGGGATCGATGACCTACGGTGGTTCCGATCTGGGGCATCACCGGGGGATCGTCACTTCCAACGGACGCTGTCACGAGGAGCTCTGTGCCCTCGCAGCGAAATACTGGCCTGTCTGAACCCCAGGTGCTCCTGGTCGACGGGATCGACGGCAGCGGAAAGACTTCGTTCGCCGGGCGGCTCGCCGACACCATGCAGCGCGGGGGCGCCAACGTCGCCCTGGTCCATGTCGACGACTTCCGGCTGGCTGTGAGCTGGAACGATCCCTTGGGCGAAGAAGAAGTCTACTGGAGCAAGTATTTCGATCTACCCGCGCTGCAGACTCAAGTCGCGCTGCTGGTCGCCCAGGGCAGCCTGGTGGTGCTGGAGGGGATCTTCTGCCTCCGGCTGCCCGCCTTCGCCGACAACCCGCTGATCTACCTCGAAGTGGATTTCGAAGTGGCCGCCCAGCGCATCCTCATCCGGGACACTGCCCGGGGCCGGACCTCCGAGGACGTGCTGCACCGGATCGAATCGCGTTACTTTCCAGCTCAGCGCCGCTATCGCTCGGCCTATTCGCCCACTGAGCGAGCCACCACCCTCATCGACAGCACCAACCCCTCGGCTATGAGGCTGCTCCGGTGCGACTGGACTCGACTACCGGGGCCGGCGGCCCACGCACTGCGACAGATTTTCCCCATGGACGATCGATGAAACGCTTTGTCTTTGGGCTGATCCTCGCTCTGCTGATTCCCAAAGTCTCCCAAGCCCAAAGCAGCTTCCTGGTCCACGACGCACTCCTGGTCGATGGCTCCGGTGGTCCGGCCCGGCGTGGCAGTCTCCGAGTGGAGAAGGGGGTTATCGCGGCCATCGGCGAGATCAGCCCGCTGCCGGGAGAAGTGGTGGTCGAGGCCGGCGGAAAGGTCCTGGCTCCCGGGTTCATTGATACCCACAGTCACGCCGATGACGATCTGGAAGCGATTCCCGGCGCGCTCGGCGCGGTGAATCAGGGGATCACTACGATTGTGGGAGGGCAGGACGGGGGCTCGTTCTTTCCACTCTCCGATTTCTTCGCCCGGTTGGAAAAACATCCGGTTGCAGTGAATGTGGCCAGCTACACCGGTCACAATACCATCCGGGGCATTGTGATGGGCGAGAATTTTCAGAGGGAAGCCACGCCCGAGGAAGTCGGCCGGATGCGTTATCTGGTCAAACGCGATATGGCGAGCGGTGCACTGGGGTTGTCGACCGGGCTGGAGTACGACCCGGGGATTTACTCCAATCCCACCGAAGTACTGGCCCTGGCCCAGCAGGCTGCCCTGGACGGCGGGCGCTACATCAGCCACATCAGAAGCGAAGACCGATACTTCTGGGCCGCGATCGAGGAGATCGTCAACATCGGCAAAGTGACCGGAATGCCGGTGCAGGTCTCCCATATCAAGCTGGCGATGCGGAATCTCTGGGGCCGGGCCGATTCTCTGGTTGGTGTTCTGGATGCGGCCCGCGCCGACGGCGTGAACCTTACCGCCGACATCTATCCCTACCCCTACTGGCACTCTACCCTCACCGTCCTCTTCCCCAAACGGGATTACAACGACCGACATGAGGCCGAGGTCGCTCTGACCGAGGTTTCCACTCCCCAGGGACTCCTGCTGGGCCGGTACAAGCCGGACACGACGCTCTCAGGTAAGACGGTGGCTGAAGTGGCGAGACTTTGGGGTGTCGACTCGGTCAGTGCGCTGATCGAATTGATTCACAAGGCCCAAATCGCCGAAGCCGAAGGGATGACCGGAGTCGAGAGTGTGATCGGGACCAGCATGACCGAGCCCGATATCGCCCGCTTGATGAAGTGGCCCCACACCAACTTCTGCACCGATGGCGAGCTGGATGGGAAACACCCCAGAGGATTCGGCTCATTTCCTCGAGTGTTCGGGCGCTACGTGCGGGAACAGGGCGTGCTGAGCCTTGAGGAAGCGGTTCGCCGAGCCAGTTCCCTGGCGGCGGACCACATGGGAATCACCGACCGAGGCAGGCTTGCCAAAGGACAAGCTGCGGATCTGGTGCTATTCGACCAGCAGGCAATTCTCGATCGGGCAACTCCGCAGGATCCTCACGCCGTATCGGTCGGGGTGATCACCGTCTGGGTGAACGGTGAAGCAGTTTTTCAGGATGGCAGAACGACCGGGCGGCTTCCTGGGAAGGTGCTGCGGAGAGTCAGGAAGACCGCCGAGTAGGAATGCGGAGCATCACCACGATCCAGGCCGCGCCCAGCAGACTCAGCAGGATCTTGCCGTAGATATTGGGTACGAAGAACAACACGCTGGTGCTGATCGAGAGGGTGATCAAGGCGATGGCCATCAGCTTGTGCTTCAGTTCCACCGAGCGGTCTTCCCGCCAGTTGCGGATCACGGGGCCGAAGGTGGGGCTGTTGAGCAGCCAGCTGTAGAACCGGACCGAGCCGCGGGCGTAGCAGAAGGCGGCCAGCAGCAGAAACGGCGTGGTAGGCAGCAGGGGGAGAAAGATCCCCAGGACCGCGAGGACGATGCTGAGGTGGCCGGCGGCGAGGTACCAGAACCGCACGACTCCGTTGTTGGCGAGTCGCATCTCCTGGCTGTAGTCGCGCGGCACGTCGGTCATTCCAAACTTCCTCAGTCGGGTTTCAGAATCTCGTCAGCTCCAACCATCTGCGCCAGTCCCTCACTTGCCGGTCGCCTGAGGCCCCGCTAGACTCCCCTCCCTGCCAAAATGGCCGGGCCCGCACCTCGTCGCACGCTTCTCCTGACTCCAAACGGATCTGATCTCCATGACCACCCAAGCCGCGCTGAAGCGGACACCCCTGTTCGATGTGCATCGCTCGCTGGGCGCCAAGATGGTGCCCTACGCCGGCTGGGAAATGCCGGTGCAGTACAGCGGGATCCTGGCCGAACACCGCGCGGTCCGGGAGGATGTGGGGATCTTCGATGTTTGCCACATGGGCGAGTTCGAAGTCACCGGTCCGGACCGCAATGCCTTCGTTCAGCGAATCACCTCGAACGATGTCGGCGCGCTCCAGCCGGGACAGGTGCAGTACTCGGCCCTGCTCCATGAGACCGGCGGCATCGTGGATGACTGCACCGTTTACCGATTCGAAGACAAGGTGATGCTGGTGGTGAACGCAGCCAACATCGAGAAGGACTGGAATCACGTGGTGGAGCAGAAGCAGGGTGCCAACATCCGGATCCGCAACATCTCCGATGAAGTCGGCCTGCTGGCGCTGCAGGGACCCAAGTCGGAGGCGCTGCTGCAGACCCAGACGGAGACCAACCTCGAGGATCTGGGTTACTACAAGTTCGCCATCGGCAAGGTGGCAGGCTGTGGCTGCTTCATCTCCCGCACCGGCTACACCGGTGAAGACGGCTTCGAGCTCTATTGTCGTTCGCAGGATACCAAGACCATCTGGGATGCCCTCACCGGTGCCGGCAAGGCGCTGCCGATTGGCCTCGGGGCCCGGGATACCCTCCGGCTGGAAGTCTGCTATCCGCTTTACGGCAACGATATCGACGACGAGACCACACCGCTTGAAGCTGGTCTTGGCTGGATCGTGAAGCTGGACAAGGGTGCGCCGTTCACCGGTGCGGCCTCGCTCAAGAAGCAGAAGCTCGAGGGTCTCAGCCGCAAGCTGGTCGCCTTCCGGATGAGCGGGAAGGGAATTCCCCGCCATGGCATGCCGGTCAAGGTGGATGGCGTCGCGGTGGACACCGTCCGCAGCGGCACCATGAGTCCGTCGCTCAACTACGCCATCGGAACCACCTACCTCCCGGCCGCAAAGTCGGCGGTAGGCTCGAAGTTCCAGGTCGAGATCCGGGGCGAGCAGCATGACGCCGAGGTGGTGAAGCGACCGTTTTATACCAAGGGGTCGGTCAAACGGTGACGGGCGAGGCGGGCAGGACGGGCGAGTCGACGGTCGCGACAGTGAGAGTCGCCGTCCTGACTGTTTCGGATGCCGGAGCGCGGGGGGAGCGGGCCGATGGATCGGGCGACGCGATCGTCGCGTGGGTGAAGTCCCGCGGGTTCGAGCTGGCGGAGCGGGCGTTGGTGCCGGATGACGCCGTGCAGATATCGTCGCGACTCCGTGACTGGGCCGACAAGAACCGGGCCGATCTTCTGCTCACCACCGGCGGTACCGGTCTCACTCCGCGGGATGTCACTCCTGAAGCTACCCGCTCGATCCTGGAAAAAGAGGCGCCCGGCATCGCCGAAGCCCTCCGCCTGTCGGTCTATCCCCGATTTCACCGCGCGGCGCTGTCTCGCGGGGTGGCCGGGGTGAGAGGAAAGTCTCTGATCGTGAACCTGCCGGGCTCGACCGGCGGGGTGAAGGATGGACTGGCAGTGCTGGATGATCTGGTCGAGCACGCGGTCGCCCTCATCCGAGGCGAGAAAACTGAACATTGAGATGTACCGAGTACCGAGTACCGCGTTCTTTTAAGAAGAGCTGCGCCTCGGTACCCGGTACTCGGTACTACTTACGAGGTTCGATGGCTTCCAAAATTCTCTTGACCATGGACGATCTCGAAACCGCCGTTCGGGTGAACGCCGCACTCGAGGCCGCCGGCCACAAGACCGCGATGATCTCCTCGCTGGACGATGCCCGTGGCGCGATCCGGCGAGAGGCTCCCGAGCTGGTGGTCCTGACCGGGGCGGTCTATGAGCCGCCGGCCCGCCAGCTCGCCGCGATGGCCCGTGACGCCGAGATCTCAACCCTGGCACTGCTGGAGCCCACCGATTCCAACCGGGCCGAGCGGGAACGCCGGCCTTTCGATGTCACCGAAATCGCGGTCAAGCCGGTGAATCCGGCCGAGTTGATGCACCTGGCCGAGCGGCTGGTGGCCCGGCGGCAGCTGCAGCAGCGGACCGGGATCATTGGTGAGAGCGCCGCGATCCAGGAACTTCTGATCAAGATCGAACAAATGGCGCCGGTCTCCAGCACGGTGCTGATTCAGGGCGAATCGGGCAGCGGCAAGGAACTGGTCGCCAAAGCCATCCACGACCTCTCTCCCCGCCGCGGCAAGCCGTTCATCGCGGTGAATTGCGCCGCTCTGCCGGAGACTCTGCTGGAGTCGGAGCTGTTCGGTCACGAAAAGGGCGCCTTCACCGGGGCGGCCGAGCGGCGGCTGGGCCGATTCGAGCTGGCCGACACCGGCACGATCTTTCTCGACGAGATCGGGGAGATCCCCTCCAGCGTGCAGGTCAAACTGCTGCGAGTGCTGGAGACCCGGACCTTCTTCCGGCTGGGCGGGGTTCAACCCATCAAGGTGGACGTCCGGGTGGTGGCTGCCACCAACCGGAGCCTCAGAGAATCGGTGGGGCTGGGTGAATTCCGGGACGATCTCTACTACCGGCTCAACGTCCTCAACATCTACCTGCCGCCGTTGCGCGAACGGCGGTCGGACATCCCCCTCCTGGTCCGGCGGTTCGTCCGGGAGTTCAGCCAGCTCCACGAAAGGCAGTTCAAGGGGATCAGCGCGGAGGCCATGCAGCTGCTGGTGGAGGCCCCCTGGCCGGGCAATGTGCGGCAGCTCCGCAACCTCATCGAATCGATGGTGGTGCTGGCTCCGGGACGGGAAGTCCGGCCTTCAGACATCCCCCCAGACGTCCTGGAGGGTGCATCCCGGCTATTACCCGTAAGGGTGACCTCCGGGGTCAATGGCCCTGGGGGCCAGGAATTGGAGTTCATCCTCCGGAACATCATGGACTTACGGTTGCAGATCGAGGAGTTGCGGCGACGCCTCGACAATTCTCCCCAGAGAGTGCAGGTAATCGAGCTGGGAGAGAGCCATCCGGTGGCCGACGTTTTGCCGTCCAGTGAGCCGGATGAGGGGGGTTCGGTGGTCTACCGCCCCGGGATGACGATGGCTGATGTCGAGAAAGAGGCCATCACAGCGTCACTGACGCAACATCGAGGCAATCGGAGGAAGGCGGCGGAGACTTTAGGGATCGGGGAACGGACCCTTTATCGGAAGATAAAGGCTTACAAACTGGACTAGGTCAGATCGTCTAAGTGTTTGCGCGGGCGTAATTTCGTCAAAATCTTCATGCTTGACAGGTACTTACATGAAGCTCATATTGGCGATCCAAGACCCGGTTCCCCCGAAACATTCCAGGGTCTTTTCCCCGTGATCTTTTCGATTGACCCAAGTGCATGCGTGGGTTGCCTCGCATGTGTGCGCGTGTGCCCGACCGGAGCAGTGGAGGTTCAAGAGCCGCTGGTCCGGATCGAGGAAAGCGCATGCATACGATGCGGGCTCTGTGTCCCGGCGTGTCCGCACAGCGCGATCGAAGTCACTGGTGAGCTGGGCCGGGCCATGGCTGTGGCCGCCCGGGGTGGTGGGGTTCTGATTCTCTCGGCGGAAGCGGCGGCGCACTTCTATCCCGCTTCCCCTGAACAAGTGGTGAATGCCTGTTACGCTGCGGGCTTCCGGGTGGTGAACCGGGGTGTGCTGGGCGACGAGCTTGTGGCGGAAGAGTATCTCAAGCTCTGGCGGGAAGAGGGCTGGGGCACCCTGATCCGCAGTACCGACCCGGTGGTGGTCGACACCATTCGGAAAGAATACCCAGAATTGGTACCATACCTCGCCCCGGTGACTATTCCGGCGGTGGCGGAAGCGCGTTATCTCAGAGCGCTGCTGGGCGAGACACTGGAAATCGTTTTCGCGGGCGTGTGTCCCCCGGCGGGGCGGCCCGAGCTGGATGCGGCGATCACCTTCAGGGACCTGGATCAGTTGTTCCGGTTGCGGGGAGTCACTCCCCTGGCTCAGCCGGACTACTTCCAGCGGGTTCCCAGTGAACGGCGCCGGCATCTGAGTACCGCGGGCGGGCTGCCGATCGCAATGCTGGAAGAGGTGCCTTACTCCAGCCGGCGCTTCAAGAAGGTCCGCGGGCTCAAAGAGCTGCGTTCGATTGCGCGGGCAGTGACCTTGGACCGGATCGACCTGGGGTTCGTCGACATCCTGTCGCACGAGGGATGGCTGGACCATCCGCTCAGCGGTCCGCGGGAAGAGCTGTTCTGGCGCCGGTCGGTGGTGGAGAGCAGTGAGCCGCCCCGCAGCCGTTTTCCGGTGACCGACCAGGCGGTGGTGGCCAGTTACGGGGCGACCTTCCTGATCGAGCCGAGGCTGGTGCAGTCGGATCCGACCAGGGTGCAGGAGCTGCTGGAGGCGATCGGCACCGGACCGAATGGCAAGGCCTGGGACTGCCGGGCCTGCGGTTTTGAGAGCTGCGCCGCATTCGCCCAGGCGGCTGCCACCGGACGGGCCTCGCTGCGGCAGTGTCCGCCCTATCAGGCCCGGCGGGTGGAAGAGGCGGAGAAGGACTCGGCGGTCGACGGGCTCACCGGGCTGGCGGCGTACCGGGTGCTGCATGACCGGCTGATGTACGAGATCGAACGCAGCAAGCGGAGTCTGGAAGGATTCGCGGTGCTGTTCATCGATCTGGACCACTTCAAGCAGGTGAACGATCAGTACGGCCACGAAGAGGGGAACCAGGTTCTCCGGGCGGTGGCCAGCGAAATCAAGAACGCGATCCGGGCGTCGGACCTGGCCGCGCGTTATGGTGGTGACGAATTCGTGGTGATCCTGACGCGGACCGATCTTCCCGGAGCCAACCGGGTGGCGGAGGCGATCAGAGCGGGTATTGAAGGTGTGGGCCGCAGGTTGGGATATCCCGTTGGTCTGGTGACGGCGAGCATCGGGGTAGCAGAGTACGATGTGCGCCGGCCTCACGAAGGCGATCTGCTGGTGCAGGCAGACCGAGCCTTGTATCAGGCGAAAGCCGCGGGACGCAATTTGGTCGCTTAACGGCGACGGGCAATTGGAAGCGAGCGAACGTTGACTGGATCTTCCCCTCTCCGAGATGCATCCGCCCCGGCGCCGAGCCGTTCGGGCGGGGTGCTTGATAACGCCCCCGATCCGTGGGGTGTGCGCCGGGCCGAGAATCTCCTCACCAGCCTCGAGGGGGTACTCTCGGCGCGGGTGGTGACCACTCCGCTGGGCGAGGTAAGCGAAGTCCACGTCCTGGCCCAGGCGGGGCTCCAGCCCAAGCAGCTGGTTCGCAATATCGAATCGGCCCTGCTGGCGCAGCTGGGTCTCAAGATCGATCATCGCAAGATCAGCATCGCCCAGACCGCCGAAGTGCGGCCGATCGACGTGGTGGAGAAGGGGGCGGTGCGCGACCGGGCCATGAAGCGGGCGGCATTGTTCGAGTCGCTGGCGGTGGCCCCGGGCAAGCGGCCTCACCGGGTCAGCATCGCGGTGTCGCTCTCGTTCGCCTCCCGGACCGCTTCGGCGGAAGAGGAGACCAGCGACACGCCCCGGAGCAAGGTGGAGGGTGCGGCCCGGGCGGCGATCATGGTGCTGGACCAGCTGCTCTCGGATCACTCGGTGGCGCTGGAAGGGGCCAAGATCCTGGAGGCGTTCGACCGTCAGTTCGTGCTGGTGGCGGTGCAGGGTCTGGGCGGGCGGGAGGCGGTGCTGCTGATCGGCACGGCGGAGATCAAGGAGAGCGCCGAGCGGGCGGCGGTGTTCGCGGTGCTGGATGCGACCAATCGCTGGGCCGAGGCCCGGCGTCCTAACTAGAAAAGACCCGACGGTCGCGCCGGCCGCGACGGTCAGGAAAGTGGTGCGCTGATCCGGCCCACGAGGCTGGATCGCCGGGAGGGGTCCCGGTCTCGAGTTCACACTCACGGAAACAAGGAGAAAAACGGCAGCGGCCCTGGTCTCTAGCGGGTACCAAAAAGAGTGGAGATCAGCGGTAAAAAAAATGAGCGGAGCGTCGGCTGAGTCATAGCGGGACTTGGCTCCTTTCCCGAGGGTAACCCCATACTCGTCTAAGGAGACGCTCAATATGTCTAGCGCTTATGTCTTGATCGCGGCGTTTATCGCCAAAGCAGCGGTGAAGGTTTTCGCTGCGACTGAAGGCCAGACCTGGCAATAAGGTTTGGATTTCTAGATCGGGGCTAGCTGCCAATGTTTGAGATGAGCAAAGTCCAGGTGCGGGTGTACCTATGGGTGACGCTGCTTGTGGTCGCGGCAGGAGCATGCCTCCTGACGGGATGGCAAGTGGGCGTTCCATTTCCTGGGCTTTGGCCGATCTGCAGCTTCACTTTCGTGGCTTTCTTACTCGACCAAAGTGGCAGTGACCTTCGCGTTGAGGCAAAGGGCTCAACCTCCTTCGTGGTCCACTTCGCCTCAGGCGTGCTGTTCGGACCATTCTGGGGTGGAGTTGTCACAGGCATCTCAACCGCCCTAAACGAAGTGCAGCTGAAGAAGTCCTTCCTGAAGGTCGCATTCAATTCCGCTCAACGTATTGTTGCTCTCTCTGGTGGATTGCTGCTCATACGTCTCCTTGGTGCCCCTCAGCCACTCTTCTCGTTCTCGGCTGATTCGCTTGAGTTTGGTCTGAGCCTGCAGCGAACTCTCGGTTACTTCTTCTTGCTTTCCGTGCTCTATTTTGGCCTTAACACGATTTTTGTTAGCAGCGTTGTCGCCTTGAGTTCTGGGCGTCGCTTTGTTGACGTTTGGAATTTGAATGCGAAGGGCGTCGTAGTCTATGATTTGGTTGCAAGTTTTATCGGAGTTGTACTTGCGGGACTCTACGTCCTTTTCCAAGATCGCTTTGGATTCGGTGCGCTCGGCTTCATTCTAACTCTCGCCCCTATCCTAGTAATTCGGCACGTCTACGGTCTCTATCGCAAACTCCAAAGCAGCGGCCGTGAGCTCCTTGACCTAATGGTCAAGGCCATTGAAGCCCGTGATCCTTACACATCGGGTCATTCGATTCGAGTCGCGACGCTTGCGAAGGCGATTGCACAAGAGTCGAAGGTTTCTACGGAAGGCATCGAGCAAGTCTATACGGCCGCCATTCTTCATGACGTCGGTAAGATCCACGAAGAATTTGCGCCGCTTCTCCGAAAAGAGTCGAAGTTGACTCCTGAGGAGACAGCCCTACTCCAGACCCATGCTGCCAAAAGCGCTGACCTGGTTGGTATCATCTCGAGCTTCCGCGGTGTTGTACAGAACGCGGTGAGAAGCCATCACGAACGGTGGGACGGTGGTGGGTACCCAGACGGCATCGCTGGAGACGAGATTCCCCTGGGGGCTCGAATTATCATGATTTCTGACACTGCCGACGCAATGATGACCGATCGGCCATACCGTAAGCGTTTGCCGATTGAAGCCGTTATTGGTGAACTGCAGAAGTACCGCGGCACCCAGTTTGATCCAAGGCTTGTTGATCTTGTTATCAACTCAGTGGCTATTCGGAGGGTGATGGCTGAGCTGCAGTCGGGTAGCTCGAATGTTCAACCTTCATCTTCGGCTGAGGGAGGGTCGAAGCGAGTAATGCCGCAGCCTGCTGGAATTCTTCGTGGCCGAACCAGCTGGCCGAGAATACGAGCATTTTAGGTTAGAGTACCCCTAGTCTCTGCAGCTGTACTCCCACTGCGTCCGGTAGCCTCTCAAGTTGTAGACGCAAGAGGTTGTTCTCTGCTTTAACATCGATGCCGGCTTGGCGACCTAGCATGCACCACGCGGCTAACACCTCTGCTTGGTCGACTGCGTCATAGTCCTTCACTTTCCGAAGGATTTCACGAAGAGTCACATGGATGTGGCTCTCAGGTTTGCATCGTACCCCGGCGATGGCCACCCAACGGGCCACAGTACCGACATAGTCGATGCTGAGTGGAACCATTCCAGTGAGGCTCAAAACTGCCTTTGCTTCATCAAGAGCTCGATTGGTCTCTCCGCAGACTTGTAGGATGTCCGCCCTCAACAACCCAAAGGCCTGAATTGCCCACGGCGGGGCGCCAGCTTCAGCCATCTCCTCTCGAAAGATTTCTTCTATCGCCTGGGTCGCCTTTCCAGTCATTCCTAGGCTCCAAGCTAAGTGGAACTGCGACTTGTTTAGACGCCACCGATGAACGCTACGGCGACCGAGGTCGCGCGAGCTCCGAGCCCATTCCTCTTGCTCTGCGTATCTACCAAGTCTCCCCAAGCACATTGCTACATTGATTGCAGCCACGCAGCGCCGCTCGTCATCGCCAAGATGCTTAGCGATTGAGTAGGCCTTTTTCGAAGTTTCCAGAGCCGCAGTATAGTTGCCATCAACGGCGGCCTCGATAGCTGACCGCACGTTTTCTATGAAGAAGCGAGCGGAGCTTACTAACCCATTCCTCTCACACTCCTTGCTGATATCATTGACAAGTTGACGGTAATTCGGAAACTCGTGTAAACGCCTGGTGGCCCAAGCCACGGTTAGTAGGGCCGAGACTAGCATTGCTCTCGTCGAGAGTGATGCGTTTGAAGAATACGACTTCTCGAGAATGGCTAGCAGCCGATTGTTTGGCGCGCCAAGGTAACAAACTAGCTTTGCGGTTGCCTCAAATACTGGGCGCTGTTCGTCGGGGTTGTTACTCAAGGACAAGCATTCGACGGCCTCTTGCACAAGCCTTTCGCACTCAGGAACTCCGGCGTACACAGCTGTTCGAGATCGAATCGATAGAGCCTCGCGAAGTACGCACAGATCGGAAGGGTAGTCGGAACTGTCTTGAAGTGTCGCAAGCGACTCCTCCCAGCGGCCTTGTTCCTGAAAGGCCTCACACAAAAGCAAGCGCGCTCTATGTGAGTGCTGAAGGCTGATGGTGGGAAGGGCGCTCTTGAGGGCTAGCTCGGCCTCGAAGGAGGCTCCTCTTTCTATAGCCTCTCGAGAGCCTCGGAGTAAGTATGGCTCGGCCTCCTCGACGCGACTGGCTCGGTAACAGTGCCACGCCAGCATCAGGCCTGGAACTGCCTCTCCCCCGGCCTCTGCGGCGAGAAGTCGGTGTGCGATCAGTCCATGTAAGGCTCTTCGCAGCGGAGATGGTACCTCTAGATACGCGAATCCACGTAGCATCTCATTCCTGAACTCCATTTCCCTTCCACCGTCTCTAAGGATTCTCAGCGACGCAAGCTCCGCCATCCCGGCAAGGGTCTGCGCCAGGGTCAAATCGGCCAGTTCGTACATTGAGAGATCGTTGAGCCGGTCGCCCAGAATTGCCGCGAGATTGAGCACAGCGCGTCCGACTGGAGTGAGTTTCTGAAAGACTCGGTCCAGAACCTTTCGGAACACTTGGTGGTTGTCGCCGTGTGCATCAACGGTCATGGCGCCAATAGCCAAAGCGAGACATTGGTCTCCATGCGCTCTCCAGTCATCGAATAACATCTCAGCAACCATCGGGATTCCGGCGGAGGCGCGAATTAGGGATCGCCGGAGTGCAGGCGGAGGTATTTCGCCGGCCGAGTCGGAGAGAGCAGTAACGACCTCACTCATTTCGTCATCATTGAGTGGAGGCAGCTCGACCGGCTCGAGCGCCAGCGCCCTGCTGACCTCTATTAGCCGGCTGGCGTGAGGCG
>CAZOES010000105.1:5583-15812 GCA_964578865.1 uncultured Gemmatimonadaceae bacterium | reverse complement strand
CGGCTCGCCTGGGTCGGTGAAGCCCTTCCCGAAGCTGATTCCCTCTTCGTACTCGAGGCAATAGGCCAGCAGCCGGGTGACAAGGAATTCCGGGGTCTCCGATGGCTGGCAGGCTACCCGAAGGTTGAGGCTCTGGTACACGCCGCGATCGACATGAGAAAGCTCAATGTCGAAGTTGTAGATCGTTGGAGTTTGAGCCAAGGAGTTCAGGCGGCCTTCTTCTTGAGGAAACTTGCGATCAACGGAAGGATCAGGCCGGCCACGGCCGAGGCGGTTGCGTTCCCCGCAGTGGCGTTGCCCAGCATGTTGGTCAGAGTTCCCCCCAGCGCCGCTCCGCCGCCCACACCGCCCACCGCACCCAGGATGGTATTGAGCAGCGGCCCCAGGGTCTTCGCCTTGTTGAGGACTCCTGCGAGGTTGCCGCCAACCGCACCACTGACTGCCTGGATCAAGATCGTCGTGAGGTCCATGAGCAACTCCTTTGAGAGGAACCAGCCAGAGCACCCGACCGGTGGAGAGGATATACCGGCGGCGCTCAACCCGCGCTAGACCGTAGTCAGCCTTCGCCAGTGGCGGTCGAACTGTACTCCCAGAGTTTCGCTGCCAGACTCACATCGTCCGCCGCCGGATTGGGCGGCACCTCCCGTTCTTTATCGAAGTACCGGCCGGTCGAACTGGCCAGCCCCGGCTCGGCTGCACAGTAGAGCGGAGTCCTGGCTCCTTCCTCACTCGAAATCAGAAACAGCTTCAGAACCCATTGGAGCAGACCTGGCAGAGCCCGCCAGATGTTGGTCGCCACCCCGCCCGGATGGACCGCGTAGGTTGTCACTCTGGTCCCGGTCAGGCGCCGGGCCAGCTCCTTGGCGTGAAGGATGTTCATCAGCTTCGAGTCGGCGTAGTCCTGGAAGGTGCCGTTCAGCCGGGAAGGGGAAGTTGTCAGCAGACTCCAGTCGAAGGCCCTGGCTCGAAAGTTGGCAACGCTGGAGATGTTGACGATCCGGCCGGCCGGTGCCGCGCGCAGTGCCGGCAGCAGGAGCTCGGTAAACAGAAAGGGGCCAAGGTGGTTGACGGCGTACGTAAGGTGATATCCGTCCCGGCTCACGCCCTGGGTCCCGGCCACACCGGCATTGTTGACCAGGATGTCCAGGGTTGGATGACGCTCGAGCAGTTCGCCGGCCGCCCGCCGAATCGAGGCGAAATCTGCCAGGTCGACAAGAAGGAAGCTGGTTTTGGCCTTGGGGTACTGAGCCTGGATCGCCTTCAATACCGGCTCGGTCCGCTCCGCCGAGCGGGCCGCCAGTACGACGTTGGCGCTGCGCGCCGCGAGCGCTTCCGCCAGCGCACGTCCGATACCTGAGTTGGCACCGGTAACCAGAAAAGTCTGGTCGTGGAGATCGGCGGGAATCATGGTAGCGGGTGTTCGGCTCAGGCTTTCTTGATGATCCGGATGAGATAAAGCAGGACGATGGCCCCGACTAAGGCCACGATGATACGGCCCAGCAGTCCCCAGGCAGCGATGCCTACCAGGTTGAAGAGCCATCCACCGAGCAATGACCCCAGTACACCCACGATAAGGTCCCCGACCAGCCCAAAGCCAGAACCCTTCATGATTTTCCCCGCCAGCCACCCGGCGATCAAGCCGATCAAGAGAAACCACACTAATCCCTGGGTACTCATAGTGTCTTCCTGTAGAGGAGGGGTGATCCGAGAGGAGGGAATCTAGCTGACGGGGTGGTCCAGACACTCACTCCCGTCAGCCGTGACGGTCAGACCGACACATAGCGCCGGCCCAGCCGGGTAAGGCCGTTCCGGCGAGAGGGGGTGCTGGATCCGTGGCGCTCGTGCCAGTCGAGTTCGCAAGGAAGCGGATCGTTGGCGTATTCAAGGTGGATTACTCGACGATGGCCCGGGTGGGTCGCTGGAGATGATGCGTGGAGCAGCAGAGGATGCATCAAGAGCAATCCTCCAGCCGGCACATGCACCTCGACCGGAACCACTGATGCGCGGAGGCCGTCGATGGCCGAGGGGCTGAGCTTTCCCTTACGGTGCGTTCCTGGAAGCACCCGGACCGGGCCACTGGTGGCGTCGCAGGGGTCGAGATGGAGACGCACCGCCAGCATCCGTTCCAGCACCCGCGCCGGTGGCTGGACGTGGGGGATTCCCGCCTTCTCGGACCAGGGACCAAAACCGGGGACCTCGGCCCGTTGGCGAATGGGGATGCTGAGGTCCTGGTGCCACGACACCCGCCAGTTAGTCTCGGGCGTCTTGTCGAACAGCAGGGCCCGCACCGCAAACGCACCGGAGCCCAGTACTGCCGAGGGCCAGCCAAAGATGGAAGGGTGTCCCGCCAGGTGTCGAATTGCCGGAACCCGGGCGAAAAGGTCGCGGGCCCCGGCTCGGACCGCTTCGCCGTCGGCCGGAGCCAGACCCGCCAGCGCCGCGACGAGGCTCGTGACCTCGGCTGGAGACAGCGCCTCCGCGACCGTGGCGAAGCCACGGACCCGAAGGTCCTCAAAGATGGTCATCATACATCCTCCCCGAAGGATGCACCGGACAACAGAGCATAAGCTGCAGGCTGGGACCCGGTTGCACAATAGGCCCCGGGGACGCCGGGACCGCAGCCGGCGGGAAGAGGGCGGTACCCCATGCTGAAGCAAATGGCAGAAAAGGCACTAATAATGGCGTTCTTGCCACTGCTTCCTGCGGCAGTACGGGTCTATCGTTCCTCTGCCCAACAAGTGGGTACGATACTTCTCAGAGAGGACACTATGTCAGTACACAAAGCGTTACTCGCCCGCCTCGAAGCCAAGCCAGGCAAAGAGGCGGCGGTGAAGGACCTGCTGACCGGCGCGGTGAAGCTGGCCAATCAGGAGGCACGGACGACGGTGTGGTTTGCCTTGAGGCTGGGTCCCTCGACCTTCGGCGTGTTCGATGCGTTCGCCGATGAGGATGGCCGGCAGGCTCATCTCCAGGGTCCCATCGCGAAGGCCTTGATGGACAATGCGGCAGAGCTGTTCAGCCAGCCGCCCCAGATCGACCCGGTCGATGTCCTGAGTGCAAAGCTGGTCTAGTTGGGGAAGGCGGGGGCACCGTCGGGAGGTAGGATCGACCGTCGGTGCCCTGGTTACTGATCCGGCCGGCGGGGAGGTGGGCGGAAGGCTACTCCTGGTTGAAGCGGTGCCAGGCTCGGCGGCCGGCCCAACCAAGAAATACGCTGACCACCAGTAAGACGAACATGTTGGCCCAGTCGCGGTCCAGCGCCGCCCCGATCGCGCCATAGGCACATCCCAGCCCGACCGCTCCGCAAAACCCGATGCCCAGCGCCAGATCGGCCCGGCGCCGAATCCGGGAGAGGGTCATCCACAGATCGAACACTTGTTCGGTCCGTGATTGTCGGGCGGCGGCCGAAGCTTCGTCGTTGGGATCCAGCGGACCGGTCATGGCCATCCCTCAGCGTACTGCCGGCAGGATCTGGTCGTACAGCAGATTCAAGCCATCGCCATTGTTGGCCACGATGGCGACGACCAGGTCAAGTCTCGGTATCACGAAGAGCCACTGCCCATATGCTCCTGATGCCGCGATGATATCCAAGTCTCCCCCGCCCGGCCTGGTGGGGAAGAGCCACCAGAAATATCCGTACCCTGAACCATAGTCAGCAAAGTAGACCGGCGCCCCCCGGGTCACCGGCTTGGTCGAGAGATCGATCCAGTCCTCGGGAACCACCTGGGTGGTGCCCCACCGCCCGCGGCGGAGCACCAGGTATCCGATGCGGGCCAGGTCGACTGCTCGAAGGTTGAGTCCCCCGCCGCAATGAGGCAAGCCGTCGTACGGGCTCCGGTACCATTGCTCAGAAGTGATGCCCAGCGGAGCAAAGAGTGCCGTGTGGGCAAAGGCGTCCGGGGCCTGGCCCGAGGCTTCTCGCAGTACCGAGCAGGTCAGGATCGCCGCCCCGCTATTGTATGCCCAACCCGTGCCAGGGGTCCCGGTCATCGGCCGATCCAGGATGAACCTGGTCCAGTCCCCAGTCGACGTATTGAGCTGCTCCAGGGGAGAGCCGGGATACGGCTGCTCCCAGAAGTCCATGCTGGTGCGCATGGTGAGGAGGTGACGGATGGTGAGGGCCTGCTTGCGCTGGTCGAGATTCGCGATCGGTGAGTAGCGGCTGAAGACGTCGACCACTTTCCGGTCCAATCCGTCGGCCGTCGAGGTCCCACCCTGGGACTGGATACCGTAAAGCAGAGAGGTCACGCTCTTCGTCACCGATTGCATCGTGTGAACCTGGTCGCGCGACCACCCCACGTACTGCTCGACCGTCAGAAAACCGTAACGAACCACCACCACACCCTGAATGTTGCCGTAGCGACCCGCCGAAACATTGGCCCGCATGGTAGTGATGCGATCCGGATTGAGACCGACATCGGCCGGGCTGGCGGTGCGCCAATCGAGGCCCGGCACGTAGTCTCGGCCGTTGTCGGGAACCTGGATGTCCGGGCCCGAAGTTGGCCCGTTGCAGGCGAGGAGCAGGAGGGCTAGGACCACGATGCTGATTCGTGGAGCAATGGCCATTGGTCGGATCGTGAGGGGTGTGGCACTGGGTGGCTGCGAAGCTGGAGACGTCCAGCAGGGTCCGACCGGGCACGGTTGCCGCTCATTTGACCTCCACGGCAAGGAGCAGGGCGAGCGAAATCATAGCTGAACCACGGGAAGAGGACGGCCTATGCCTGCATCATTGCGAGGCGACCAGGTGGCATGGTCGCCATCCGACAGGGGGAGAGCTGGAAGACTCCCTGCGAGCGGTCTCTCCCAAGGGCAATGGTCTGGACATTTCGCTGCCTGTAGCGTTACTGCACGGAGGAACTATGGAAGCATCAGTGCTGGGCCCTCACGCTGTTGTCGAAACCAGGTCAGAGGAAGAACCTCCTCCTGTCTCGCTGGTGGTGGTTTCCTTCGGGTCCAAGCATCTGGCGGGCAACCTCCTCAACTCACTCAAGGTTCATCCCGACCGCTCGGTCATCCGGGAAGTGGTAGTGGTCGACAACGGGTACCCGGAAATGGGAGATTCACGGCATACCTTGAGCGGTGTCGCTTTCCCGTTCCCGGTGTTGTTCGCCCAGCATCGGGGGCGCAACTATTCCAGGAGCATCAATATCGGCGCGGCGATGTGCTCGGGCCCGGTGCTGGTGCTCTCGAACGACGATGTCGAATGGCTGCCCGGTTTCAGCATCCAGCCTGCGGTGGGCGAACTGCTGCGTCACACCGATGTGGGCGTGGCCGGTCCTCAGCTGGTATTCCCGGACGGACGCTGGCAGCGCAGCTCAGCCCCGTTTCCTTCGGTGAGGGAAGCCATCGGCTCGCTGCTTCTGCTGGGAGTTCTGGAGAATCGAGTAGCGTCGGCCAAGCTGTCCCGGGGAATTGCCGGACCGGTGGAGGATGTCGACTACGTGGATGGCGCCTGCATGGCGGTTTCGGCCAGTTGTTTCCGGCAAATCGGCGGGTTCAATACCTTTTTTGAGTGTTATGCCGAGGACACCGATTTCAGCTGGCGGGCCAAAGTTTCGGGATGGCGCAGGGTGATAGTCCCGGCGGCTCGGGTCATGCACATCCGGGGAGCTTCGAGAGCCGCGCCCGATCGGAAGGTGTACGCCAAGCGGCTGCTTGAAGCCAAACGTCGATTCGTCGAGAAGACCAGCGGTAGACTTCATTCCTTTTGGTATGACCTGCTGCAGCGGGCTGTTGCCGTGGAGTACGCCATCCTCTACTCAGTCGTGGCAGTGTTGTTGCGGACCCCGGCGGCCCGGGCCCGGGGATGCTCCTACCGAGCGATCGCCCTGGCCGCAATCGAGGGATGCAAGGCTATGGCAGCTAGTCATTTCGGAGCCGAAAGAAGGCCAGCACGTACCCATCCGCATCGGTGACCTCGAAGCTCCAGAGGCCATCATCAATGAAAGACAACTCCTGGTTAAGGCAGCACCTCGCCGCTTGAGCGCTTGGAAGAGCGAGTTGGGATCCTAATTGAGCGCAACGCCCACACCTATTCGGCGGCTGCTTCCGACGTTTCCAGAGGATCCGAACAGATGGACCCAGCGTGCCTCCAGGAGAATCCGGCTTCGAGTCCCCACCGGTAGCCCTAACCCCAGCCCAAGGTCGGTGCCCGCTGCGGTGGGCCCCTGGTTCGACGGCCGGTGATACAGCCAGTAGCCGCTGACTAATGCTGAGGGGCGCAGCTCCACACCGGCCAACGGAATCACCGACTGCAGTCCGAGGCCAAGGCTGGCCATTCCCAGACCCGGGACCGAGCCAAGGCCAGTGCAGCCGGCCGGCGATAACGTACAAGTGGCTGGGTATGCCAGTCTCTGGTCGTCGAATCGGGTCCAGCTCGCTCCCGTGATAAGGTGCAGACCACGGGTCAAGGGAGTGCCGAGCCGAATTGCAGAATGGACCCCATCAGGCGGCGCGCCCTGGGCATCGGAGCGATGCGCCAGCCCAATCGTCCCTTCGAGGGACTGGGCCAGACCTGGTGACGAGAGCAGCGGGAGGAGCAGCAGGCCGAGGCGTAACGAGGCACGTTGCATGGGGCACCTTCCGGTGTACCGCATTGTCAGAACAGATCGGTGTAAATAAAGCGCCAGCGGTGTTCGAAGTACATCAGGCGCAGCTCGTCTACCCCTCCCACGGTTCCACTGCATCGCGGGACCGAAACGTCGGCCCAGTCGCCGTCAATCCGGATAACTGCATCGTCGAGAAGGTCAGCCGTCGGAACCGGACAATGGACCGGCGGTTGAATGGCATGCTCCAACGACCGGCTCCGGGTCCGGTCTCGCTGAACCAGCTGACTATCCGCCGGCACCCCTCGCCGTTCCATCAGCTTAGGCGAGAGGACGTAGCTGGCCAGGGCATCCCAATTCTGAGTCTCCAGATTGTGATAGAAGGCTCGCAGAACGGTCTGGAGATCGCTCCGGACGGATGAATCCGGTGTGGCCGATACTTCTTGCGCGGCCAGGGTAGAGGTGGCCGCGGAAAGTAGAAGGACAAACGTCTTCCACCGCCTTGGGAGCATTCCGCTTTAGTCGTTCGGGGTACCAGGAAGCAGCAGGAATATCGCGAACGCTCCGATGAGCGAAAAGACACTCACGGCGACCGTCTTGGATCCGGACACCCGGGAGGTTGCCACCGTGCGAAGCGAGCTCAGGGGGATAGCCGCGGATGAATCGTGCCGCCCCAGGCGTCGCATGACCCCGAACAGGGTATCCCCCCGAAGACTGACTTCATTCAACTCACGGAACCGCACAGTCGCACCTCCCACTCCTCAAACAGCTGGCGAGAGCATCAGACCCGCGGATCAATCCAATCGGTCGGGGATGGAACGAATTCGGTGGCTGCGCTCAATTCCTCGAAGCAGGCATTCACCACCCTGGTATCGGTGCGGGTCCGATGCACGGTGCCGGCGGGAACGGTCAGTACCTGACCTGACTCGAGCCGGACGGTCGGATGATCGGCGAAGTCGATGTAGAGATGACCTTCG
The DNA here is from genome assembly GCA_964578865.1 of uncultured Gemmatimonadaceae bacterium. GTDB lineage: Bacteria > Gemmatimonadota > Gemmatimonadetes > Gemmatimonadales > GWC2-71-9 > JADJOM01. Next base: position 8,290 of record CAZOES010000105.1, on the reverse strand, counting down.
AGGATCAGGAAAAGCTCATCTGAGCGGGGATGAAAGTGCCAGGGATACTCGCCTTCGAACGTCGAAAGCCTGAGGCAATGCTGGTTGACCTGGTTCACCACGATGTTGCGATACACGCCGGTCACCCCATGCGCTTCGGCTAACAGATCGACCGGCTGAAGCTGAGGGAACTGAACCGGCTCGTTGGCGTAGTCTGTTGCGGATGGGATGTGGCTGCTGAGAGAGGTCATCGGATCCTCCAAGGTTTATGCGGCGCCGCGGGTGCTACATCCCCGGCGCCGGCAGGTCAGAATTGAAAATGTCGAGCACCACCTTCCAACTGCCATCAGCCTGCTTGCGCCAGACAGTGGCGTACTTGCCGTGATCGGTGATCGGTTTGCCCTTCGGATCGTTGAAGGTCAGCTGGTAAGCGCCATGGGAGTACCCTAGATCGCCTGACTTGGCGGCCTGGGCATCCGCCAGTTGCCAGCTGATGGTCATACCGGGCAAGGCGTAGAAACCCTCGAACAGTGAGCGAACCGCCTGGGAGCCGGTGGCAATGGGAGCATTGGGGGCCAGAACCGAGCCGGTCGCTTCCACCGCTGCTACCGCTGCAGTGGTATCCCGTCCGGCAAAGACTCTGAGCCACGCGGCATCAGCTTCTCGAATTGCCGCGACAGCGGCCTGGCTCTGATCCTCCACCGGCTTTGGCTGAGGCTGGCAGGCAGCCACTGCAAGGAAGATCCAGGAGAGTGACCGGCGTGGGGTGGGCATCAAGGTGTCTCGAACTGGGAGTAAGTGACGGATGAAGGGGAAGGTGGGACCCTGTCCGGAATCGCTACCACCACGGTGGACAAGGGACATTATCACGTCCCACTGGGCTTGCGGCAAGACCCCGGTTTGAGTTCAAACTTGGCTGCTCAAGTCGAGGAGGTGTCGCGTTGGCCAGTTGCCGGGTTTGCCGGAACCAGATTCGACCTCAGTGGTTTTCCCACTCGGCACCCCTACGGGCTGGGGCTGAGGCAGAACCACATCGAACGCATCCTCGCTGCATGGGTGGCCGAGCTGCCGGTGACATTCTATCGCTCCCGCGAAGTCACCGGCTTTTCGCAGGACGACGTCGGTGTCGAGATCGAGTTGTCTGATGGCAATCGACTGGCAGCCCTGTATCTGGCTGGCTGTGATGGTGGGCGCAGCCTGATTCGCAAGCTGGCCGGCATTGACTTCCCCGGCTGGGATCCGACCATGAGCGCCTTGCTCGCCGAGGTCGAGATGACCGAGGAGCCTCAGCTGGGGATCAGGCGCACATCCACCGGCACCCATGCTCTAGGCAAGGTGGAGTACGACATTAAGGATGGCGAGGTGGTGTATCAGAAGGGTGGAACCGTTGGGGTGATGCTTGCCGAAGCGCAGATCGGAACCAGCGAGCCCACTCTGCGTGATCTCAGCGAGGGGCTCATCGCCGTCTACGGCACTGACTTTGGGATTCATAGCCCCACCTGGATTACCCGGTTCACCGATGCCACCCGACAGGCTGCCATCTACCGTTCGGGTCGGGTACTGCTCGCGGGCGACGCGGCGCATGTGCATTCCCCCGTCGGCGGGCAGGGTCTCAATATGGGGATGCAGGATGCGGTGAATCTTGGATGGAAACTGGCCCAGGTGGTGAAGGGCATATCACCCGAGGGCCTGCTCGACACCTACCATGCGGAACGTCACCCGGTTGCCGCCCGGGTGCTGCGCGACACCATGGCCCAAGTCGCCCTCATGCGGCCCGACGATCGCATCGAAGCGGCGCGCGATATAGTGTCCGAACTGCTGAGCATGGATGAGCCGCGCAAACGATTCGCGGCCAGGATGTCCGGTCTCGACATCCGCTACGATCTCGGCGATGGCCACCCGTTGATTGGGCGCCGCATGCCCGATCTCGATCTGATCACTCCCAGCGGCTCGCTGCAGCTTTACACCCTGTTGCACGATGCCCGACCGGTACTGCTCAACTTCAATGAAACGAGCCCCATCGCAATCGACCCTTGGCGCAATCGGGTTCAATCGCTGGGCGCCAGGTACGATGGTAAGTGGGAGCTTCCGGCCATCGGGACGGTCTCTGCTCCTGGTGCGGTCCTGATTCGCCCGGACGGGCATGTGGCTTGGGTGGGGGGCGATACTCAGACAGGGTTGGCCGACGCGCTGACTACCTGGTTCGGGGCACCCGGGTGAACGTGGTCATCAGCGGCATGTGATCACTGGAACCGGCCCACGCGCCGTGGTCGCCAAGGGTTACCGCATCCAGCCGGGCGGCCCACGATGCCGGAAAGAAACAGTAGTCAATGTGGTAGGGCCGGTGGAGGTGCCCGTACTGAAAGAAGGTCGGCCGACTCTCGGCGCCGTGAGCCTCCTGATGGAAAACATGATAGGAGCTCACCAGCTCCATTTGATGCAGCCGACGAACCAGGGCAGAATGATTGAGGTCTTCGGGGTGGTCGCCATCCCAGAAGGAATGGGAGTTGAAGTCGCCTAGCAGGACGTTGGGGCCATCCAGCAGCATGGAGCGCCGCAGGTCCAGGGTGCGATGCAGTCCTCGCACGTAGCGATGCGGACGATCCCCACAGGCCCACACCGCCCAGAGCCGGAACGAGGCCGGCCCCCGGACTTCGATCGGTCGGATCCATCTCGGCAGCCGGCGCGCCAAGGGTGCGGCCTCGACCCGCCAGGGTGGACGGGCGAC
>CAZOES010000105.1:0-5483 GCA_964578865.1 uncultured Gemmatimonadaceae bacterium | reverse complement strand
GCCGAGCGAAGCCAATCAGCCTCGTCGGCCCCCTCCAGTTGTCCGACCAGCTCCAGGCGGGCCGATTCGAACGTAGAGATGAGGTCTGTCAGCGGGCGGGCGTTATGATTGGCCTCGTAGGTACGTCGATTCTCGAGGTCGGCCGGGTGAAGCGTCTTCCGGCCGGCGGCGAGATCTTCAACCCGGGCCATCCAGAGCGGTTCGACATCTCCGAGATGTCCGACGTTCTCCTGGATTGACCAATGGGCCCCGACTCGAGTAGTCAGGACAGTGGACGGGACTGCCGCGAGTCGATGCTGAAGCCGTGGGGCTGTACCCCGGAGCCGTTCGAGAAGTCCCGGCGCAGCGGCAACCGGGAGATCGAAGGTGAACCGGCGCTCAAACCAGGGTGTGCGAGGTATCATTTGGGGAGGGCGAGGCGTTCCCCCAGCGCCGCCATCTGTTGAGCCCGAATCCGGGCCCAGGCCGGCAGCCGCAGCGCCCGATTGGCGATCATGATCACGCCAACCCCTACCATTATCCAGATACCGGATGCCGCTTCACTCAGGGTTCCGCTGACCGCGGTGGCAACCGCTGTCACGATCGCCGCGCCGAACAAGAGCAACCCGGCAGCGATCCCGGCTCGCGCGCCGCCGTGCACCGTCCCGAATCTGATCCGATGTCCCTGGTCGGTCGGCTCCAGAAGCACATGCAGATTGCCGTTGCTCCATTGCCGCAACGAGCCTTCGGAGCGTACCCGGCCACGGGCCCCGAAGACTTCGCGCAACTGGACCACGAGCCGGTCCCAGTCGTCATCGGTCAGGTGGCGTTGCAACTGAACCGTATGAGTCACGGCGAGAGGAAAGCCGAGGAAGCTGCGGGCCTGGACCGGCCTGAGGTCCACCCCATGGGCCGCGCGGGCAATGGCCTCGGGCGAGAGTCCGACCTCGCGTCCGATGGACTGGAGCTGGGCCAGGGTCAGACCGTCGGCTGCCGCCGTCTCCGGCTCCGTCGTCTCCGGCTGTTCAGCCGCGGCGCGGAAGATCGCGGCGATCTCCTGCTCGGAATAGCGACGCTCAGACATGAAGGAAACATCGCAGGGCGATGCCTCGGAGGCAAACGCGCTCAACTATGCGGACGGTGAACCGGAAGATGGTCTTGCTGGTGCCCTGCCGTATGCGGGTAACCGGGCAACCACCCCACCACTTTGCAACGTTTTCAGTAATTACTCCGTCTGAGTAATTACCCTCACCCGGACTCCACTATGCGAGCCATCAAGTGGCACGAGCCGACCCTCCTGCTGGTGCTTCTGTCTTTGGTGTTCCTTCCGTCCATCCAGGCCCAGCAATCTCCGACCCCGAGCGCCCAGGACCAGTTCTGGGATGCCGCTCAGGCCGGCGACACCGCGGCCATGAGCCGGGCCCTGGGGGCGGGGGCTCGGATCGATTCGCTGGACACTCGGCGAAGCCCCAACGGCCGTCGAGCGCTGAACTGGGCAGCCCTGGCCAACCAGGTGGATGCCATTCGATTTCTGGTGGCCCACGGCGCTCCGGTGAACGCCGTCAACCTGACGGGCTTTACCCCGCTTCATCACGCAGCCGAACGGGGAACCGCCGACGCCGCACGGGTACTGCTCGAACTGGGGGCCAATCCCAAATTGCTCACCGGAGCCGGTGAGACACCGGAGGATGTGGCCCGCCGGACCAATCATCTGGATGTGGTGGCTGTACTGGCGAGTGCCCGGTCCCAGTGAGCGTCACCCTTCAACCAGCAGGTCGCTGTAGGATTCCGGAATGATGAGCTGACCGCCGCCTCCCGGGACCATCACGCCGAATTCTTTGCCGAACCATTTCTTTGCCCGCGGCGAGATGGTCGCCGGTTGGCCCGGGGCGGGTGGGGTCCAGGTGTCCTTGGCCGCCGTGGTGGATGATTCAAGCGCCCGAAGCGGTGTGCGAACCACAAAATGTACCGGTCCTCTGCCGGTGACATTGACACCGGAGTTATGCACCGAGGCGCCCCGTCTCGCGAAGAAGAGCTTGAACGGCGATTCGGTGCCGGTGCGAAAACCAATCAGCCGCTCCCCGGCGCTCAGGGTTACTTCGCGAACCGACTTGGAGAGATCCATCGCGACCAGAAACCCGAGCGCGTCGGCGATCGGCAGGCCCGGCATTTCCCTGCTAAAGAAGGCCAGGGCGGTGCGGATGTTCTGACGGGGAATCGGGGCACTGGTGCACCCGATCTCGGCAACCCACTTGTCTATGCCTTTGTCCGACAGATGATCGTTGAGTGAGAGCGGCATGGTGGGATCCGGTCGCGGTCGTATGGAGCTGGCGTTTGGGGATAATCAGCCGATCAGTGAGACTAGCAAGGGAGGTGAGCAACCACCAGTCGGTAGCCCACATCCAGGGCATCCGCATCGAACAATCTTCCGTCCGCACGCCGTGGCCGAACGCTTCCAGCATCACCGCCGACTAGCCGAGGCCGAGTTTGTCGTAGATGGCGGGGCTGGGAATAGGGTGTCCTCGATCGGTGCGACGCTCAGGCCAGCTGGGGCATCGGAGGTGTGCCCATCACCAAAGCGGCTGGTTCTCCTCCAAACAGGAAGGGTGCGATGACCCGTTTCACTCTCGTTGTCCTGGCTACCATGCTCTCCACCAGCTCACTTGCCGCCCAGGGTTCCCTGGTGGGGGTCTGGAAGGTCAGCTATCCGGCAGGAGCACGGGTGGAAAATGGAGAACAGACCGCCATCATGGGAACCGGTACTCTGCGCATCGAGCAGCGGGGAGACTCTCTTATCGGGGAACTGGTGTCCGATCCGGTGGCAGACCTGCCGACCCGCGCCCCCACTCGAATGGCCGGACCGGCCGGAGCCGGGCCGGTCTCACTGATCGCCCGCACCACTGGGACAGTGGACATCAACGGCGAGGCGCGGCCAGTGACGGCAGTGAGTACCTGGCGATTGGAGGCCAAGGGTGACTCCGTGGTGGGCACCCTCTCACACCGGGTGGAAGGTCTGGTGGGAATGGCTCAGGACCCGGGGCCGGTGCGAGGTGCTCGCCAGGGCAGCTGACTATCAGCCTCCGAAGGCCCGGCTGAAATCATCCGCGATGAAGGGGCGCCCCCAGGGTCCAGGATGCCGAAGGTAGCGACTCTGACCAGGGCCTCGTGCTTCCACGATGAAGCCGAGGACCAGGCCGTCCGCGCACGCCGCAACTGTGTGTCCCTCATCCGCCCACAGCAGATCAAACCCGGCCGGCAACGTTTGAGGGTAACCCCCCGGCTCGATTTCCTCGTACGGAGCTGGGGGCGGGGCTCCCTCGCCACGGAGTAGCTCGCTGGCCGGAGCTTCCCCGTGATTAAGCAACCAGCAGTCCGCGGCGATATCATGGCTCGCGGGCTTGGTGAGGTAGAGCCACACCGAGCCAGGTTCGCAGGCGATCAGGGCTCGGCGCTGCGAAGCAGGATGCAGATCTTCGGCGAGCAGTTCGTTACTCATCTGGCTTCCAGATAGTCAGGATCCACACTGATTGGTGGGGACCCAATCGGCTGCCGGAAGAGCCTGTCGCATACTGGCATCCTCCAAAACCAGAATGAGTGTCCGGCTTCCCGCCGTCCCCACGGCCCGGGCCTGCAAGGGAACCCCGGGTGTGAGCGGGGGAGGTGGAGAACCAACCGCCTGCCGCAGTATTCCCGCCGGCGTCTCCACGCACGCTTCGCCCTCGAGGGGATAGCGCACTTCGGTGCCGGGGTGGCGGTGTGGTGGCGTGCGCGTACCCGGGCCGAGGCTTTCGTGCAGGTAGACCGCCACAAACTGTTCGGCCCTGCTCAGAGGCAATGGACCGATAGTAGCTACATGCTGCCCGTAGGGAGCCCGCCAGCTTGAGGGCGCAATTGTCAGGAGCCAGATCACGCCCCGCGAGTCGATGACGGTACTGCGCGCAAGGCTGGCATTCTCGGCGGTCGAGCGGGCTTGATAAGTGTCGAGATGCCAGAACAGCGCGGTGTCTCGTGGGAGGGTTCCCAACTCCTGACGCGCCAGCATGGCGCAGCCGCTGCCGGGCGGCGCCGGGCGGATGCCGGGCGAACAAGGGACCAGCTGCCCCGATGCGAAGGCCGGAGTGACGAGGCCGAGGAGTCCGACCCCGAGCATTATCAAACCGTGGCTCTTTACGGCGCACCAGCCTGCTTAAGGTTCAAGTATCCGGAGCCGCTGCTGTCTGCGACGTAACCGGCCTGGAGCAGGTCGGGATCGGTCCGGAAGGGAAGGCCGGCGGGACACTTCCATTGGAGTACTCGAACAGGGGTGCCGTTCCCGGCGAGAGCCCCCTCGATAGTGTCGTTGACCGGAGCTCCAACAACCAGCGTGAAGCGTTCCCGGTTGACCCGCGTGTAGCGAACCGTCACCCGGGACAACAACGAGTCGCGAATTACCGGGGCCGCGGTCACCGGGCGGAGCTCGCGGCCAAATGCCAGGTCGACGATGAGGGCCTCTGAGCGTGGAGGCCAGGAGGTGAAGGGAACGGTGCCGCTTATGAAGCAGACGGACTGCAGATTGGAGCCGGGGGCCGAGTAGTAATTGCTGGCGAACAGCGTGGCGTCTGTTGTGCGAGGGATGTCGTTGGCGTCAGAAATACATCCGGAGGCGCCGGCCAGCGCTGTCAGTATTACGAAGCTTCGGAGTAGTCTGGTCTTCACGCTACCTCACCCGGGACCGGAATGTCTGATGCTAACTCCCCCTCACCACGATTTGAAGAGGCTTGGGAACGCTCCGGCTCGGCAAGCCTGCTAGTTCACTTCGAACTGGCTGTACATCCCGTGCTCATCGTGAGGGCGTCCGTTTCCGGTATCTCGCACGCGGCAGATGGTACTGTAGGTCCCTGGCTCCAGATCGACCTCGAAGACCATGGTGCCACCCGCCGGGAGATCGGTAATTCCACCCCAAGGCCTGGCCGGCGGCGGCCCTTCCTGGGTGTTCATCCATCGGATGAAGTCGACCGAGGTCTTTCCTGGCGCCAGTCGAGTAAGAATCAACTCGTGCCGCTGCTGGCCGAGATTGCGGACCGAGATTCGGTGCCGTCCTCGAGTCGGTGGGCTCGACCAGGTGAAGGTATACTCGCGCAGTGTCACGGTCAGGTCGGCCTCCGGCCATGCGGTGGGTGGCCCGACCGGGGCAGTCACCACCAGATCCTTCATCATCCCCTTGGCAAAGTGGATCACCTGGTCAGGACTCTTCACGTGGCAGAACGCCACGTAATGGCCGGGCTCCAGCAGCACGGTCCCCACTGACTCGCCCCCATTCGGCACCGCGTTGGGCCCTCCCGCCGCATGCATCCAGGCGGGGTGCGCCCCGCCAGCCTGAAGCGCGCGGAAGGCGTCTCCCAGGTTTTTGCCTGGCTCCAGCCGGTAGAGCATCAGGTGATGGGGCTGCCGGCCTTCGTTGTGGAGCCGGAACGTGGTCAAGCCGGCGGGCAGTGTATCAGGCAGCACAAAAGCGAACTCACGAG
>CAZOES010000104.1:15633-15910 GCA_964578865.1 uncultured Gemmatimonadaceae bacterium | reverse complement strand
AAGGACGACTGCGTCTCGACTCTCTATCTCCGCGGCTGGTTGGAGTCGCTGCGGAGCGTGTTGGAGTCGGTCACCGGAACACCGGTGCCGCGGCCCTCTCCAGCAGAACCCGATGATCGTCCCGAGCAAACCGAGAAGATGCTGGCTATACGGGCCCTGATGGATCAGTTGACCTCAGGCATCTCCGAGAACCGTGACGATCGGACCCCAGACCAACAGGGACGTTGGCTGCTGGCGCAGATGCTTGAATACCACCGGCGGGAGAATAAGGCGTTCT
>CAZOES010000104.1:15218-15623 GCA_964578865.1 uncultured Gemmatimonadaceae bacterium | reverse complement strand
GATGGACGACAAGGATCTCCTCGAAGATCGCTACGCGATGGGCGGACTGGAGCTGGTGGGTGAGCTCCGAAAAGAGAAGAAGTCGACCGTCTATCGCTATCGCTTTCCCTCGCAGGATCACGAAATCCGGGCCGGAAGGGACGTCCATGATCCCGCGACCGGCAAGGACGCTGGTGACGTGATGGCGATCCATGAGACGGAACGGACCATCGACCTCAAACGGGGACCCAGTTCTAACGGGACTCATCCGGCCGCCCTGGTGCCCTATGAGTTCGTGCGGGATGCCGACCTGCGGGCGAGTCTGGAGCGCTCGGCCCAGCGGGCTCTGAGTTCCGGTTTTTCGGCCTGCGCTCTCTTCGACCTGTTGCTGCACCGGCCGCCCAGGGTCGCCGGCGGCGCGCTGGT
>CAZOES010000104.1:0-15208 GCA_964578865.1 uncultured Gemmatimonadaceae bacterium | reverse complement strand
AATCCCGGTGAATCCCTGCTCGATGCTGCGCTTCGGATCGCCACCACGCTGGATCGCTCGGTGCTTCCGATTCAGGGCCCCCCTGGCACCGGAAAGACCTACACCGGCGCGCGGATGATCCTGGCGCTGTTGAAGGCGGGGAAGAAAGTCGGGGTGACCGCCACAAGTCACAAGGTGATCGGCAACCTGCTGGAGGAAGTCTGCGAAGCGGCCCAGGAGGCCAAGTTCACCATTCGCGGAATTCAGAAGGCAGGTGAGGACAACTGGTGCGGGCACAAGCCGATCGCGGCGACCGACGACAACGCCGAGGTTCTCGACGCGCTGTCGAGCGGCCGGGCTCACCTCGCCGCCGGCACCGCCTGGCTCTGGAGCCGGGAAGAAATGATGGACGCGGTCGACGTGCTGTTCATCGACGAGGCCGGCCAGTTCGCTCTGGCCAACGCCCTCGCAGTCGCACCCGCTGCGAAGAGCCTGGTGCTGCTGGGCGATCCCCGCCAGCTGGAACAACCGCAACAGGGCCTTCATCCGCCTGGCGCTGACCTATCGGCGCTCGACCATCTACTCAATGGCAAGGAGACCATGCCGGTCGACCGGGGTCTCTTCCTTGACCAGACCTGGCGGCTGCACCCGTCGATCTGCCGGTTCACATCCGAGGTGTACTACGAGGATCGGTTGGAGCCTCAACCTGATCTGGCCTTCCAGCAACTGAACGGGACCGGCGCTCCGGCGGGCCACGGTCTGCTGGCGCTCTCCATGAACCATGCCGATCACGACAGCCAATCCCCCGAAGAGGTCAAGGCCATCGTGGAGTTGGTCGACCGGATTCTCAAGGCCAAACTGACCTGGACCGACCGCAAGCAAGTTGTCCGGTCGGTTGGATTGGGCGACATCCTCATCGTGTCGCCCTACAACGCCCAGGTCATCGCCATCCGGCAGGCGCTGCCCGGTGCCAATGTCGGCACGGTCGACAAGTTCCAGGGCCAGGAGGCGCCGATCGTGGTCTACTCCATGGCGACCAGCAGTCCGGAGGACGCACCCCGGGGCATGCCTTTCCTTTATAGCCCCAACCGCCTGAACGTGGCGACATCCCGGGCCCGCTGCCTGGTGATCCTGGTCGCCAGCAACCGGCTGTACTTCCCCCAGTGCCAGACGCCCGAACAGATGCGACTGGCCAACGGACTCTGCCGCTATCTCGAACTCTCCAGCCCGGTGGCCCAGCCGTGAGCCGCAAGAAATCCGGTGCGACCCGTCGCGTGACCAAAGCCGAGCGGTGGCTCAACCTGCTGGCGTTCCTGCTGGACCGGCACTATCCGGTCTCGCGCGAAGAGATCATGAACGAGGTGGACGACTACAAGCAGGACTGGGAGACCGGTGATAAGACCATCAAAGAATCGGTCCGCCGCAAGTTCGAGCGCGACAAGAGTGATCTCCGCGCACTCGGCGTCGTGATCGAGCCCCGGCCCCAGAAGGTCCAGGTCGAGCACACCGATGCCGAGGTCGAGGCCTATCAGCTCCGGCCCCGGGATTTCTACCTGCCGTATCTCGAACTCACACCGGCAGGGAAGGGGAAGCGCCGGCCTTATCACCTGCCAACCGTGGCGGTGTCGACCGACGACCTGCGAATCCTGCGGCGGGCGGCGGAGCGGATCCTGGCGCTGGGAGATACGCCGCTCGCTGCCGCTGCCTCGTCGGCCCTTCGCAAGTTGTCTTTCGACCTGCCCTCGATCGCCGAAGCGGCCAGCGAGACCTTGACCGCCGCGGTGCCGGATGGCTTTCAGAAGATCTTCGCGGTGCTTCGCTCCGGAATCGAAGGCCGCCGTAAGGTGCTCTGCCGGTACTACAGCATCGGCCGGGACCAGGAAGAAGACCGTGAGGTGGAGCCGTACGCCTTGATGCTGACCTGGGGTCACTGGTATTGCATCGGCCGGTCGCGCGATGGTCTGAGGGTGTTCCGGCTGAGTCGGATGCGGCGGGCCGAGCTGTCGTCATCCAAAGAGCCGGGCTTCGAAGTGCCGGCCAGCTTCTCGGTTCGTCAGTATCTCGACCGGGCTCCCTGGGAGCTCTCCGAGCAGAACCCCACGGTGGTAAAGATCCGGCTCGCCTTTCCCCACTCGCGATGGGTCTTGTCGGAAGGATTGGGTCGAGTGGTGAAGGCGGTAGATGAAGCCGGCGGGGCAGTCATCGAGTTTGACGTACGCGTAATCGATCCATTCATCCGCTGGCTGCTTCCGCTCGGCCGCCAGGCCGAGGTGCTCGGGCCGGCCTCAGTTGCCCAGCAGTTGGAAGCTGAACGCAACCGAATCCGCGCCCTCTACTCCTGATATGACCGAGATCGCGGAGACCCAGATCCAGCGACTGATTTCGCTGGTGGCCTGGATGTCGCAGCGTGACACCGGGGAGCCGATGACGTATTCGGCTGCCGCGGAGGGCCTTGGTGTGACTGAGAAGGTGCTCCAGCAGGACCTGCAGGTCTTGATCGACTTGACCGATTCGTATCGCTCGTGGCTCGGTAGCCTCCGGGTTTCACTGGTCGATGGTGGATTCACGGTCGGCAGTCGAGGCGCGTTTCAGCGTCCGCTCCGGCTGGCGCATGACGAACTGGCGGCGTTGACGGTGGGACTGGCAGGACTGCGAGGCGGGAAGCTGGTGGCGGAGCGCCTCGGGAGCGCCCGACCCGACGCACCGAGTGTGGAGCGGAACTCCCGCATCTGGGCGGTAGGGCATACCCCTGATTCGGAACAGGCGGGGGCACTCGATCTTTTGCGATCCGCCCGTGATACCCGGCACAAGGTGGAGCTGGTGTACTGCGGCGCCGATGGCGAGCCCTCGCAGCGGGTGGTTCACCCCTACCAGATTCTGCAGGCCGGTAAAGCGTGGTACCTCATCGCCTGGTGCGAAAAAGCCGGGGCGATGCGCCATTTCCGAGTCGAGCGGATTCTCGCCCTGGATGAAAGTGACGAACTGTTCGAACCCAGAAAGGGCGTGCGGCGGATTGCCCGGGCCGAAGACCTGGTGCCGAAACAGGCGGCGGCCGGTGCGACAGTCGTCAGCGTGGCTTTCAGTCCCCGTATCGCTCGCTGGCTTCGGGAGGAACATCCTGGCGGAGAGGATCAGCCTGACGGCCGTTACCTGGTCCGCTTCTCGGTCTCCAATCCGGCCTGGCTGATTCGCGAGGTGCTGCAGTATGGAGTGGAAGCGGAGTTGATCGCGCCGGAAGGAATGCGGGAAATGATGCGCCGGTGGTTGGGATGAAGACTCGCTATCGCCTTTGCCTCCTTGGCGGTTTGTATCTGACCCGGGACCGACTGATAGCCGAAGGAGCCGCGGCGAACCGGAAACCGCTGGCCCTGATGGCGTTGCTGGCAGTTGCTGGTGACGCCGGGGTGTCCCGCGATCGTGCCGCCGGAATCCTCTGGGGTGATTCGAGCGAGTCACAGGCCAGGGCATTGCTGAAGCAATGCCTCTACGTGTTGCGCAAGTCGTTGGGAGGCGACCCGTTGATTTCCGGGTCAACCACCATGCGCCTGAACCGAACCATCTGCACCACGGATCTCTGGGACTTGGAGTCAGCCATTGAGGATGGGCGAGTCGAGGAGGCGGTGAAACACTTTCGAGGCCCGCTGCTTGACGGGGTCTACTTGAATGACCATCCCACTTTTCAGCGGTGGGTAGAGTCCGAGAGAGACCGATTGGCCAACCGAATGCAGACCAGTCTCCGACGAACCGCGGCCCAGCTGGAATCAGCCGGCAAACATGCCGACGCCGCGGAGGTCTGGTCCGCCCTGGTGGAACAGGATCCCCTGAGCGATCGCAATGAGCTTGGCTTGGTGCGGGCGCTGGTCGCCTCCGGCGATCGTGCTGCCGGCCGCCAACGTGTCAGGAGATACAGGGCGCTGGTCAAGAGAGAACTCGAGACCGATCTCTCTGTCGAGGTTGAACGGGCTTTCAAGGTGGCTCTGGAATCTGCCGGGTCGCCTATAATCGGCTAGGCCATCGCCCATCCGGGATTAACCTGCTGGCGATCGACCAAGGCTGCGCTCGACGCCCTGACAGCGCCCGTCCGCCCCCCTACAACTCCCTTTCCGCCAACTCCCGGAACTCATCCGGCACCGACCGCCGCCCATCCAGCGCCACCGATGCATACCCCACCGCCTCCCGCCCAAACCGGTCCCGGATCTTATCGATCGCTCTGTCCGCCAGGAGCCGCGCCATCCCGCTCATCGTGCCTGGTCGATGCACCTCGTCCGCCAGGCCGAGCGGCAGATCGAGTTGCACCACCGGCCGCTCCTCGATATGCGATACCGAGATGGCCAGTAGAGAAATCTCCCGTTCCTCGGGATGTCTCCTGAGAACCTCTCGCACCAGGTCCTCGGCGACCCCCGCCAGGATCGCCGTCGCGGCGACGGGTTGAGATAGCGTGATGGCGTGGGTAACCGAGCGAAGATCGCCGAAGCGCACCCGCACCGTCACGGTCCGCCCCGATTTTCCCTTGGCTCGGAGGCGGGAGGCGACCCGGTCGGCGAGGTGGCGGAGGGTCCGGCGGATGATCCGGGCTTCGACCGGTCTCCGGCCGAGGGCCGATTGGGCACCGGCCGAGTGGGCTCGAGTGTGGGTTCGGATAGCGCGAGGGTCGCGGTTCCAGGAGAGGGCCGTCAATTTCTCGCCCACGGCCCGGCCGAGCAGCCGGGCGATCGCGGCAGGGGAGCTCTGGGCCAGGTCGCCGATGGTGGTGATGCCACGTTGGGCGAGTCGCGCCTTGGTCGCCGGGCCGACTCCCCACATCAGCTCCACGGGCAGGTTATGAAGAAAGGTGAGTTCGGTCCCCGGCTCGACCACCACCAGCCCGTCGGGCTTGGCGACCTGGGAGGCGATCTTGGCCAGGTGCTTGGTGCTGGCGACGCCGACGCTGATGGGAAGCGCCAGCTCGTCGCGGACCCGCCGACGTATTGTTGCGGCGATCTGGGCCGGGGTGCCGAAGAGGTGTTCGCAGCCGGCCACGTCGGCGAAGGCCTCGTCGATCGAGATCCGCTCGACCAGCGGGGTGTAGTCACCCAGTATCCTGATGGCAGCGTCGCCCAGCCGTTGGTACTCGTCGAAATGCCCTCCGACAAATAGCAGGTGGGGGCAAAGCTCTCGCGCCTGCCGGCCGGACATGCCGCTCTGCACCCCGCACGCCTTGGCTTCATAAGACGCCGCGAGGACCACCCCGCCTCCGACCGCGATCGGCTTCCCCTTGAGCCCGGGATCGAGCATCTGCTCGACCGAGGCGTAGAAGGCGTCCAGGTCTGCGTGGAGGATGGTGGCTTGAGCCATGGGGGGAACCATAGCGGAGGGCGCTTTGCGGCTGTCAAGATCCACAGATGACGCAGATGAGAACGGATGGGGGATCGAAGACCTTAGGGATCGCAGCTCGTCAAGCCTCGGGTGAAGGGGCTTCCATTGCTGTTCAACAGGGAGTGTGAGGAGGAACTAACCTTCGGGCAAAGTCCTGAGTTAGTGAGGAGTGAGGAGGGTGGTGCCTATGATTAGTTCCCCCTCACTCCTCACTTCTCAGTACTTGTCCTGAGATTGGTTCCTGCAGGAACGTGCTAGTGGGCCACAGCGACGGCCGCCCAGTTTCAAGCATCAATCGGCATCACCTTCCCCTCCCGGAGCTTCGCATGCGTCCCATCCTCCTGGCAGCTACGGCCCTGCTCATCGCTCAACCGCCAGCGGAGGCCCAGTCTGCGGCAACCCGTCGCGCTCGGGAGGCGGTCGCCATCATCAATTCCTCTACCCCCAAGGTTCTCAAGGCCTACGTCGACTCGGCATTCGGCGGGCCGATGCGCAACCGATCGCCCGATGACTACGTGACCCTCCTCTTCGGACTGCGGGAGCGCTCCGGTGGACTGGCATGGGGCAGCGTTCAAACCGACTCCGCCAACCGGGCCGTCATCCAGATGACCCGCAAGCTCACCGGCGAGAGCAATAACCTGACTCTCGACGTCGAAGCCGAGCCACCCTACCGGATCACCCGGCTCGACCTGCGTCCGCCGGCCGGCAAAACCGAGGTGGTGGCCAGTGACGCGGCCCTGGTGAGCGAACTCAGGAAATACGTGACAGCACTCGCCAGCGCCGATGCCTTTTCCGGCTCGGTGCTTTTTGCCAAGGATGGGAAGGTCTTGTACTCGGCGGCCTTCGGGACCGCCAACAAGGATTTCAATGCGCCCAATACCATCGACACCAAGTTCAACCTGGGGTCGATGAACAAGATGTTCACCTCGGTGATCATCGCCCAGCTGGTGGAGCAGGGGAAGCTGTCGTTCGAGGATCCGCTCTCCAGGTTCGGTCCACAGATTCCGCAGATTTCCGCGGATGTCGCAGCGAAAGTGAAGATTAAACATCTGCTGACCCATACCAGCGGCCTGGGGAGCTACTTCAACGACGAGTTCTTCCGATCGTCGCGCGACCGGTTTCGCACCGTCGACGACCTGATGCAGCTCGCCAAGGGCGACTCGCTGGCCTTCGAGCCGGGGACCCAGTGGTCCTACAGCAACACCGGGATGCTGGTGTTAGGCAAGGTGATCGAGATAGTTACCGGGCAGGACTACTACGATTACGTGCGGGAACACCTCGCCAAGCCGACCGGCATGACCCGGACCGATGCCTATGAGCTGGACCTGGTCAATCCGAACCTGGCCGTCGGCTACGAGAAGGAGTACCTGGAAGACGGCACCAAGCAGTACCGCAACAACATCTTCCTGCATGTGATGCGGGGAGGGCCGGCGGGTGGGGGGTACTCCACGGCGCCCGACTTACTCCGCTTCGCGGAGGCGCTCAAGTCCGGCAAGCTGGTCTCGCCCGCGACCTACGAGTTGATGACCACGGCCAAGCCTGAGATCGGCTCGCCGCGCTACGGCTACGGCTTCCAGCTGAATCCCGATGCCGGAATCGCGGGGCACAGCGGCGGTTTCCCCGGGATCAACTCCAACCTCGATATCTTCAAAGGCACCGGCTACGTCGCGGTAGTGATGGCGAACTACGGAGATGCGGGGCAGCCGGTTGTGGATAAGATCCGCGCCCTGGTCCGGGATAGACTGCGTAGCGCCAACACCGGCTGAGGCGGGAGAGCAAGTTTCTGATAGCGCCGGTTCCCGACCCGCCGATCTTGAGGCATGAGCCAACTCAACTCGATTCCCGCCGGACTCTTCGCCATCGCGGTTCTCACCGCGCCCCTCGTTGGCCAGACCGGACCCGCTCCGGACACGTTGGTCATCGCCCGACAACTCATGGGCCAGCAGAAGCAGGCCGAAGTTGTAGCCCTGCTCACCCCATTCGTCGCGGCTCATCCGGAAAACGGCGGGGCCTGGCTCACCCTGGGTAACGCCCACCGCCAGCTGGGCCACCTGAAGGAAGCCACCGATGCACTCACCCGGGCGAGTGGGTTCACCCTCGGTCCGGTGCCCGTCGCGGCGGTCAGTCTGTTCGGTATGTACGCCGATTCCAACCGGCGCGATCTGGCCTACGACTGGATGAAAGAGAAGCTGGAAGGCCGGGTCGACCTGACCTCGATTGCTGCGGTACCCGGGGTGAAGAATCTCAAAGGCGATGCCCGCTTCGATCTGTTGTTTCCCGACCGGGTGACCTTTGCGCCACCGTTCGTCGAGCCCAATGCCCGGATCATCCACGAGTGGCGCGGGGAAGCGGCGGGCGACGAATTCGGCTGGATTGCCCGGGGGGTCGGGGATGTCGACGGTGATCGGGTCACCGACATCACCGTTTCGTCCACCCAGAACCCGCCCTACGGATCGACCCACGGCATCGTGTATCTCTACTCCGGGAAGTCGGGCAAGCTGCTCTGGAAGGTCACCGGTGATAGCGGCGCGGTGCTCGGCACCTCCCTCGAGTCCGCCGGCGACGTGAATGGCGACCGGATCCCCGATGTCGTGGCCGGCGCTCCGGGGATCAACACCGTCCTGGTCCTTTCCGGCAAAGATGGGAGCACTCTGCTCCGACTCCTGGGCGACTCCACCGACGGCGACCTTGGCGCATCCGCCGCGGGGGTGGGAGATCTCGACCGCGATGGCCACGCTGATATCGCCGCGGGCTCGCCTTCGAGTCACAATGGAGCGGGCCGAGTCTACATCCTCTCCGGCAAGGATGGCCACCGGCTGGTTACGCTCGACGGCGAGCGCCGGGGCGACGGCTTCGGCGCGACCGTCGGCGGCGGCAGCGGTTCCGTGATCATCGGCGCGGCTGCCGGCGGGGCCGGTACCAGCGGCAAGCTCTATGTCTATCGCGGTCTCGATCCCAAGCCGGCCTTTGTCCAGGAATCCGATTCCACCGGGGTCGCCTTTGCCGGGATGTTCATTTCCATGCTTGGAGATGTCGACGGCGATGGCGTATCCGACATCTTCGTATCCGATTTTGCCAATCGCGCCAAGGGCCGAGCCACCGGGCGAGTCTATGTCTATTCGGGCAAGACCGGAAAGCTGGCTCGAACCTTCACGGGCGAGGTTTCCGGTGAGGCGTTCGGTGTCGGCGCGGCGCGCACCGGCGACATCGACGGCGATGGACGGGCCGATCTGGTACTCGGTTCCTGGCAGTATCGAGGCGCGGCGTGGTCGGGGGGCAGGATCCAGGTGCTCTCAGGCAAGGATGGCAAGGTTCTGCAGACGATCACCGGCCGAGTGCCGGGGGAAACGCTGGGGTTCGACGCTGTTGGTGTGGGAGACATCGATGGCGACGGCGCCACCGATTTCCTCGTCACCTCGGCATGGAGCATGGTGAACGGGTTACGGTCCGGCCGGACCTACATCGTGGCAGGAACGACGAAGAAGAAGTAGACCCGTTCCTGCCGCTCACCGCAGTCTAAAGCCGGCCCCAGTCCTTGACCGGTTCCGGCTTACTGTACGGCTTCCCCACCTCAATCACGATCTCCGTGTGGGCCTCGAGCGGAATGCTTCGCGGGTCGCCGGCGAACGGCTTGCCGTTGACCCAGACTTTCATCGAATCGCCCTTGGCGAGGTTGGCCGTGGCGGCACCGCTGGTTGAGAGCGGCTGTCCCCATACAGTGAAGAAGTCGCCCAGGGTGAACGACCGCTCCAGCGGCGCCTCGACGTGGATGAATCCATCGGGCGTGTGGGTGTGCAGCCAGTAGATGCAGCGCTTCCCGGCGGGCTGGCCTACGTTCGGCGGGATGTCCACGTTCTTGCCGTGGTCGAAGATCACCAGGTGCTGGTGAATGTGGATCCGCTGTCCCTCTGCCGCATCGCAGGAAATCCCGCCGACGGTCTGGCCGGAGGGCGTCAGGAACTGCGCTTCTGCGTGGGTGGAGAGTCCGGCCCCGGCGACGAAGGCGAGGAAGCCGATGGTGACGGGATATAGTCTTGGCATGAGGGGAAGATGACTGGCAGACGGGCTATGGGGAAGATGAAAGGGTGAGAGGTGTCATCCCGACTGAGCCCGAAGGGCGAGTGGAGGGATCTCCGACTCAATGATCCTGCCAAGGCTGCTTCGGAGTTCCCTCCACTCCGTCCGACCCCTCCCTTCGCGTTGCTCAGGGTCGGGGACGGACTTCGGTCGGGATGACACCCTTTCAACCTATCAAAGCGGAACGCGGACCGGGGAACGGGGAACTCCCCAGCCACCCAGCCAGGTGCTCGCTTAGATCCCTCGCATCGGCCCCGGCGCCGTCGATCAGGCTCGACTTGCGACGGCGCATGAACGGCAACCCCATCGCGTACAGGCCAGGCGACGCCACCACGCCACCGTCATGCTTGAGCCGGCCTTTCGAGTCGAACACCGGAACATTGAGCCAGGAGTAGTCAGGCCGGAATCCGGTGGCCCAGACGATGGTTCGTATGCCGCTCGCGACCGGGTCGAGCAGGAGCGGCGGGTTGGGTTCCACTCGGGTAGCCTCGAACCGGTGGGGCGGCTCGAGTCCCTGGTCGCCCAGATGATCGGCGGCCCACTGGTCGATCCGGTCGAGCAGACGATTCATCTTGAGGTCGGCCATCTGGCACAGATTCCGGAGCGAGCCGGAGAACTGGGCCTTGCCGCCGGAGAACCCAGCCAATCGCCCCACTAGCCGGACTCCCTGCCTGGTGAGCTGGTTGAGGTCGCTGTCGCGCCGGTCGTCGGAGCCCATCAACTGGAGCGAGGGCAGCCGGCGGACCCGCTCGATATCGTCGAACTCGGTGTAGAACTCGTCCAGCACGCCGACGCTCTCCATCCACCACTTGATATCGCGGCCCCGATAAGTGCGGGGCACCCGCACATGCTCCCCGACCGAGAGCACAACCGGGCGTCCGGAACGGTGGATCTCCTCGGCTATCTGGGTACCGGTCGCCGAGGCGCCAACTACCAGCACCCCGCCCGGCTCCAGCTGATCGGGGTTCCGGTAGTCGAGCGGGGAGAGCTGTCTGATGGATGGCGGCAGGGCGGTTGCAACGGTCGGGATGCAAGGCAGGTTGCAGGCACCGCTGGCGAGTACCACACTCCGGGCCCGCCAGGCTCCCTGAGTGGTGGAGACCAGGTACCCGCCCTCATCGGGGCGCACCGACGTGACGGCCGTGTGAGTCCGGACCGGTGCACCGATGGCTTCGGCATAGCGCTCGATGAACCTGACGGTCTCCGGCATGGTGCGGAACCCGTTGGGGTCGTCGCCCTGGTAGCCGTACCCGGGGAGCCGGCTCTGCCAGTTGGGGGTGAGGAGCCGAAGCGAATCCCAGCGCTCGGTCTTCCAGGAGTTGGCCACCTCACCACGCTCGAGGATCACGTGATCGATCGAGCGATCGGTGAGGCAGCGACTCATGGCGAGACCGGCATGCCCTGCGCCGATGACGACCGTGGTGGTCTGCATGAAGCTCACCGCCTCACCACTTGGCCGTCAATTTACTTCGACTGAGACGTTGGTCGGATTGGTGATGATGTCGAAGACGGCGGACCGCTTCTGCGACTGGGCCACCAGTGCCTTGATCTGGTCGGGGGTGGCGTCGGCGTCGATGGTGTAGCTGACCTTGATCCCACTGAAGCCGTTGCGGACATCGGGGTCGCCGCCGAGGATGCCCAGGATGTCCATGGATCCCTCGAGGGTCGCCTTGACCGACCGCAGCTGAATGCCACGATTCTGGGCGACGGCGGCAATGCCGGCGGTGAGACAGCCGGCCAGACCGGACAGCACCATCTCGACCGGCGTGGCACCGTGATCCTCGGAGGCAAAAATCTCCGGGTGGTCGGCCTCGAAGGTGAACGGTTTCCGGTGCTTCTGCTCCTGACCCAGGCCGAAGAAACCCTCTACCGTAGAGCGGCTGTGAGTGCCGCGAACCCACTCATTCTGGGCCCGCCAGGTGAACTGGGCGGCCTCCGGTGCTTTGGACAGGGCCTCGCGAGCCCCCAGGAGGGCGTCGACATTCACCCCATTGTTGGCCATTTCTTTGGTCGTGCTCATATACCCTCACTGATTGATGGATGGTGGCCGAGATCCTTGCTACTTCTTGTTAACGCAGGAATGGGGGAAAGACCGCCATTGCGGGAGACGGGCCTCTGTCATCCCGACCGAGCCCGAAGGGCGAGTGGAGGGATCTCCGACTCAACGATCCTGCCAAGGCTGCCTCGGAGTTCCCTCCACTCCGTCCGACCCCTCACTTTGTTCGGGGACGGACTTCGGTCGGGATGACACAGTCCTGTCTCCCCTTACTCCCTCCTCGCCCCCGCCACCAGACTGTCGGCCCGCTTGCTCGCCTCACTCACCAGGCTGGCGGCCTTCTTGTCCGCCTGCTTCCGGATCTGATCCGCCGCCGGCTTGGCCGCAACCTTGGCGAGCGGCGTCGAGGCCTTAGCCTCTAGGCTGTCCGCCCGGGCATAGGCCTCCCGCTTCAACTGCGCCGCGGTCGACTCGGCCTGCTGCTTGATGGCCGCCGCACGCTGTTCGGCTTCCGCCACCAGCTTCGCCTTGGCGCTGTCCACCTTCTCAGTGACCGCTACCTTGGCCGCGTCCTGCACGCTGCCGGCGACCGACGACGTGAGGCTCCCGACGTCGGCCGAGACGTCGGGGCTGGTGAGCTTACCGGCGAACTTGATTCCCAACGGAATCTCGGGCGCGGCGTTCAGGTCGACCCCCGCCTTGCCGGCCTTCGCCAGGAGTCCGCTCAGCGCCTGGTTGGCGCCACCGCCGAGCAGCGCGCGAGGGACTTTCAGGTTGAGGTTGTAGTCGAGCGACTGGTCCAGACCGTTGGAGCCGGAAATGGTGGCCGCGACCGGCCCCAGCTTCACATCGAAGGGATTCATGAACAACCGGCCGTCCCGAATGGCGAAGGCGGCTTTCAGAGCCTGAAGCGTGGGGTTGTTGAGAAAGTTGAGCTTGGTGACGTCGACCGCTTTTTCCAGCGGCGGGAAGTCTTTGATCAGGAGCTGGCTGGTCGAGAGATTGCCCTTGCCGTTAAGCCCCTGGAACAGCGGCATCATGTTCTTGCCGAGCCCGCCGGTGAGATTGAGATCGGTGGTGACCTCTCCGGTGGCGTATTTAGCGATCGGCGCCAGCATCTGGACCGTGGTAAAGGCCTTGAAGGCCGAAGGGATGTCGACCTTGGTCATCCGGAATGCGACATCGAAGGTGGGTTTGGTGCTGTCGGTGGTCTCGTAGAAGCCGTTCATGCCGATCTCACCGCCCAGCGCCCCCATCCGGAAGTCGTCCAGGGTTACCCGTTGATTGTTCACCCGCAGGCGGCCCCGGGCGTTGCTCATCTTGAGCTTATCGTAGGTCAGTTCGGCTACTGTGGCGTTGAGGTCGAAGTCGATGCGGGCGGGAACCTGAATGATGGCTAGCTGCGTGGTGTCCTTCGACATCCACTCGTCCAGGTTGAAGTGCTGGCTCCGGACCGTGACGCTGCCTTGCAGAGTGTCCCGCTGCATGGCGAAGGAGAGCAGGTTCCGGAGTTTGCCGGTAGCCTGAATGTCACTGCTGCCGATGGTGCCATCGAAGCTCCTGAGCTCGGCCGCTTCTGGCGCAAGTTGCAGCGATGCCTGCCGGATGGCGACTGACTGAGGCAACTCCTTCCCTTTCAGCACCAGATTGCTCGCGTCGATGGTGCCGGTCGCCGCGACTCGACTGTATTCCTTCCGCTTGATCGATGACATCCGGGTGCGCACCGCGGCGTCGGCCGAGATCACGCCGCTGAGCTGGTCGACCGTTTCGAGCTTCACGGTCCTGGCGACATCGGCGAGGTCGACCTTGCCGGCCAGCCGGGCGTCGAGGTCGGGGTCGGAGATCGGTGTCTTGAGCACCATCCGGGCATCGATCGGGTTGGCACCCAATCGCAAGTGGAATTTCTGGAGATCGGCCACGGTTCCGTCCAGCGTGCCACCCGGGTTGGTGACCGCCAGCTTCACGTCGATGTCGCGGGCGGGCAGGGGAAGATCGGGATACTGAAAGGCGGCGCTGTCGACCGTGAGGTTGAGGGCAAAGGACGGAAAGATGCTGTCGCCATACTCGCCCTTCACCTTGCCGCTGAGCGCCATGGTTCCGGTGGTCTTCACCTGGTCGAAGTCATGGGCGTACACCGCCGGGACCAGCGAGAGAATGTCCCGGAACCTGGTGCTCGGCGTATTGAACGTGAGGTCGAGTCCGAGGTTCTTCGGGCCGGATTCCACGGCACCGGCAACGTTGAGCCCGAGCTCATTGAGCTTCAGCTCGGTGGTCTTGATGGTGTAGAGCTTCTTCCCCAGATCGGCTCTGGCGTCGACGTTGAGAGAGAGCCTCACCTGATTGAGATAGGGAACGCCACCCATCGAGACGGTGACGGTGTCGGCCTGAATTCTGGTCTGGAGGTCGGTGACCTGGCTGCTGAAGTCACCACTGAGTGACTGCCGGTAGCCCCGCACCCTGGCGAGGAGTCCGCTCTGACGGTTATCGAATGTCACCCACCCATTGCTGATCTCGAAATCCTTGAGCTTGATCGACATCGAAGAGCCGGAGCTCTCTTTGCCCTCGGGGCCTTTCGTGGCAATGTCCCAGTTGGCGGTGCCGTCCTCCAGGGCAAGCAGGGAGAGCCGCGGCTCATCCAGCTCGATGGCCCGGATCTCGATCGGCTTGCCCCCCAGTGCTGCACCGACTGCGCTGGCCAGGTTCACCACTACCCGCAGACTCTTCACCGCGGCCAGGGTATCGCCCTCGAATTTCCCGGTGCCGACAGCGGTCAGCCTGTCAAGCGAGAGAGTGAGGTTGGGGAAATGGCGAAAGACGCTCAGCCCCAGGTCCTGCCAGTCGACCTTGGCATTAACGCTCTGGTTGATGGCGGTCTTGGCCTTGGCCTCGATTGGGCCGCGGAGAAAGAGCGGTGCAAGGAGCAACAGGAGGAGAAGCACTCCCAGGACTGCTCCGATGATCGCGAAAAGCCGGGTGGGTCGTTTCATGGCCACAGATTCCACAGATATTGAGCCCGCAGATTACCACAGATTGACACAAATTCGTTCACACGACAAAACCTAAGGCATTTTCAGTGGTTTTCATGTGATACGCGCGAGGGCCTGGAGCCTGATCAGGCGAAATCTGGGAAATCGGCGGTCTGAATCTGTGTAATCTGCGGCCTGAATCTGTGAACTCTGTGGCTGTAGACGGTCTGTAGACGGCCGGTGGACTGCCCGCAGGTAACGTGGCGGCCAATCTTTCCGGTGCCTGCCATGACCCGTCTGGCCTTTGGACTTGGCTGTTCCTGCGGACTCCTGATCGCCCTGGCTGGATGCGGAGGTGACTCGAACAATGGCCCGGAAGAGACCGGCTCGGTCCATGTGGTGGTCGCCACCATTGGAGCCGAGTTGGATCCCGATGGTTATACCGTGGTGATAGACGGCAATGACCGGGGGCATGTTGCCAGTCAGGCCGACAGCACCCTGACGGGACTTCCGGTGGGCAGTGTGTCGGTCAGTCTGAGCGGCATCGCCGACAATTGCCAAGCCGCGACGCCGCTGCCGATGGTGGTGAATGTGGCGTCCAGCCAGACGACCGATGCGGCTTTAACGGTGACCTGTGCAGCGAGGACCGGGTTCGTGCGCCTGGCGTTCAATGGTACCCGAGGGCAGGACTACGACCCGGACGGGTTCTCCTACGCGATCGACGGTCATACCTCGAAGCCGATCGATATCCCGGGTGTGGTCGTGCCGGTCCTGACGGGCGATCATCACATCGTGATCTATGGGGTTGCTCCCAATTGCGAAGTCTACCCTGTCG
>CAZOES010000103.1:0-15911 GCA_964578865.1 uncultured Gemmatimonadaceae bacterium | reverse complement strand
GGACAGGGGGCATCGTATCGAGTCCTGGTTCAATTTCTTGAAATAGAGCTGTGGCTCTAGTTCGTGGCACCAAACTAGAGCAACAACTCTACTTGTCAAGAGCCGGAAATGCCCCCATTTTGTCTCAGGTAACTGCGGAAACCGGCCGAAGCCCCCAGACGGAAAGGCCAAGCGACCATGAGCAAAGCAGTTAAAGCCAGGAAGCGGGGAGCCGGCCGGGCCCGGCCCCAGGTCGAGCCGGCCCGCCAGCCCAGTCAGGAACGGGGCGAACGGCGGGTGGAGGAGATCCTCGATGCCGCGGCCGAGGTGATCGCTGAAGTAGGGGTGGAAGCGGCGACCACCAATGCCATCGCCGCACAGGCAGGATCGTCGGTCGGCTCACTCTACCACTTCTTCCCCAACAAGGAAGCGATCATCCTGGGGCTGGGAGCCCGCTACGAAGCCCAGCTGCGTGAGCTCAATCGCTCGGCAATGACCGCCGGCGCGGCCGAGATACCGATTTCCCAGATGGTCGACGGCATTGTGACGCCCCTCGCCCGATTCATGGAGCGGACTCCCGCGTACATGCCGGTGTATTACGCCCTGCGTGATCCCCGGAATCCCGGCTGCATGACCGACGAACTCACCGATGCTGTGGTGGGAATGGTGGAGCAGCTGATGGCGGCGCGGGCGCCTGCGGTGCCCGCCGCACACCGGCGGCTGCAGGCCAGTGTAGCAGTGGAACTGGTGCACCGGATGCTGGAGTTCGCCTACAGCTCTCCGCCGGCCCAGCGCCATGGCATCGTCGAAGAACTGAAGCGACTGCTGGCGCTGTATTCCGAAATGATCGACCAGGGCTTCGATCCGCTGGCCCGCCGATGAACTCCACCCCCGATCCGTTCTACTGGCGCACCTTCAACATCCTGCTTCGGTTGCTGGGCATCGGCGCGACCTTCGCGGGCAGCGTTGTGGTGGTGGTGTTTGGGCTGGGATACCCTCCGCCGCCCGGAGTGGAGCGACAGATCAGCATCGGTTCCATCGCGTCGGGAGCCCTCCTGCTGCTCCTTGGTCTCGGCTTTCTGATGCTGCCGCCCTATCGGCCTGACAAGGGAGACGCTGGACCGGTCGTGAGTCTGCTGCGTCCGCAGCGGGGACGCGGTTGGTGGACCGGCGAACCTCGCAGTTGATCGACCGGCAACCGCCCTCCTGCTTCGGCCGATCTTCGGTTTTCGCGCATTACTGACGACGCAGGGATAGTCGAAAGTCCGATAAGACCTTACCCTCTGAGACCGTTTTTGGTCGGCCCGGTCGGAGTTCAATCGCCCTTGCCGCCGGGACCTTCCCTCTCCTAGAATCGCCCCCTTCAACCCCATCAGGGGTCACTCATGTCCCTCGTTCGAGCTGCTGCAATGGCTACCGCTGTATCGCTGGTACCCGCGCTCCTTCCCGGCCAGGAACCTCCGGTCGCTCCGCGCATGGCGCACGTGGACACGCTCCACGGTGAGGTCCGGGTCGATGACTACTTCTGGCTGCGGGAGAAGACCAACCCCGCCGTGATTTCATATCTGGAAGCCGAGAACGCCTGGACCAAGGAAGGGATGAAGCACACCGAGGGGCTGCAGGATCGGCTGTACCAGGAGATGCTCGGCCGGATCAAGGAAAACGACTTCTCGGTTCCCTATCGCGAAGGAAACTGGTGGTATTACACCCGCACCGAGCAGGGGAAATCCTACCCCATCTTCGCCCGGAAGCGGGGCAGCACCCAGGGTACGGAAGAGATCTACTTCGATCAGAACGCCGCCGCGGCGGGCAAGAAGTTCCACGCCTTGGGCGGGATGGATGTGAGCCCGGACGGTAAGCTGCTGATCTATCTGGAAGACACCACCGCATTCCGGGAGTACACCCTCTACGTCAAGAATCTGGAGAGCGGCGAGATCCTCGATCAGATTCCCCACGTCTGGAACGGCACCGCCTGGGCCGATGACAACCGCACCTTCTTCTATATGACCGCCGACTCCGCCAAGCGGGGGAATGCAGTCTGGCGGCACGTGCTGGGCACACCTCGCGAGCAGGATGTCCGGATCTTCGAAGAGAACGACGTACTCAACAACGCCGGTGTATTCCGCTCCCGCAGCGGCAAATACGTCTTTATCACCTCCGACGGGTTCACCTCGTCCGAGTGGAAGGTGATTCCGACCGCCAATCCCACCGCCGAGCCGAAGCTGATCGCACCGCGCCGGCAGGGCGTGGAGTACAGTGTCGATCACGCCAACGGCTTCTTCCTGATCTACACCAACGATGGCGCCACCAACTTCCGGATCGCCAAGGCTCCGGAGGACAATCCCGGCCCCGAGCACTGGACCGACTGGTTGCCCCACCGCGACTCGGTGTTCGTTGAGTCGGTCGACGCCTTCAAGCGATTCATAGTGGTGAGTGAGCGGGCCGGTGGACTGCGCCGTTTGCGGGTGACCGACGTCGGTTCAGGCACCAGCCACTACGTGACCTTCCCCGAGTCCGCCTATGGGGTCTTCCCTTCGAGCAACCCCGAGTTCGACACCGATCTGTATCGCTTCTCCTACTCGAGCCTGATCACTCCACCCTCGGTTTACGACTACAACCTCGCGACCCATCGGCGCACCCTGAAGAAGCGGGCCGAGATTCCCAGCGGGTTTAACGCCTCGGCCTACGAGGTACGGCGCTTCTTTGCGCCGGCCCGCGACGGAATCCAGGTTCCGGTCTCGCTGCTGATGAAGAAGGGCACCCGGCTCGACGGTTCCAATCCGGCATTGCTCTACGCCTATGGTAGCTACGGCTCCACCATGGAGCCGACTTTCAACAGCAACGTGCTCAGCCTGGTGGATCGCGGCTTTATCTATGCGATCGCCCATATCAGAGGCGGCCAGGAGATGGGACGCCGCTGGTACGACGACGGCAAGATGATGCACAAGCTGAACACCTTCTACGACTTCATCGATGTCGGAGAAGACCTGGTCAAGCGGAAATACACCAGCTCGAGCAAACTGGTGGCCAATGGCGGCAGCGCCGGTGGATTGCTGATGGGTGCCGTGGCCAACCTGCGCCCCGACCTGTTCCGCGCGATCGTCGCCGACGTGCCGTTCGTCGATGTGATCAACACCATGATGGACGGTTCCCTGCCGCTTACCGCCCAGGAATGGGAGCAGTGGGGCAACCCCCGCATCAAGGAGCAGTACGATTACATGATGCGGTACTCGCCCTATGACAACGTGAAGGCCCAGGACTACCCCTGGATGCTGGTGACCACTTCGTTGAACGACTCCCAGGTGATGTACTGGGAACCGGCCAAGTGGGTGGCCAAACTCCGGGCCAACAAGACCGACCATAATCCGCTCTACTTCAAGACCAACATGGCCGGCGGCCATGGCGGCTCCTCCGGCCGGTACGACCGGCTGCACGAAGCCGCCTTCCGTTACGCCTTCATGCTGAGCGCGGTGGGAACCCGGGAAGCCACACCCTAGTTCCGGATTCCCTTCGGCTTGCGGGAAATGAGAGCTATGCCTAGATATCTAGGCATAGCTCTCTTGGCTTGGGTGACCGATGGCGAAACCCCGCAGTGACATCCTCCAGGGCACCCTGACCCTGCTTGTCCTCAAGACCCTCGCCCGGGGGCGTTTGCACGGCTACGCCATCACCACTCACATCCAGCGGGTCTCCGACGATCTGCTTCGGGTCGAAGAGGGATCACTCTATCCCGCGCTTCACCGGATGGAGCAGGACGGCTGGATCAGATCCGATTGGGGCACCACCGAAACCAACCGGCGGGCCCGCTTCTATTCCCTGACTGCGATGGGCCGCAAACAACTGGCGACCGAGGAAGACCATTGGACCCGGCTCACCACCGGAGTCGCCGCGGTGCTCCGGTTCGCTGGATCGGTGGCCTGAGATGAGTCTGCTCGGTCGTATCGCCGGATCGATGTGGGGCCGCAACCGGCTGTCGCAGGATCTGGCCGACGAGATGGCATTTCACATCGAGGAGCGCACCCGGGAGAACATCGCCCGCGGCATGAGTCCCGAGGCCGCCCGGCAGGACGCGACCCAGCGTTTCGGGAACGCGGCCATCGTGATGGATCGGACTCGTGATGCCGATGTGGTGAACTGGCTCGACGTGCTGATGCGGGAGGCGAATCAGGCCCGGCGAAGCCTCTCGCGACGCCCGGGCCTGGTCTTTACCGCAGTCCTGGTTCTGGGAATCGGCATCGGGGCGACCAGCGCGATTTTCAGCGTGGTCGATGCCGTCCTGCTCAAACCGCTTCCGATTCAAGACCCGGAATCGGTGGTCGCCCTCAGAGAATTCCGCCGGGGCGAGCATCTCGGCGGGAATCCCGCCCGGTTACGCGACTGGCGAAGCCGCTTGCACACGATTCGCGACCTCTCCGCTCATTACGGGGAGTAC
The DNA here is from genome assembly GCA_964578865.1 of uncultured Gemmatimonadaceae bacterium. Taxonomy (GTDB): domain Bacteria; phylum Gemmatimonadota; class Gemmatimonadetes; order Gemmatimonadales; family GWC2-71-9; genus JADJOM01. The sequence continues at coordinate 11,500 of CAZOES010000103.1, read as the reverse complement.
GTCACGCTTACCGGCCGGGGCGAGCCGGAACGTCTTCAAGTGGTTCGCACCTTCGGGCCGGCCGTCAGCATGCTCGGCGGTGTGCCGTACCTCGGCCGTCCGTTCACTGCCGATGAAGAGGATGGACGGGGACCTCCGGTCGCGATCGCTTCCTACGGGTTCTGGCAGCGGCATTACGGAGGCCAGGCCGATCAGCTGGGCCAGCAGCTCACACTCAACGGCAAGAGCCACACCGTCATCGGCGTTTTTCCCCGCGAGTTTGGTTATCCCGATTGGGGCGACCTGACGATTCCGGCGGCCGCCGAATTCCAGGACGCGCCTCGAAAGGGCGGGAACTACGTGTACATGCTGGGACGGCTTGCGCCTGGCGCCACCCTTGCCGCGGCCAACGAGGAGAGCGCCGCCATCGCCCGTCAGCTGGGGGTGGAGTTCCCCGAGAGCGACCGGGACCTGACTGCCCAAGTGATCCCGCTACTCAACGATCTCAATCAGGCTGCCCGGGAACCGCTGATGGCATTGCTTGGCGCGGTCGGCCTGCTCCTGCTGATTGCCTGCGTAAACATCACCAGCCTGCTGCTGGCCCGGGCAGGCGAGAGGCGGCATGAGGCGGCCATTCGGACGGCGCTGGGCGCCGGCCGCAATTCACTGATCCGTCTCTACCTGCTTGAGAGCGGCTGGCTCGCGCTCGGTGGCGGGCTCGCAGGACTGCTCTTCGCCTGGCTGGGAGTGCCGATCCTCCGGCGCATCCTTCCCGGAGATCTGCCCCGGCTGGCCGATGCCGGTCTCGACTGGCGAGTCACTCTGTTTGCCCTGATCGCGGCCGTCGGGTGCGGGCTGGTTTTCGGACTGCTTCCGGCATGGCAGGCCACCCGGGACCGGGCCAATCACGCGGGGCTCCGCGACGGTGGAAGGAACACCGCGGGACCCCGCCGTCAGGTCACCCGCCAGCTCATGGTGGGTGCCCAGGTCGCGATTTCGATGATCCTGCTGGTGGGCGCAGGACTGCTGTCCCGCAGCCTGCAGCGCATGGCCTCGATGCCAACCGGTGTCGCCCCGGAACAGGTTCTGGTGGTGAAGCTCGAGTACTCCTGGGACATGGGCTCCGCTCGCCTGCATACGCTCTATCGAAGAGCGCTGGAGGAGCTGGGTGCTCTCTCCGGTGTCCGCGCAGCAGGACTGACAGACCGGCTACCACTTGAGGGAGAAAGCCAGAGCCGTCCGCTGCTGCTGCGGGACCTCTCGGCGCCAGGGTCGAGCACTCTCGAGGGCCGATCTATTTCCTATCGGGCGGTGACTCCTGGTGTGTTCGAGGCCCTGGGTGTCCCGCTGGTTGAAGGAAGATTCTGGCGAGACGCGAACGGCGAGGCGCCGGTGCGCGAACTGATTGTTAACCGGACCTTCGCTCGGCAATTCCTCCCGCCGGGGCGGGCAGTGGGAACCCAGCTCACTTTCACGGTGAAGCCTGCAACGGGTGAGGAACCGGTCTGGTACGAGGTAGTTGGGGTAGTCGGTGATATGCGCCAGAGCCCGGCTCAAACGGAGCAGCCACCCGAGATCTTCCTGCCGTATCAGAACACTTACTGGGCCCTCGGGCGGGTGGTCCTACGGGCCAACGGCGACCCGCGCGAGCTCGTCGCCCGGGTTCGGGAGACACTGCTGCGGCTCGATCCGGATCACGTCATCGATGGGATCACGCCGTTGACCAGCGAGATGACGCTGGCCACCGCCGAGTCCCGGGTGCGCACCTGGCTGGTCGCGATCTTCGCCCTGGCGGCACTGCTGCTCTCGGCGATCGGGCTGTATGGGGTGCTGGCGAGTGACGTGGCTCAGCGCCAGCAGGAAATGGGCGTCCGGCTGGCGCTGGGCGCCGATCCGTCGAGGCTTGGGTGGATGGTGGTGCGGCAGGGTATGATGGTGACACTGCTGGGTCTGCTCGCGGGCCTCACCGGAGCGGTCGGACTCGGCAAACTGGTGGCTAACCTGCTCTACGGCGTCACGGCGACCGACGCAGTGGCATACTCGGCGGCGGGGTTCGCGCTGGCCCTGGTCGCGCTGGCGGCCAGCTACCTGCCGGCTCGGCGGGCCAGCCGGCTGGATCCGGTGGTGGCACTACGGAGAGAGTAGGTGATGGCCTGACTACCGTAATAGCCTCGTCTCGCCGTGCTTAAGTACCCATAGCTTCGAGGGTTCTTTCCCCGGCTGCTCCCACAAGTTTCGAGTGAGTCTCGGGGGCTCATCCATCGGCTCGTCGGTCAGCTTGAAAGTTCCCCAGTGAATCGGCACCATCACCGGGTCCGGTAGTTTTCCGCCTTTCCGCCTTTCCGTCCTTCCGCTGCCATCCCGGAGATCATCGTAAGCCGCGATCGCCTCCTCCGGGTTCATATGCACCACCTTCATGAACCAGCGGGGCTGGTAAGCTCCCACTGGAATGAGTACCAGATCAAACGGTCCCAGTCGTTCACCAATCAGGCTGAACTCCGGGTGGTAGGCAGTGTCACCGGCGAAGTACACCGCCCGTTTTCCCACCCGCACTGTGAATCCGCACCAGAGAGTGCGGTTGCGATCATGGACGCTACGTGCCGTGAAGTGTTGCGCCGGAGTGGCGGCAACGCGGGCAGTCCCCAGCTGCTTCTCACCCCACCAGTCGAATTCCTCGATCCGGTTTACTCCCAGCCGCCGAAGCAGCTTGCCCAGTCGCAAGGGAACACACCAGAGAATCTCCGGTTGCAGCTCCGCCAGGGTGCGAACGGTTGGTGCGTCGAGATGGTCGTAGTGATTGTGGGAAAGCAACGCCAGGTCGATGGGCGGCAATCCTTCGACCGGAATTCCCGGTTTCACCCACCGCTTGAGCCGGGCAGCCGGCAAGGGAGCGGCATACTCTCCAAGCATCGGGTCGGTGAGGACGGTAAGTCCGGGAAACTCAAGCAGCAGCGCCGAGTGGCCCAACCAGGTCACTGCCAGATCGCCATCCGTGGTGGCCTGGCCCAGATGAGGAGTGACCAGCGGGAAGATCGAGGGATCAGGGTCGGGCGGCGGGCGTCTGGTGGTATGCCGCTCGGCGAACCAACGAAGCAGATTGGCCAGGCCCTTGGGCTCCGCGTCGGGCCAGGGGTTCCTGAAGCCCGACGGGGTGTGGTGCGGCGGAATCACGGGGAGCTGGAGGTCTTCAGGTGCTTGGCTCGCCACAGCTGCCTCCACCGGGAAGCCCGGCACTGCGCTCCTTCATGAGTGATTCGATCTCAGGAATTTCCCGGGGCGATTCCTTCGACAGCCATTCCACACCATGGTCGGTCAAGGCGTAATCATCCTCGATCCGAACTCCGATCCCCTTGTACTTGTCGAAGGCCGGCCGGATCCGGGCCAGCATCGCGCGGTTGCGAGGGGTATCGGGCAGGCTCTTGAGCAGCGACTCGCTGAAATAGAGACCCGGTTCGACCGTAAAGACATCGCCTGGCTGAAAGGAACCATCCCGGCCGTAGTACTGAGCCGGATCGTGCACATCGAGCCCGATACCGTGGCCGCCGTAGCCGTGATACACGTACAGCAGGACCTGATCGCAACCCCCGTCGGGGCAGCGCATCCAGGGCCAGCCGTCGAACTTGGCGGAGTCGCCTTCGATCAGCCCGAGTTTGATCAGGCCTTTGGTCACCACCGCCCGGCCGGCCGCGGTAGTCTGAGCTGCAGTCGTGCCCGGTTTGATGGTTCGCACGAAGGCCTCCTGCGCGTCCCGCACCAGCTGGTAGATCTCTTTCTGCGGCGCGGTGAAGCGCCCATTCACTGGAAAGGTTCTGGTGATATCGGCAGAGTAGTGGTCGAACGAGGTCGCCGCGTCGATCAACAGCAGCTCTCCGTCCCGCATCACCCGGCCGTCGTCATCGTAGTGCAGCACGAGTGCATTGGGTCCCGATCCGACGATGCTGCCGTAGCCCGGACGATCGCCCCCCATCCGGCGAAACACCCCTTCCATCAACGACTGGATCTCCCATTCACCGCATCCCGGTCCGGCCGCTTTCAGCGCTTCGACATGGGCCTTGCCGCTGATCGTCACCGCCCGCCGCAACAATGCCAGTTCGGCCGGGCTCTTTTTGGCTCGCAACCGGGCTACTTGAGCGTTGATCGGCTGGACTGTCAGGTAGGGGAAGGTCTGTCGCACCTGGCTCATGAAGTTGCGGCCCTTGGTCAGGGAGTCACGGGCCGCGCCGTCTCCGCTCTCCACATCGGGGAGGAAGTAGAAAGGCAACCCGGACCGGGCCAGCGAGTCGATGGTTGGCCGTAGCTGGTCGTTGTAGCGTCCGGGAATGCCGATCGTTTGAGCCAGATCCTCGGCCCCGTTCCGGGCGCCGTTATAGCGCTCTGATCGAGGATCGCGGGGCGGAACGAACATCGTTTCAGTCGTGCTCCCGCCTCGCTTGACCATCACCAGCACCGCATCAGCCTCGGTGAATCCGGTGAGATACATGAAATCGGGATGCTGGAAGAACGGGGGCCAGTGATTGGTGGTCTCCACTTGCCCAAAGGAAACGATCACACCGGAGTCGATGGTCGAGAGCAGTGCGCTCCGCCGAGCCGCGTATTCGGTGGTCGGAATCTGTCCGGCAACCAACCCGGGGAGCAGAGACAGAGCGAGTACGGCGACAGAAGATTTCACGAATCATCTCCGATGGGACTGCCGGGAGGAATCACCTGGGGTCGAGGCCGGGCCGCGGGATCGTAGTTCCGCTCCCGGAAACGCTTGAGATCCTGCTGCAACAGACCGAAGTGAGCGCGATCCGCCTCCAAGCCGGCCGCATTGCCGCTCTCGGCCTTACGCTCCAGCCCCCGGAGCTTGAGGGCCGCGATCGCGCGAACCTGGGGCATTCTGGCGTTGACCGCGAGGTTCATCAATCCCTCGGCAACCGCGCGCTGCACCAGACGACCGATCTCGGCCTCGTAGCCGTCCGGGGTGGTCCGATTCCATGTCGCTGCGACCAATGAATCGATCACTTCGCCCAGGCTCGGCATCGCCGGGTTCAGCGCGGCCTGTTCAACCAGCCGGGCGGCCCGCTCGGGATTGAGAATCAGCGAGACCGCGAGAGTCACTGGACCGGCCGACGGGGAAACCGGGTCGAAGGTGGGTCCGGTGAACCGATCGAACAACTCGCGATGGGCCGGATACCCGGGCGGCCTGGGAGGCAGGAGCGGAAGCAGCTTCCGGGGGAGAGTCAAGGCGCTTGGTTGCAGAGTCGCCAACAGGGCCGACAGCGCCTGACGCTGTTCCAAAGCCGGTGCCGGTTGGCGAATCTGCTGGCCATCACCCCGCAACGCGTAGCTGTAGTACTCGCCGCCAATCACCTTGGCGGTGGCTTCCAGCTGGTAGCGATGGGAGAGGTAAAGCGGAACCAGCACCTCTTCGAGTGTCGCCATGGGGAGCCCCCGCCGGATGGCCGACTCACCAAACCGATTGAGCGCCGCTTTCCTGACCGCCATGATCCGGGTCAGCTCTGCCGATGGATTGGTTCCGTTGTCCCACAGGTGAGTCCGGGGATGGGCGCTTTCCGGCGGGCGGGCATCCTGATCGGTGCGATAGTCGACGCCTCTCCGGGTAGCGTCAGCCAGGATCTGGTCGAGTCGGGTCTTGCTGTCGGTCCCCGGCGGGAACTCACTGTAGCCGTACTGAATGGCGACCTTGTCCCACTCACCGATGCCGCTGGCGTACGCCTTGGAGAAATCGATGGTACCGTCGGGCCTCAATGTGACCAGCGGGGCGGGGTAATCCATCACCGATGCCCGCCCTTCGGTGCTCGCGATGTAATTGTGCTCCAGCCCCAGCGTGTGGCCTACCTCGTGGGCCGCCAACTGCCTCAGACGGGCCAGTGCCATCGCCGCCGGCTGGCTGTCTGGCCCCGATCCTTCAGCGTAGGGATCGAGTAAACCCTCTGCGATCAAATAGTCCTGCCGCACCCGCAACGAGCCCAGCAGCACGTGACCCTTGATGATCTCACCGGTGCGGGGATCGATGATACCGCTGCCGTAGCTCCATCCCCGGGTGGACCGATGAACCCACTGGATCACGTTGTATCGAACATCCATCGGGTCGGCCCCTTCCGGGAGCATCTCGACCCGGAACGCGTTACGAAATCCGGCGGCCTCGAAGGCCTGATTCCACCAGCGGGCTCCATCGAGCAGAGCTGAGCGCATCGGCTCGGGGACTCCCCGATCCAGATAGTAGACGATCGGTTCCACCGGCTCGCTGACCGCGGCACCGGGATCCTGCTTCTGCAGGCGATGCCGTGCCACCAGCCGCTGGGTCAGGCTCTGGCCAAGCGGTACCGAATAGTCCTGATAGATTGGCCCGAAGAAGCCCGACCGTGGATCGTTAGGCCGGGGCTGATACCCCGGTGGCGGCAAGGCAATGAAGGACTGTCGCTCCCGAACGGTGATGGCTTCAGGTGTTGGGGTAACGTCCTGGACCCAGCGACCGGGCTCAGTGCCGGTGAAGGTCAGGGTTGCTTCGATTTCGGCATTGCGGGGGAAGGCTTTTGTGCTCGGCAGGTAGATGGCGGAACGGGATGGGTCGAGCTGAAAACTCCCCTGTTGGGTTTCCTTGAGCGTAGCGATCACGCCGTGGGCATCTCGCAGAGCGAAGTCGGTGGCGTCGACCAGGACCCGGCCTGGTTCCTCGGCTTCCACCGTGAACCCCCACAGCACCGACTTGGCGAAGGACTCTTCCACCGAGCGGCGTTCATCGGGATTCACGGACGTCGCAATGAAGTTGAGGTTCGGCTGCACCAACAGAATCCGGGGGCCGACCCGCTCGAACCGCACAATTCGCTCCGCGCCCAGCTGGCTCCGGTCCAGACCGATATCGTTGGAGCCCACTCCCGCCGGCAGCGAAACCACATAGAGGAATTCGCTGTCGAGCCGGGGAATCTCCAGGAACACCTTGCCGTTGGCGCCGTCCCAGTAGAGCGGGAAATAGCCATCCCGCTTCTCCATCCCCTTGGTCTTGTCGGCGATGGAAGGAAGTGCACTCGCAATGGTCTGTGCTTTGGCACCGGTTGCAGCAACTGCGACACAAATCACACCGGGAAGGGCGTTCGACAAGAGACGAGAGAAGTAGCGGACTGGCATCTCGATACGGGGAACGAGGAACGCGGAACGGGGAACGGGGAACGAAAAAGCTAACCTAGAACGGAAACAGAATCCCTCTGTCCTTGAGCTTCTCGAACTTCTGAGCCGAAAACCGGTAGAGCTGGGCCGGCCGGGAAGGACCGCCCCGCTTCTGCTGCTTGAGCGGCACCAGGATGCCCAGCAGGTCGATCTTGCGACGGAAATTGCGTTTGTCGAGCTGCCGGTCCAGGATCGCTTCGTAGACTTGCTGCAGCTCGGTCAGAGTGAAGCTGGCAGGAAGCAGCTGGAACCCGACGGTAGTGTATTCCAGTTTGTTGCGCAGTCGCTCCAAGGCGTACTGCAAAATGGATGAGTGGTCGAAAGCCAACTCCGGCAATTCGTTCATGGGCCACCAGCGGGCCTCGGCCGCATCGCTGCCCGCGGCGATCCTGCGCTCGGGAGAAACCAGTGCGAAGTATGCGACGGTGATCACCCGGCCTCGAGGATCCCGGTGGGGATCTCCGAAGGTGTACAGCTGCTCCAGATAGACCTCGCCAACCCCGGTCTCCTCCTCCAGTTCCCGGCGGGCCGCCTGCTCGACACTCTCATCCGGCAGAACAAAACCGCCGGGTAGGGCCCAGCTCCCTTCGAATGGAGGAATACCCCGTCGTACCAGCAGAACGCCCAGCTGGCCATCCTGGATAGTGAAGACCACCAGGTCGACGGTGACTCGGATCCCGCTCATGCCGCCTGGGGCAGCAGCAGTCGGGCCTGCTGTGTTGCAGTACGAATCTCCACTGCCGCTCCGGCGTTGAACTCGAGGTAATCCTGCTCCATTCCGTCGCTGAAGATTACTCCGCCCGAAGCCATCCGCGACTCCAGTACCAGCCCTTCCCCCGATTCGAGCAATCCCGCCACCACTCCTGCCTGGCTCTGCCGACTCACGAATGGCTCGCGCACCGCGAAGAGCAGGCGGGGATCATCCCATCCGAGCCGGACCGCTGCTCCGGCCTTTCCCCCGGTGAAGCGAGCCACGCCCTCTGCCATCCGGAACACCGAGGACATCCAACCGGTAGACCCGACGCCGGTGGATACCAGAACTCCGCTGGACGACTGACTCTCCTCCTGCTTTCTCCAGCGCACCAGATAGCGAGCCGAGACATGAGTCCGTGCCCCGATGAAGAGATCGTTGAATCCCAGCAGGCGCTGACCGTCCTTGAGCTTCGCTTCTGCAAGGGTCACCAGCCGGGAGTGGGTGTTTCCAGTGATAGCGTCTTCGACTCCCCGGGCTGCCTGATCCAGCTGAAACGGCATCAGTATTCCGTCGAACCGAGCCGGATCGGGGTTTACCGCCACGATGGGTTGCGGCCCGACGTACTTGGCGGTGTTGGCCACCAGGCCGTCCTGACCGAGGGTGACGATCAGGTCGCCCCGACCGAAGCTGTAGGTGGGCACCAGGCTGCGATCGAGAAACTGCCGCGGCAATCCCAAGTCGAGGGCCCGGCGAAGCCGCTCCAGGGCACGGCTGTACTGGTCATGTTCGCTCTGGTATTCGGCGAAGTTCCCACCCGAATGGTCCAGGTAGAACTTCGCCTGCCCGGGGGTGTTGAACCGGGCCACCAGATCGTCCAACCGGGTCCGCCGAGTGACGATCACCAGCTTCTCGACCTGGAGCTTCACTTCCGCTCCGAGTTGAGGAGCGATCCCAGCAGCTCCGGGGTCACATTGAGCTGACCGATCTTGCCGGCGTTCTCCGCCAGTTCCCGGAAGGCGAGACCGAAGAGCACCTTCGGGTCACTCCCCCCCGCGCTCAGCGCCATGAGGGTCCGCCAGTCCATGGAGCGGACCGGATCGAGAGTGGCATTGAGGGTATAGGCCTTGGCGTCGGCATCCTGCTTTTCGTTGGCCGCGCGCCGCTCGATGAGAGTGGAGCGCTGGTCCTCCAGCGCGATGTCAGCGGCCATCCTGGTTTCCCGGATCAGCCGCTGCTTTTCCTGCACGGCGATCTCGGTGCTCAGCTCGTTCTCCTTGATGCGTCGCTCCTGTTCGACGGCCGCGTTACGGCGGGCGTAGATCGCCTGATCCGATTCCCGCTGCAATTCCTCCCGCGCTTCCGCTTCCAGTGCCCGGGCCATTTCGGGGGTCGGGCGCACCGAGGCAACGGCGAGATCGAGAACCTCCACACCCAGGCGGGTCACCGAAGTGGACCTGGTCAGTCCGGCCTTCACCGCGGCGGTCAGCTGCTCCACGCTGCTTAGCGCCTCCCGCAGGCTTTGCCGCTCGAGCACCGCGCGGGCCAGGGTCTGAGTCGCCTGAACCAGTCGCTCGGAGAGCTTGTCCGGATCGTCGCTCTTGTAGCTGCCCTTGGGAGTAATCGAGTAGTCGAGCAGCCCCGCCAGTTCCTTGGGGCGGGCGATGCGATAGGTCAGCCGGCCCTGAACCGTCACCTGCTGGAAATCGGCAGTGACCTCAGCAAAGGCAAAAGGCATGTCGGAGCTGGCCAGCGGCACCGCCACCAGAGTTGAACCCGGCGCCCAGTAGAAGAATGAGAGCCCGGCGCCTTCTCGGCGGAGCCGGCCGCCGCTGTAGTGAAGCAGGTAGGTGGTGGGTGAGGCCTTCATGTACTCCAGCATAGAGCCATCCTTGATAGTGTAGTCGTGACACTAATATGGTGTCAACTGAACACTAAGTCAAGATTCTTGGCTAAGAGCTGAGAGCTGATAGCTGCCTCCTCGATAGCCCTTGGCTCTCAGCTCTCAGCCGCTGTTATATTTGACTATCCGGATTAGCGGATGTATACTCGTCCCATGGGCGCGACCATCGTCACCCGGCTTCAGACCCTGGCGGACCCTACCCGGAGCCGGCTGCTGCTGCTCTTGGAGCGACATGAGCTGACGGTGGGAGAACTGTGCGAGGCGTTGCAGCTGCCCCAGTCCACAGTCAGCCGACACCTCAAGGTCCTGGCCGATGATGGCTGGGTGACCTCCCGGGCCGATGGGGCCAGCCGGCTCTACCGGATGACTCTGGCCGATCTCGATCCCGCGGCCCGGCGCCTCTGGCAGGTGGTCCGGGAACAGATCGAAGCGCAGCCCTCCTCCGCACGAGATGGGGAGCGACTTCGTGGAGTCCTGGCTGAGCGGCGTTCGAAATCAGAAGAGTTCTTTGCGTCGGCGTCGGGGCAGTGGGACCGGATGCGGACCGAGCTCTTCGGTAGCCGGACCGAGCTGCTGCCGCTGCTCGGCTTGCTGGATCCCTGCTGGACGGTAGCCGACCTGGGGTGCGGCACCGGCCAGCTGAGTCAGCAGGTGGCGCCGTTCGTCGAGCGGGTGGTTGCGGTGGATGCCTCCGCCGCGATGCTGCGGACCGCGCGGGCCCGGCTGGGCAATCTGAGCAACGTGGAGATACGCCGGGGTGAGCTGGAGGCGCTGCCGATCGACGACGGTTCCCTTGATGCCGGGTTCCTGGTGCTGGTGCTTCCTTATGTAGCGGAACCGGCCCAGGCGATTGCCGAAGCAGCCCGGGCCCTCAAGCCAGGTGGCCGGTTGTTCGTCACCGACCTGATGCCCCACGAGAAGTCGGAGTATCGCCAGACTCTCGGTCATCAGTGGCAGGGCTTTGGAGAGGAGCAGGTCCTCGGCTGGTTCAAGAACGCCGGCCTGACCAATGGACGATACCGGGCCTTGCCGCCCGAGCCGAGCGCGAAGGGGCCGCAAGTGTTCTCGGCCTCTGCGATCAAGACGTAAACGGGAGACGGGAGACGGGTCGAGGGTGATGAATTCGTCGCTTCAGCGACTGGTTAGCCGAGCCGCGGCTTTAGCCGCGACAACGAACAACGAGAGCGAATGCCCAAATTGATCTCAGCTCCAACTGTCGTTCCCGCCGCCGGCAATCCGCCTAAGCGGATCGAGGAATATGTCGGCCGGGTGAACACCGGGCATGCAAGTGTGAGTGTGGCCCGCATGGTTTCCCCCCGGGGATGGGTGGAGCCGGGCCAGCGTCCCGAGTTTGAAGAGCTGACCGTGGTGCTCAAGGGAATGCTGCGGGTCGATCACGAAAAGGGATCAATGGATGTGAAGGCGGGCCAGGCAGTGGTCACATCGCCCGGCGAGTGGGTGCGATACAGCACTCCAGAGGAAGGTGGAGCGGAGTATGTAGCCATCTGCCTGCCAGCATTTTCGATGGACACCGTCCACCGAGACTAACGAAGACACGAACCTAGAGGATCGAGACAATGGCAACCAGCGCGACCGTGATGCACCCGTTCCAGGCGACCCGCGAAGCCGGTCGGGAACCGTTCAAGGTGAAGGATCTCTCGCTGGCCGAGTTCGGCCGCAACGAGATCCGCCTGGCGGAGTTCGAAATGCCCGGCCTGATGTCGCTCCGCAAGGAGTTCGGTCCGAAGCAGCCGCTG
>CAZOES010000102.1:0-15979 GCA_964578865.1 uncultured Gemmatimonadaceae bacterium | reverse complement strand
TCTCGCCCCGTTCGAGGTCAGCGGGGGCGCCGACGAGGAGTTGAGGGGAAAAAAGCGTGAAACGTGAAAAGTGAAACGTGAAACGTGAAAAAGTGACTGCAGTTATTTGCGCCAGCCGGCGTCGAATTAGTCCTCCCTCCCCAAGCCAGAAGCAGTATCCTACCTGAGTGCGCGACCATAAGAGTCTCAAAGCCTGGCAGTTGGCCAACCAAATCGCAAACTATTCGCTTGACCTAGCACGAGATCATTGGAAGCCACATTTACGAGTGGTCTACGGACAACTAACACGCGCCGCGCTGTCTGTACAGATCAACATCTCTGAAGGTTATGGCCTTGGCAGCGCTCGACAGTTCACCCGCCATCTCCGTATCGCACATGGATCACTGCTCGAAGCATCGGACCTCGTGGATCTACTCGCAACACGGGGCGAAGTCCCACGGGAGCAGGCTGAGTTATGCCAACGGTGGTGCCTTCTTTGTCGGGGAATGTTGTTGGGACTCTTGAAGAGGTATCAGGATTGCACTGAGTAGCCCGCCCACTTTTCACGTTTCACTTTTCACGTTTCACGTTTTTGCCCAACCATTGGCCCACCGCCTCCTGCATCAGTCTCTGCCGGTGCCACCCCACCAGAACCGGGCAGGACCCCGGAATCTGCTCCACCAGTCTCGGATGGGCGAACAGCACCACCAGGCTGGCCCGACCGGTGAGCCGCTGAAGCTGGGCCAGGCTCTCCGGCCCGAACCCCGCCCTTCCCTTCGCCGCCCGCGGCTCCGCAAAGGCCAGCACCACCAGATTGGCGCCGTGCTGCTCGTGAACTCCGTGACTGGCCAGCCAGCGGACCACGTAGTCGCTGGGACCGGGGGCATACCAGCCGCCTACATCGTCGTCCACTACCGCCAGCTCGATGCCGCCGGAGAGATCAGGCTCAGTGCCGCGATGGAAGCCGGACTCGAGAAGCCGGGCGGCCACAGCCTGCGGCGCCAGCGCCGGGGCTCGAGTGGGCTTAGGGGCCCCGGTTGCCCGCCCCAGCGCCCGGTCGTAGCGGGCCAGCGACTCGTTCACCCGGCTTGCCGGCAAGCGGCCTTCTGCGACCGCCTGCTCCAGCGCTTTGAGGGTTCCGGCCAGGTCACCGGGGTACAGGAGAATGTCGCAACCGGCCGCGAGCGAGGCTGTGGCAGCATCCCCCTCGCTCGATCCGGCCCGGGCCCCTTCCATGATGAACGCATCGGTGACAATCAGGCCCTCGAAGCCCAGCCCCCTGCGCAGGTGACCGAGGATTACGGATGAACGCGTCGCCGGAGCCCCACTGGGGTCCCACGAGGGAAAGGCCACGTGGGCAGTCATCACCGATGCCACCCCGGCCCCCACCGCCGCCGCGAACGGACCGAGGTCGCTCGACTGCAACTCGGCGAATGGAGTGCTGACGGTGGGAAGCACATTGTGAGAATCGCCGGTGGTACGGCCATGCCCGGGATAGTGCTTGACGCAGGCCAACACCCCCTCGGCCTGACACGCCTCGACCCAGAGCTCTACCCAGCGGGCAACCCGCTCGGGGGACGATCCGAACGAGCGACTCTGAACGATCGGGTTGCTCGGCTCCAGATCGAGATCGGCCACCGGGGCGAAGACCCAGTTCAAGCCGATGCGGGCAGCCTCCCGTCCCGTAGTAGCGCCGGCCCAGCGGAGCACATCATCGTCGTTGAGTGAGGCGAGGGCGGCGGGAGGAGGGATCTCGGAGAGCCGGCGGGCCTGCTGCCCGGCTCCTCGTTCGAGATCGGCGGCGAGAAGCAGCGGTCGACCGGCCCGCTGGCGAATCTCCTCGGTGAGCCGGCCGACTTCATCAGCCCTGGCACCGGGAACTCCGAAGATGATGAAGCCACCGACTTCGAGATTGAGCGCCTGGTCGATGGCCCGGTCCTCGTGGGCGAATCCGCTCGTGGGGCGCCAGCGCAGGGCGGGAAAGGCCAGCCGGCCCAGCTTCATGCCGGCGTCACCTGGCCGAGGATCCGGTGGCCCCCGGCGCCGGTGGCGCCGGGCAGATTCCCCGGCTGACCATGAATCGTGAGATAGCCCAGCAAGGCAAAGGCGACCGCTTCCTTGGCGTCACCGAGAAAGAAGAGATCGTCGAAGTTGCAGAGCTTGCTGCCGTTCTGGGCCAGCAGCGCGCCCAGCCGTTCGACCAGGACCGGATGACGCATCCCGCCACCGGAGCCGATCACTTCCGGCTTGCCGGGAGCCCACCGTTTGATCGCATCGGCGACAGTGCGGGCCGTCAGCTCAACGGCGGTCGCCACCCCATCGGGGCCCGGCACTTCCTGATGCAGCGCCTCGGCGTAGGAGGGGCCATACCGCTCGCGCCCGGTGCTCTTGGGCGGAGGGGCCGCGAAGAAGGGATCGGCCAGGAGGCGGGTCAGCATTTTCTGATCAACCTTGCCACGCCGGGCCACCTTCCCGTCGACATCATAGGCGAGACCGGGATCGACCCGCCGAGCCACCGCATCGATCACCGCGACACCGGGTCCGGTGTCGCAGGCCAGAGTCCCGTCTTCGATGGCGCGACGGGGGACGAAGGTGAAGTTGGCCATGCCGCCGAGGTTGAGCATCACCCGGGCGTGATCGGGATGGCCGAACAGGAGTACATCGGCCATGGGAACCAGCGGCGCCCCCTGCCCGCCGGCGGCCACATCGCGAGAACGGAATCCGCTGACCACCCGCACCCCGAACCGCTCCGCCAGAATCGCCGGTTCGCCCAGTTGCCAGGTTACCGCCGGCGGCTCGTGCCACACGGTCTGCCCATGCATGGCGATGAAGCCAAGATCCGAGGCCCGGGTGTGCGACTGGGCCAGCAAGGTCTCCACCGCATCCGCGGCCCAGTGCGCGATCTGGGCGTGCAGCAGCGCGAGGTCGCGGGCATTCCCGGTGGCAAGTGCGGCGAGAATTCCGCTGCGCTCGGAGGGGGAGTAGGGCCGGCTGTGAAAGTGGACCAGTTGTACGTGGGTGGGACCTTCGCACCGCACCAGGGCGGCGTCCATTCCATCGAGTGAGGTGCCGGACATGAGTCCGACCGCGAGAGTGGGACGTTCGCTCATGGAACCGTCACCACCGGCGGATCGCCCACGATTTCTCGCAATCTTCCCTTGGCGGCTTCGATCATTCGTTCAGCCTCGGCTTTTGAGACGCCGCGACGCAACATGACGATCGCGGTCTTCACCTTCCCGTCAGCGGCCAGCAACGCCCGAGTGGCCTCGGCCCGGGACACACCGGCGGTCTCCATCAGAATCCGCTCGCTCCGGTCGGTCAACTTGGCATTCCAGGCCTTGAGATCGACCATCAGATTGCCGTAGGTCTTGCCGATCCGGACCATGGCACCGGTGGTGAGGGTATTGAGGACCAGTTTGGTGGCCGTGCCGGCTTTCATCCGGGTCGACCCGGTGATCACTTCGGGACCGACCAGGACCGTGATGCAGACGTCGCAGGTCTCCTTGAGCAACGGAGGCGGCTCGGAGCAGGAGACCAGAATGCTGCGGGCACCCAGGGTCTGGGCCCGGCCCAGCGCCGCACGCACGAAAGGCGTAGTACCACTGGCGGCGATGCCGATCACCACATCCCGTCCATTGACCTTGTGACCGTCGATTTCGGCCATACCGGCGTTCACATCGTCTTCGGCACCCTCGACCGAGCGCAACATTGCCTTGAATCCGCCGGCGATGATTCCGGAGACCATGGCCGGGTCACTGCCGAAGGTGGGTGGGCACTCGGCCGCGTCGAGCACGCCGAGGCGGCCGCTGGTCCCGGCACCGACGTAGAGCAGCCGGCCCCCGGAGCGGAAGGCAGCTTCGATGAGATCGATCCCCCGGGCGATTTCCACCCGGGCTCGAGCCACCGCGGCGGGTACCCCGGCGTCCTCGGCGGCGATAAGGTCGACGATTTCGATGGCGCTGGCCCGGTCGATCTCGGCGCTCCTGGGATTGCGCCGTTCGGTCAGCCGGGGATCTTGAAAGGATTCGGTCATTGGTGCTCTGGTAGGCCAGGCATAAGTTTAGTGACGTTTTCCCCCATCCAAACTGAGGTTGCCTTGGGTTTCGACCGCTCGCTGGTCCTGCTGCTGCTGGCCGCAACCGCCTGTGCCAAACCGGGCACCAACACTACCGCACCCGCCAAGGTTAGCGGCCCCGCTGAAGGGATCAACCCCGGCTGGGCCCTGAGCGGAAAGGCGAAAGTCGCCAGCGGGTCAAAGGCGATGGTGGTCTCCGGCAGCCCGATTGCCAGTGAGGTGGGGCGGCAGATCCTGCAGCAGGGCGGCAACGCGATCGACGCCGCGGTTGCGGTGGGGTTTGCCCTGGCGGTGGTTCACCCCCAGGCGGGCAATATCGGCGGCGGCGGATTCATGGTGTTCCATCTGGCCGACGGGACTCATGCGGCGATCGACTATCGGGAAACCGCCCCGGGCCGGGCCAGCCACGATATGTATCTCGATCGCGATGGCGAACCCACCGCCCTCTCAGATAAAGGTGCCTTGGCGGCCGGAGTCCCCGGCGCCGTGGCGGGGATGGTCGAGGCCCATCGAAAATACGGCAGGCTTCCCCTGGCTCAGCTGGTCGAACCGGCGATCCGGCTGGCCCGCGATGGCTTCGTGATGGACACGGTGCGGAGCCGTTCGATCGACGGCTACCGGGCTCTGCTCTACACCTACCCCGCATCGCGGCGGTACTTCCTGCCCGACAACGGCCAGGCCCCGGCTATCGGATCGGTGTGGAAACAGGAGGATCTATCCAAGACCCTCACCGCGATCCGGGATCATGGTGCCGAGGGGTTTTACAAAGGTTGGGTGGCCGATTCGATCGTGGCCGAAATGGATCGCAGCGGGGGGTTGATCTCGCACGAGGATCTGGCCAACTACCGGGCGCTCTGGCGGGAGCCGATCAAGATCGAGTACCGGGGTTACACCATCTATTCGATGCCGCCAGCTTCATCCGGCGGGGTTACCCTGGCGATGATCCTCAACGTGATGGAAGGGTTCGGTAAGCTGCCGCCGTTCGGCTCGCCCGCCCTGCTCCACCGGGAAGCCGAGGCGATGCGGCGGGCCTTCACGGTGAGAAACACCACGCTGGGCGATCCGGCCTTCGTGAAGATGCCGATCGAAAAGCTCGTCTCCAAGGAGTACGCGGCCCGGCTTCGGGCCGATGTGAACCTGGCCCATGCGTCGCCGACCCCCAGGTTCACCCCGGAAATCCGTGACGGCGCCTCCACCACACACTACTCGGTGGTTGACGCCGAAGGCAACGCCGTCAGCTGCACCACCACACTCAACGACAGCTACGGCAGTGCGCTGTCGGTCTCGGGCGCCGGGTTCCTGCTGAACGACGAGATGGACGACTTCGCCACCGCACCGGGCAAACCCAACATGTACGGGCTGGTCCAGGGTGAGGCCAACGCCATCCAGCCGGGCAAGCGGATGCTCTCGGCCATGACTCCGAGCGTGGTGCTCGATTCGGCCGGCAAGCTGTTCATGGTGGTGGGAACCCCGGGCGGCCCCACCATCATCACCCAGGTTTACCATGTGATCACCAACGTGATCGATCACGGAATGGGCTTGAAGGAAGCGATCGAAGCACCCCGGATGCATCACCAGGCCCTGCCCGATGAGATTCGGCTGGAGCGGAACGGCTTCTACCCCGCCACCATCAACCAGCTGGAAGGCATGGGCCACAAAGTGGACTATCGCGGTCGCTGGGGCGATGTGGAAGCGATCATCCGGACGGCCAGCGGGTGGCAGGGGGTGAGCGATCCAAGGTTGGGTGGAGGGGGAGCGGGGTACTAGGCGGACGCGGCGCGGACCGTGGCTGGTAGAGACTCGTAAGGGCGACCCCGCTGGGTCGCCCTTACGCTTGCAGTACCACTACGCGGTGGGCGGGCGCGCCGCTCCCGCCTACCGCGTCACCGTAAACGTCGACGCAATCGTAAACTCCACCTTCATCCCGGGCCGGATCACCACGTCGCGGTCGGCGGTCTTGGAGGCGAGCACCGCACCGCCGGCCGCACCGGCGATACCGCCGATGATCGCGCCGGTCTTCCCCCCGATCACCTTACCCGCGATGGCACCACCGGCCGCACCGGCGCCCACCCGGGCGGCACCGCCGGCCGTCACGCCCTGGCCTTCGAGCGCATGCTCCACGTTGGGAGTGAACGCCACGCCGTTGATCGCGCGGCTGTTGCCATCGATGGTGACTTCAGTGGCATCGAGACGAATCTTGCCGTCCTTGGCGCTCTTATTGGGAGCGGGATCGAGCCGGGCGACCTTGAAGGTCACCTGCGAGCCGGCGGGGATCACCACGTTGCCATTGGCGTCCTTCACGTCGTCCGACACGGTGGCGCGGAACGTCTCGCCCACCTTGTTGTGGCGGGAATGAAGGCTGTCGTCCGCGCTGGCCGTCACCACCACGCCGCTATCCAGGCTGAGGGCCTTGGGAGCCGGAGCCGGCTTGGGAGTGGATGGCGCCGGAGTGGTCGGCTTGGGCTTGGGGGCGGCCGGCTTGGGCGTGGAAGGCGCCGGGCTGGACGGGGCCGGATTCTCGGGCGCGGGCCGGTCGTTCAGCGCGGTGGTGGATTCGGCCGGGGCCAGCTGCAAGTCGCGCGACAAGCTGTCGGCGGCGGCCTGCTGCTGATCCTTCTTCCCGCAGCCGGCCAGCACTGCGAGCGCGAGGATGGCGGTGAATGACTTCTGCATGTTGGACTTCCTCCATGATGCGATGACTTGCCCGGCCCCGGACGGTTGGGCCACATTCCATTGATGAAGCACCTGCGACGTCTCCTGCCCGACATCCGCCGATACTGGCTGGTCTACACCGGCGGATTTGCCTGCGTCATCATTTCCAACTTCTTCATCACTCTCGGTCCCAACTTCGTTCGAGAGGGAATCGACAGTCTCGGCCGGGGCGGAACGACGGCCGAGGTGAATCGGGCGATCCTGCTGCTGCTGGGCACCGCGATTCTGGGAGGACTCACCCGCTTTGTCATGCGGGAAGCCTTGAATAGCGTCAGCCGGCGAGTGGAGACCGACCTCCGGACCCGGCTGTTCGATCACCTGCAGCGACTGTCGGCCGAGTTCTACGACCGGTACCCTACCGGCGACCTGATGGCCCGCAGCACCAACGACCTGCTGGCGGTCCGCATGGTTGCGGGGCCGGCCGTGATGTATCTCTCCGATACACTGGTCCGCGCCGCCATGGTGCTGCCCTACCTGCTCCACATCAATCCGTTCCTGGCGGGCATCGCGCTCCTCCCGCTGGTCGCCCTGCCGATCGGGATGCTCACCTTCGGCGCCGCCATACAACGCCGAACCGAACGGGTCCAGGCCGCCTACTCCGATCTCACCACCGCGGTTCACGAGAACCTGTCGGGCACCCGAATCATCCGCGCCTATCGGCAGGAGCTCGCCGAGATCCAGCGATTCCGCACGATAAACACCGAGTACGCCACTCGCAACCTGTCACTTGCGAGAGTTTCGGGGGCATTTCACCCCATGCTCGCACTGCTCGGCGGACTCGGCGCGGTAGCCGTGATCTGGGTGGGTGGACGGTTGGTGATCCAGCACACGATCTCGGTCGGCGACTTTGTGGCCTTTGGCTCGTGGCTGGTTTACCTGGTGTGGCCCATGATTGCCCTTGGGTGGGTGGTGAATCTGGTCCAGCGGGGTGAAGCATCGATGGGCCGGATCAATGCGCTGCTGGATGAACACCCTGCGATCACTTCGCCGGCGCATCCCCAGCATCTCCCACCCGCGGCCGGTGCCCGGTCCATCGCGTTCGAAGGAGTCTGGTTCCGCTACCCCAATGCGGCGGAACGGGGCTGGGTGCTGCAGGACATCACTTTCCAGGTTCCCGCCGGCGGCTCGCTGGGAGTGGTGGGCCCCACCGGCGCAGGGAAGTCCACGCTGGCGGAACTGTTGGCCCGGACCTACGACCCCGACAAAGGCCGGATCCTCACCGATGGGGTGGACCTGAAAGAACTAGGCCTGGAAGACCTGCATCGAGCTGTCGGGGTGGTCCCGCAGGAGACCTTTCTGTTCAGCGACACGGTGCGCCACAATGTCCTGCTGGGCGCCCCCGATGATGGACGGCTGGAGCGGGTGGGCGAAGTCTCTCAGCTCTCGGCCGCAATTCCGGACCTGCCCGACGGCTACGACACCATGCTGGGCGAGCGGGGCATCAACCTGTCGGGCGGCCAGCGGCAGCGCGCCGCTATCGCGCGGGCCCTGGCCCAGAATCCGCCGGTCTTCGTCCTGGACGACTCACTCTCGGCGGTGGATACCCAGACCGAAGCCAGGATCCTGGGGGGACTGCGAAGCGCACTCGCGAGTCACACCAGGGTGATCATCTCCCACCGACTGACCGCAGTTCGTGATGCCGACGCCATCGTGGTGCTCGACGGCGGGAAGATGGTGGAGTACGGAGTCCACGACTCGCTGATGGCCGCGCGAGGGCGATACTGGGAGCTGGTGCGGCGCCAGGAAACGGAGGAGGAACTGGAGGTGGTCTAGCAGTCGGCGTTTGAAGGAAACGGGTCATTCCGAGGGAGCGTAGCGACCGAGGAACCTCAAATCATCAGCCTTTGAGATCCCTCGCTTCGCTCGGGACGACACACGTTCTTGTTTCGAACCCATACTTACAGTCGTTCAAACAAGAAAGACGGCGTCAGCCCCTGCAACCACCCCGCCAGCCTGGTGAATTGTCCGGAGACCAGCAGGATTCCCACGAACACCAGCAGCGCCCCGCTCACCCGCATCACCCACGGCAGATAGCGGCGGAATTTCTGAAACCACTCCAGAAAGCCCTCCACTGCCCAGGCCGCGAGCAGAAACGGTACCGCCAGCCCGGCCGAGTAAGCCCCCAGCAGCAACATTCCCTTCCCGACCGTGTCGGTGGCCGAAGCCATGGTGTAGATCCCGCCCAGGATGGGACCGATGCAGGGGGTCCAACCCGCGGCGAAGGCCATTCCCACCAGCAGCGACCCCAGATATCCCACCGGCTTGTTCTGAAGATGGACCCGCTTGTCCTGCAGCAGCCAGTTGAACTTGAAGACTCCGAGACAGACCAGCCCAAAGAAGATGATGAGCAGGCCGCCGACCCGCTGAATCCAGACCTCGTGATACTTGAGCGCCCGGCCCAGGGCCGTGGCCGAGGCACCCAGCAACAGAAAGATGAGACTGAATCCGAGGACAAAGAGCAGCGCGTGGGTGAAGGCCAGACGGCGGCGCGAGCCCATCTCATCCAGGGTAAGCCCGGTGAGGAACCCGATGTAGGAGGGCACCAGCGGGAGTACACAGGGAGACAGAAAGCTGAGAATGCCGGCGAGGAACGCTACTGCGATTCCCAGGGTTGGTGCGTCAGTCACAGTTCAGCCTAATCCCTTCCTCTGGCAGTTCCCGCATACGCCGTAGATCTCGACCCGGTGTCTTTCCGGCTGAAACCCGTGTTCGTCCGCAATCATGGGGAGCATCCGTTCCAGCCGTTCGTGCTCAAACTCCACCACCTTACCGCAACGGACACAGATCAGATGTTCGTGGTCGGTATGCCGGGGCATCGGCTCGTACCGTTTGAATCCCTGACCAAAGTCGTGGCCCCGGGCCAGACCGCAGCGTTCTAACAATTCGAGGGTCCGGTAAATGGTCGCCAGACCGACCCGTTCACCCCGATCGGCCAGCCGTTTGCGCACCTGATCGGCCGAGATGTGTTCATCCGAAGTCAGTACGATGGTGGCTACCCGATCGCGCTGCCGGGTCACCGGCTGGCGGTGGTCCCGCAGATAGCGGCGGAAACGCTCGAGGAGCGCCGCCCCTTCACCCGTCCCGAGTCGCGCCATCGGCCGCGGGGAACCAGGTCTCCAGCGGCACCGGCCGGGGATCCTCGTCTTCGATCCGTTTGCGGACACCGGCCAGCAGCTCCTCCAGGGTCTCCACCGGTCCCTGCCCTACTTCCTCGAGGTAGGCTTCGAACTTTCCCCGTTCCTTGCCCTTGAGGGTGTGCATGAACCTGGCGGTGTAGATCCGGCGCCGTTCCTGCTCGGCCCCGTCCACCCGGGAAATCATCGCCGTGCCCCACTCGCGCCCGTCGCGCTTGAGGGTGCGGAACTGCCAGATCCCATCGATCTCGGCGACCGGCAGGGCGCCGGCGACGTACTCCGCCAGCCGACTCCAGCCGGATCCCGGTTGGTTAAGAATCATGCGGTTACTCCTTTCTCTACGTAGAACCGCAGCACGTGCATGAAGTCCTGCGCGTTGGTCACCACCCCATAGGCCTGGTGGGTACCGCGGTCCTTCAGCTTGTTGACCACAAACTCGGTCTGGTCGACACAGATCGTCATGAGAGGAGTGGGGATCCCCTCGTAGTGGGTATGATAGGCCGGCAGCATGTTGCCCACTGCAATGGCGTGCAGCGCAGTGGCGACGAGGATTGCGCCGGTGGCCTTTACCGTGTGTTCCCGCATGGCATCCTGGGCCGCCAGATTGTCGGAATAGACTCCCGGCAACGGGCCATCGTCCCGGATCGAACCGGCCAGAACAAAAGGCACATGGTGGGTCACCAATGCGTGCATGATTCCACCCTTGATCAATCCGCTGGCCACCGCCGCCGGTATTGATCCGGCCGCCCGGACCTGATTGATCGCCCGCATGTGCAGGCCATGCCCGTGATCGGTCGGCTGCCCGGTGTTCGACATCCCCAGGGTCGTGCCGAAGATCGCCGCTTCGATGTCGTGGACCGCGACCGCGTTCCCGGCCAGCACGGCCTGCACGAAGCCCTGCCGGATGAACCACTCGAAGTCGCCCCGGGCCCGGCTATGCACCAGCGCCGGACCGGCCACCCAGATCAGAAAGCCGCCGCGGGTCTTCTCTTCAATTAAGCGCGCCGCGAGCTCCTCGTAGTTCACCGGGCGCTCGCGACTCACCTCCGAAGACATGAAGCGGAACTCGTTGGCGCTGCGCGCCCCGCCGAGGAATCCAGCGCTGTGAACGTAGATGCCCTCGGAACCATCCTCGGCCAGACCCATCGCGATTTCATCGCCCCGCTTGAGACGCCGCGGCTCGATCACTTCGAGAAGGTTCCCCACTCTCCGAATGGCACAGTCCATCCGGGGACGGCTGGGCAGAGTCCAACGACCGTTCGCCCGGATGTAGGTCGGCAGATTGGAGGTGGAGAAGAAACCCTCGGGAAGTACTCCGTCTGCTGGTACCGGCGCGAAACGGGCCTCCGGAGAACTGGCAAGGGGAGGAGAGTTAAAGTCCGGTGGCTGATAGTTTTGCGGGGGCATGACGGGGCGGAATCTAGACCTCGTCAGAGGGTGATTCAAGCTGGGTGATATGACCCGGATCTGGTTGAGATGACCCAGTGGGATTGACTCAGACCGCTCGGGGCCGGCCGGAGCCGAGGCTCTAACTCCAAGCGATGAAAGAGTATCATTCGATTCGACCGGCCCGACGCGCGCGGGCACAAGGTGTGCCCTATGCCCCGCGAATTGCCCCACAACAGTTTCAACTCCAGACCGATCGGCTAATGAGAATTCCTTATCTGTTTTTGCTGGCTACGGTGCTTACCACTCCGGTGATGGCCCAGGAGCGCGACTCCGCCTCGGCCGACCCGGCCAAGGTTCTCCCCGAAATCACGGTGACGGTCACCCGGACCCCCGAAAAACTGGTTCGGGTTCCGGCTGCCATCGGGGTGGTCGACCGGCGAGACATCCAGGGGGCTCAGAGTACTCTCGGCCTCGATGAATCGCTGAACAACATCCCCGGCGTCTATGTGGCCAACCGCTACAACTACTCGGTCGACCAGCGTCTCTCAATCCGTGGTTTCGGCAGCCGGGCCAATTTCGGGGCCCGGGGCGTGAAGGTGCTGCTCGATGGGATCCCCCAGACCCTGCCGGACGGACAGAGCCAGCTTACCAACGTGGATTTCTCCAACCTGAGATCGATCGAGGTGCTTCGGGGCGCGAGCTCGTCGCTCTATGGCAACGCCTCGGGCGGGGTGCTCTCCCTCGAGTCGGAGCCGGCCGCCCCAGAGCCCTTCTCCCAGTCGATCAGAGCCGAAGGCGGTTCGTTCGGCCTGTTCAAGATTTCAGAGCGGACCACCGGAAGAAGCGGGGCTGCCAGCGGGGTGCTGTCTGTTTCTCACACTCAGCTCGACGGATTCCGGCAGAACAGCGAGACCAGGTTCACCCAGCTCTCCCTGGGCGGAAACTACCTGGCCGGCTCCAGCACCAGTCTTGGGGTTCGCTTCTCCTATACCGACGCTCCCAAAGCGGAGAATCCGGGAGCACTGACCCGGGCGGAGGTCCAGGCCAATCCCGACTCTGCTGGTGTGAACAACATTCTCCGTCGGGCGGACAAGGACGTGTCGCAGGGCCAGCTGGCGATCACCGCGACTCACTATACCGGCAACGGCCGGTTCGACGTCGCAGTCTTCGGACTACTCCGCAACCTCGACAATCCACTTGCGACTCCACCGCCCCAGGGGACCGGAGCCCTGATCGGCACCTTTGTGCGAATCGACCGCCAGGTCTACGGGATCCGGCTCGCCACCGAGCAGAAGCTGGGCGGCGGAGCCCGGTCACCTTCGATCACCGCCGGAGTCGACATCCAGCGGATGCGGGACGACCGGGAGAACTGGCGTGACTCGGTGGGACTACGGGATAGCCTCTTCATCGATCAGCGGGAGAAGGTCACCGAGATCGGCTCCTTCGCTCAGATGCACTGGAATGCCAGCGAAGCGGTGGTGCTGAGCGCAGGCGGACGGTACGATGCGGTCAAGTTCGATGTGACCGACGAGTTCTTCGGAGACGGCTCGGACAACAGCGGCGACCGGACCATGTCCTCGTTCTCCGGCAATGTCGGAGTGAGCCTGGTCAAGGAGATTCGTTTCAGCCCCTACGCCAACGTCTCCACCTCGTTCGAAACTCCGACCACCACCGAGCTGGTGAACCAGCAGGCCAATGTCGGCGGGTTCAACCAGGATCTCGATCCCCAGCGGGCGGTGAACTACGAGCTGGGCGCCCGGGGGGCGGTGGGACCGCTAACCTACAGCGTTGCCGGATTCATGGCCCGGATCAAGAACGCCATCGTCCCTTTCACCGAGTTGTCAGGCCGGAGCCTGTTCACCAACGCCGGCCGGCTCAAGAACGATGGACTGGAGCTGGGCCTCAGTGCCCGGGTGCACGACCAGCTCCGGGTCTTCGGCAATTACACCTACGCCAACTATCGCTTCGACAAGTACCGGGTTCAGCGGTTGGTAAACAACGTGGCCGTGATCGATACCCTGGACGGGAAGCGACTGGCCGGGGTGCCCAAGGCCTTCATCCGGGTCGGATTGCGGGCCGGGCCGGCACGGGGGTTCTACTTCGATCTGGACCACACGATGAGTTCCTCGGTATTCGCCGACGATGCCAACACGGTCTATGTGGCCGGCTGGGGCAAGACCGCAACCGGCGATGTCAAAGGTTTGGGTTCCGGGGTTACCAACGTCCGGCTGAGCTGGCAGGGCCGCAGCGGCGGCGCCTTCATCCGGCCTTTCGTGGGCATCAACAACCTGTGGGACCGGGAGTATGTAGGCTCGCTAACGATTAACGGCACTTTTGGCCGGGTATTCGAGAGCGCGCCGGGGCGGAATTACTACTTAGGGGGAGAAATCGGATGGGCTAAGTAAGTACCGAGTACCGAGTACCGAGTAGCGGAGAGTAAAACCCACTCGGTACTCGGTACCTCTTGCCCCTTCCCCGAAGCCAGCAGTAACGCCACCTTAGGGGAGCCCTTTTCAAAGCCCCCCGCATGGCCGGCTCCCCCATCACAATCGGTGAGATCCGACAGCGCGACCTGTTCGACCAGGTCGGGGCAGTCCAGCTACTGCTCGACCCCGAGACCGCAGTCATCGTCGACGCCAACTCGGCCGCCGCAACCTTCTACGGCTATCCTCGCGAGAAACTCCGGGGTCTCTCCCTCGGCCGGATCAACACTCTCCCCAGCGAAGAGATGCAGCAGGCGCTGCAGCTGGCCGCGTCCCTCGGCGGGCACTACCGCGGCTTCCCCCACCGTCTGGCCTCCGGCGAGATCCGGCTGGTCGAGATCTACGCCGGCCCGGTCGACCTCGGCGGACGAACTCTGGTTCACGAGATCGTTCATGATGTCACCGAGCAGCTTCGCAGCGAGCGGGCCCGGGAGGAAGCCGAGTCCCGATTGCGACTGCTGGTGGAGCACGTTCCTGCCGCGGTCGCGATGCTCGACCGGGAGCGCCGCTTTCTGGTTGTCAGCCAGCGCTGGCTGAGCGACTATCGGCTGAAGCAGGAAGACCTGCTGGGCCAGCGTTTCGACGCGGTCTTCCCCGCAGCTCCCGAGGAATGGAGTCAGGTGCAAAAGCGGGCCCTGGCGGGAGGAGTCGAACGGCGCGACGCCGAACGGGTCCGGATGCCTGACGGCCGGGAAGAATGGCTCCGCTGGGATGTTCTGCCCTGGCGTGACGATCAGGGAGAAATTGGCGGGCTGATCCTGCTCACCGAGTTCATCACCGCCCGGAAGCAGGCGGAAGAAGGTCATCGCAGACTGGGCGCGGTGGCGGTCGGCGTGGCCCACGAGGTACGCAATCCGCTATTTGGCATCTCGTCGACCTTGGACGCCTTCAAGGCCCGGTTCGGCGATCGCTCCGAATTTGCACCTTAT
This sequence comes from uncultured Gemmatimonadaceae bacterium, assembly GCA_964578865.1. Lineage (GTDB taxonomy): Bacteria > Gemmatimonadota > Gemmatimonadetes > Gemmatimonadales > GWC2-71-9 > JADJOM01. The sequence continues at coordinate 1,278 of CAZOES010000102.1, read as the reverse complement.
CTCCGAGTGTTGGGCGACCAGGTTGACCGGCTCTCCCGACTGATGCGAGACCTGCTCGAATATGGAAAACCTCAGGCCCTTGAACTCATTCCCGGCCTGCCGAGCGCACCGGTCTCGCAAGCCCTGCTCTACTGTCAGCCGCTGGCCGAGAAGGCTAACGTGCGACTGGTCAACGCCAGTGAGGCCGGCTGTCCCATGATGATGCAGGACGGTGCCCGGCTGGTCCAGTTACTTCAGAACCTGATCGAGAACGCGGTGCAACACTCTCCCACCAACGGCACGGTGACCGTCAGTTGCGGTCCCGTCGAAGTGGACGGCTGGCGGGGGGTGGAGCTCCGAGTCGAGGATGAGGGGCCCGGCTTCAAGAGCGAAGACCTGCCCCGCATCTTCGAGCCCTTCTTCACCCGCCGGCAGGGTGGCACCGGACTCGGTCTGGCCATTGTGCAGCGAATCGTGCTGGCTCACGGCGGTCATATCGAGGCCTCCAATCGGCCGAACGGGGGTGCCTCGATGCGTACCCGCTTTCCGGTAATTCCCCGGACCTGAAGCAGAACACTCATGGCGCGCAATCGCATTCTGATCGTTGACGACGATGAAGCGGTTCGGTTCGGGCTGCGGAACTTTCTCGAAGCCCAGGGCTATCGCGTCGAGGAAGCCGGCACTGCGCTGGATGCCGAGACGGCCTTCCGGAACATCCGGCCCGATGTGGTCCTCACCGACTACCGGTTGCCCGACGGTGACGCCTTGATGCTGCTGCCCCGGCTCCGGGCCATCGCCGACCAGGTGCCGATCATCCTGCTCACCGCCCACGGCTCGGTGGAGCTGGCGGTACAGGCCATGAAGGAAGGCGCCGAGCATTTCCTCACCAAGCCGGTGACCCTGCAGGCGCTGCAGGTGGTGATCGAGCGCAGTCTCGAACATCAGCGCAACAAACAGCAACAGCTGGCCCGAAAGGCCCGCCAGGAACGCCGAGCCCTCGATCCCTTCGTCGGCACCAGCAAGCTCATCGTGGAGCTGGCGGAGCAGGCCCGCAAAGTGGCCGCGGTGGAGCGGCCGGCCTACATCAGGGGTGAGACCGGGACCGGCAAAGGCGTCCTGGCCCGCTGGCTCCACAGCAACGGTCCCCGGGCCGACGAGTCGTTTGTCGACCTCAATTGTGCCGGTCTTCCCCGAGAGTTGCTGGAGTCGGAGCTCTTCGGGCACGAGCGGGGAGCCTTTACCGGTGCGGTGACCAGTAAAATCGGCCTGCTGGAGCTGGCCCACCGGGGAACCATCTTC
>CAZOES010000101.1:0-15996 GCA_964578865.1 uncultured Gemmatimonadaceae bacterium | reverse complement strand
AGGGCCTTTTCCAGCGTGAGGCCACCCACGCTGATTGATGCAGGCTTGGCGGTCTCCGGACGGTGCAGCTCCCACCAGCGGTGGGCCTGGGTCTGGGACCAGTTGCCTTGCCCGATAGCCTGTTGCAGTCGTTCGGCGACGTCGGTCGCGGTGGCGGGGCGGTCCAGCGGGTCCTTGGCGAGGCAGGCCAGCACGACCTCGTCCAGCGCGGGAGGAATCGGCAATTCGACCCGGGAAGATGGCGGTTGGGGAACTGCGTTGGCATGCTGGATCATTACCTGCATTGGGTTGGGCGCCTCGAACACCAGTCGGCCGGTCAACAGCCAGTAGGCCACACAGCCAAGGGCGTAGATATCCATCCGGTGGTCCATCACACCCTTGTTCAGCACCACCTCGGGAGGCATGAAGGCCGGCGTGCCCGCCATCGCATCAGGCGCGGTGAGCATGGTGTTCTGCTTCTCGGTACCCAACGACTTCACCAGTCCGAAGTCGAGCACTTTCACAAAGTCCACCGCCAGCCCCATCCGGCAGACGAAGATGTTGGACGGCTTGATGTCCCGGTGAATCAGCCCTTTCGCGTGGGCTTCAGCCAATGATTCACAGGCCTGGCTCAGCAGGTAAACCGCCCGCTCGGCGGACTGAGGACCATAACGCTCGACCAGGGTCTCGAGATCCAGCCCCTCGAGCATCTCCATAACCAGGAAAAAGGTTCCATCCTGGGAGACGCCGAAGTCGTAGAGGTTGATGGTGTGAGGGGAGCGGAGCGAGGCCGAGGCCTGCGCTTCCCGGCGGAATCGCTCGATCATGGTGCGGGCCCGGTCGGCCGAGCTTTCGCCCAGGACTTCGGCCCGGATCAACTTCACGGCGGCCGGGCGGGCCAGCATTTGATGGGAAGCCCGGTACACCTCGCCCATTCCACCCTTCCCCAGCACTTCTTCCAGACGATAGCTGCCCAGCTCCCGGGCTTTCATTACCTGCTGGCTCAGCCGGCGGATCACTTTGGCCGGCACCACGGAGATCAGGGCGGCGAGGTAAGTCGGCAGAAAATCCCACAGGAAGTACATCGCCGAAGGTTCGAAGGTCGCACCCCGGAGCCAGGCGATAAACAACCCGACCGGGTCCATGGTGGCGGCGATCAGCGAGACGACCAGAGTCCGCTTTACCGTGGTTGGGACGATGGCTGGATAGGCGATGATCAGGATACAGAGCCAGGAAACCCGCGGGGAGATCGGCGGGGGATGCCACTGACTCAGGATCCCGCCCAGCAGGCAGAACAGAATCATGAATCCGGCGCTCAGATCCAGGAGCAACTGTGAACGACGCACCCGCTGGGAGAGAAAGATCAGCAGCAGCGAGAGCAGCAGCCCGGCGATGGCCACCGGCAGATTCGGTTTGGGCCAGAGGTCTTCGAACAGGGCCGGTCGCCCGAGCAGGGGGGCCACCACTGCGTTCATGATGAGCGAAAAAGACCAGAGACCGGCTGTGACTACGCCGATGGCCCGGACCCGGCCGCGGATCTGGTCCACCATGTCGGCCGGCATACTGCCCCCGGCCGAACTCCCGTCGGAAAAGAATTCGGACGGAGGCGCAGTGGCGCTCTTGCGGCGCAACAGATTCTCGTCAGCCATTTATCCGGGTCGGTTGGTGGTCCACCACTGCTTGGCTTGCTCCTCACCCCACGGCTCGGCCGGGACTGAAGCGAGCCCACTGGAGAGTTCGACTGCCGTTGGCCGCTGGGCGGGCGACTTGGCCAGACAACGTAGAATCAGCTGGTCCAGTGCGGCCGGAATCGGCAGCTCGGAGCGGCTCGAGGGCGGCTCGGGAGTGTCGCGCATGTGGCGGACGATCAGCGCCATGGGAGTGGCCGCTTCGAACAGCTGTCGTCCAGTCAGCAGGAAGAACCCTACACAACCGACGGCGTAAATATCGGCCTTGCCGTCGAACGGTTCGCCCATGGCCACCTCGGGAGCCATATACGAAGGGGTACCCGCGACGTTACCCTGCGCCGTGGCCATCGAGTCCTCGCGCGGTTCCTTGTCAATCGATTTCACCAGCCCGAAATCGAGCACTTTGACAAAATCATGACGCATCCCCAGCCGGCCCAGGTGAATGTTGGCCGGCTTGATATCGCGATGGACCAGGCCTTTGGCGTGGGCCTCTTCCAGCGATTCACAGACCTGTCGCAGGAGATAGATCACCCGGCTGGGTGACATCGGTCCCTTCTGACGGACCAGGGACTCCAGATCGCTCCCGTCCAGCAGCTCCATGACGCAGTAGAAAGTATTGTCAGGAGTCACGCCGAAATCATATAGCTCGACAGTATGGGGTGACCGGAGACTGGCCGCCGCCTCGGCCTCCCGCCGGAAGCGGGTGATGGCCATCTGGGGACCGGCAGGGTCGGCCTTGAGCATTTCCCGACGGATCAGCTTGATCGCCGCCGGCCGGGCCAGCATGCGATGAGTGGCCCGGTACACCTCACCCATACCGCCGGCGCCTAACAATTCCCCCAGCCGATAGCTCCCCAGTTCACGCGCCTTCACCACCTCCCGTCCCAGGCCATAGACCACCCGCGCCCCCATATAGGCGCACGCCACCGCAAAGGCGCTGTGTACGGTCGCCGAGAAATAGCTGTCCAGATTGCTGCGGATCAGGCCAGTCGATTCCAGCAGGAGCTGGGAAAGGGGGGACATCGCGGCCGAGCTGATGGCCGCGATGAGCATCCGGCGGGGTGGGCCGGGGAGCACCAGCGGAAAAAGCACGACGATGGTGGGCACCCAGTTCAGCTCGGGAACCAGGCCGTGCGCCGTGAAGTACTCCAGGTTGGAGGTCAGCGCGATTACGAAGCAGACCAGCACCTGGTACCACAGTCCCAGGGTGTGCAACCGGTCTGGAGCAACCCGAGGCTGCCGGGCGATCCACCAGAGACCCGCGGAAGCCGCGGCCACTCCGAGGTAGACCGGCTGCAGGGCGCCCTGAAACGTCTCGGCCGGGAGAATCGGCTGGTGCCGCCATGTGAGGATGAGCCGGTTGAGAAGATACGCCAGCGGGTCGACCATGAAGGCGACGAACAGCAGCAGGGCCAGCAGCCGAACCCGGCTCCGAACCTGGTCCAGCAGATCGGGCGGCAGTGCCCCAGACATGCCGGAGGAGTCGGAGCCCGAAGGCTCGGGCCACAAGGTACCCTCAGTCCTGAGGGTATCCGGGGGTGAACCCGGTGTTTCGCTCATGGTGGGTTCTACCAGTACCTGAATCGCTAGTCAAGCTGCGGCACCCACTGCCGGACGCGGCTCGATGGGCCCATTTTGTCGGCATGACCAACCGGCCGGCAGCACTCACCGATCAGTGGGGTCAGGGCCCCACCGCCAGCGATCCCCTCGACAGCCTGGTATACCTCTCCAATCTGCTCGGCCGGGAACAACGGCTGGTCCAGCCGGGCGGCGGCAATACCTCGATCAAGCTCACCCTGACCTCCCCGCAAGGGGGTCAGACCGAAGCATTGCTGGTCAAGGGAAGTGGCACCGACCTCAAGAGCATCACGCGTGAGGGTTTTACCCGGCTCTCTCTGGCCAAGCTGGGCGGACTCCGTCAGGTCGATGCGATGAGCGACGCCGACATGATGCGATTCATGGCCGGCTGCATGCTGGCTCAGGGTCCCGCACCTAGCGTGGAGACTCCGCTGCACTCGCTGCTCCCTTACAAGGTCATTGCCCACACCCACGACGTCGCCACCATGAGTCTCACCAATGTGAGCGATGGTCTGGCCCAGCGACTGGTGCGGGAGATGTTTCAGAACCAGATCGTGTACGTACCCTACTCCCGTCCAGGTTTCCCTCTGGCCCACGCGGTCAGCGCCACGGTCGGACGGATTCCCGAGGATGCGATCGGGATGACGCTGGCCCACCATGGGCTGGTGATCTTTGGCGAGGACGCGAAACAATGCTATGGCCGCCTGGTGCAGGTGGCTCAGCAGATCGAGGAGTATCTCGCCGCCTCCCGCCGGGGCAAACAGGTACTGGGCACCGCGCGAAAGGGATTTCCCTCACCGGCCGAACGGCGACGAATGGCCGAACAGATTCTGCCCGCGGTGCGTGGAGCTCTCGGTCCGGCAGACCGGGTCATCCTTCACTACGACAGCGCCGACGACCTGCTGGAAACGCTGAGCGCCGAGAAGACACCCGAATTGGTGCAGCGCGGGATGGCCACCCCTGAGCATCTGCTTCGGGCCGGCCGCCTGCCGCTCTGGCTCGACCTGACTGCCGGTGACACCGGCGACAGCCTGGCCCAGCAGACTCGGACGCAGATTGCCCAGCAGCGTGCCGAGTACGAGGCTTATCACCAGCGCAACGCGGCGGCGGGTGAAAAGCCGTTGGAGGACTGGGCCAAGGTGGTGCTGGTTCCCGGCGTCGGGGTAATCACCGCCTTCGGTGACAAGAAGAGTGCGGTGACGGCCAATCTGTGCTATCGGGCCACCCTCGAGAGCCTGATCAACGCCGAGTCGATCGGTGGATTTCAGTTTGTGCCGGAGAAGGATGTCTTCGAATTCGAGCATTGGCCGCTGGAGCGGAGAAAAGTGAGCGAGACCATCGAAAAGGAGCGGGCCGGCAAACTGCTCTTCCGTCAGGTTGCAGTGATTATCGGCGGGGGAAGCGGGATCGGCCTGGCGGCGTGCCGGAGCTTTGCCGAGGCGGGAGCCCACGTGGTAGTCGCGGACCTCGATCGGGCGACCAGCGAGAAAGCCGCCGGCGAGTTGTCAGCAAAATTCCCCGGGAAGGTTATCGCGGCAGCGGTCGACGTACGTGATGATGCCAGCCTCGACGCACTCTTCTCCAGGGCTGTTCTGGAATTCGGGGGACTCGATTGCCTGTTTTACACCGCGGGTCTTCCGCCCCGGTTCGCGGCAGTCACCCAGATCAGGAGAGAGGATCTCCAGCGCCAGCTGGAGGTGCACTATCTCGGCGCCGTAGCGGCCATCGGTCGCGCCGCGGCCATAATGAAGCGGCAGGGTCGGGGCGGTGCCATCGTGGCATCGGTTTCCAAGGCGGCGGTGGTACCCGGCAAGGATGCCGTAGCCTACGCCGGGAGCAAAGCCGCCCTGCTGCAGGCGCTCCGAGTAGCCGCGGTGGAACTGGGGCCTGACAATATCCGGGTTAATGCCATCAATGCCGACCAGATCGAGACCCCGCTCTTTCTCAAGTTTGTGCAGGAGCGCGCTGCTGCCCGGGGCATTACCGTGGAGGAACAGCTGGAGATCTATCGCAAGCGGAATCTGATGGGCGCCAGCCTGATCCCGGCGGAGGTGGTGGGAGACCTTGCCGTACTGATGGCGAGCGACAAGTTCAAGTACACCACGGGCAATTGGTTGACGGTTGATGGCGGGTTGCCGGAGGCGTTTCCGAGGTAGGATCGGTCAGGCGGCCGGACGGTCGAAGTGAGTCACGGCCAGGGGACGCTTGAGGGATAGCCTGGGTGGTCACCCACGACTGGCTACCCATCCATGCCTCAGTCCCTATGTCCCTGCTCCCGCGGGATCGTCTTGCTTCTTCTCTCGGCATGCAGCGCAGGATGGCAGCGAGTCCAACCTGAGGACCCCAGGCTACGCCATCCTCGGCAACAAGTGCGGGTCTGGGCCGCTGGTCGGGAGTTGCGACTCCACGGCCTCAGGATAGGGCCCGACTCCCTCAGCGGGATTCCCTTCCTCAAGCCGATCGAGTGCGATTCCTGCCGAGTCTCGATAGCAAGAGCCGAGGTAGACTCAATACGGGCCGGGGACCCGCCCGGCGGCTTCTGGGCAACCACCATCGGGATACTGGTGGTGCTAGCCGTAGTCAGCTTGTACTTCGGCAACCTGGGTGAGGGAGCCACCTGACGGATGGAAGGAACAGGGAACCTGGACCCGAGGTGAGCCCACCAGCCCACTAGCCCACTAGCCCACCAGCCCACTGATCCGACGGGAATCCCCACCCCCCTCAAACGTCTTCGGAATAGTGCAACTCACCTATTTCCGGAGACCCTGATGGCCCGTCGTCACTTCCTGACTCAGCTCGCCGCCCTCCCCCTCCTCCTTACCGGCGTGCAACCCACGCCCCGTCCCGCTCCACTCAAGATCATGCTCAAGAGCGCCTGGGGGTCGGACGACCCCACCAAGGCCGCGTTCCCCTTCCTTCATGGTCATGCTCTCGCCGAAGCGGGGCACGATGTCCAGATCTTCCTGCTGGGAGAAGCCGTCTCGCTGATGCGAGCCAGTGTGGCCAACGCGGTGACGCCGGTCGGCTGGCCCCGGCTGTCCGAGATCCTCGGCCGAGTGGTCGAGCGCAAGATTCCCATCTATGCCTGTGGGACCTGCGCCCGGGCTCGGGACGTTTCGGAGGCCGACCTCCGCGCCTTCGGCGCCAAGTACGGCAATCCGGGAATCTTCGTGGGATTGGTAGAGTGGGCCGACCGGATCATCACCGAGTGACACCAGCCGATTGCAATACTCGTCACTCTTCCTAGCTTGTGGAGCATCAACCTGGACGGCTTCCTCCTAAGGGTGGCCTCGATGCGTTTTTCGTTTCCCCGGCTTCGTCCCGGCCACATCATCGGCGCCACCCTCGCCTACTGGCTGGGCCTGGCCGTCACCAAGTTGGGCACCCCGCTTCTGCTCGCCTGGAAGTTCTCTCGGCTTCCGCCTGGCAGCGCCCGCATCGACGCAGCCTGGTCCAACTCGGTGTTTCACGTCGACATGATCCAACAGGGTGTCACGATGTGGAGCGGCAGCACTACGCTGGCGACCGTGATCCTCTGGATGGCTGCCCCTCCGGCCGCCCTGATCGGCGCCTGGTGGATGCAAAAGGAGTCCCAGGGAGACTTCCCTGAGGCCGAAGAGGGCTCACTGGGAGAATCGGAAGCGGTCCGCGAACTCCCCGCCTCCCGGTTCGATCCTCAGCCGGCCCGCGATGCCGAGAAGGTCCGGGCCCGTCCGAACCGGTAGAACCTCGGCCTCCTGAGTACCGAGTACGTAGTCGCCATTCCCCATTCAGGCTCGCTGTGTGAGTCGGAGCCACAGTGAGCGGCAATCGACTCCACGACTATCCGCTTCTTGCGCATTGGCTTCGGAACAATTGGCGCTTGTTCAGGGCGGTACCCCGGATCTACTTTCCCCCATGATCCGCCGGCTTTCTCGACTCTGGCTCCTTCTGTGGGCCGGTCTGTTCCTCGCCCCACTGGCTGTTTCGGGGGAGGCGGGACCGGCCGGGAAGTCGCCTACCCTGTCAGAGCGGGAGCACTCGGCGCTGGTCAGCCGAGCCCCGGCGATCACCCGGACACTGCAGTTGCAGGACCAGGGCCCCGGCTCCGGAGCCACTCCCCTACTTTCCCTTCCCGGCCTCACCCCACTCGCGCCGACCGGCGCGATCGAACCCGCGACCGATAGCCCCTTCGCCGTTCTCCCGACTGCAGTTCTCTCCCGCAATTACCCCACCGGTCCACCCCCGCTGAGCTGAGTCGCGTTCGCGGCTCCCCCATTCCTCTCCGAATCCGGCATTGCGCCGGCGTTCGGGGTCTCGCGCATTGTGCGAGCCTGGCCATTGGGCCGGAGGCGCCTCTTCTCGGGTTATGCCATGCTCAGCAATCTCAGAAACCGCCTGGTCCTTATCGGGCTCCTGGTCGCCTGTTGCCTGGCGGTGTTGTACCAGAACTACCGCAGAACTGCGGGTCCCGACCGCACCGGCCAGCCCGTGAGTCTGGGACTGGATCTCCAGGGTGGAATGCATCTCGCTCTCGAGCTGGATGAATCGGAGCGCCGCTCCGCCGATCCCGCCCGCGACATCGAGCTGGCCGAGACGATTCTGCGGAAACGGATCGATGAGTTCGGCGTGACCGAGCGGTTGATTCAGCGGGTGGGTGCCCACCGCATTGTGGTCGAGCTTCCCGGGGTGCGCGATCCCGAGCGAGCCAAGGAAATCGTGCGACGGAACGCCTTTCTCGAATTCCGCCTGACCGATCAGTCTGACGCCCTCAGCCGGGTGTTGCCGTCGATCGATCGGGTTCTCGGCCCAGTCACTTCGGCCCAAGGGGCGGAGGGTCGAAACCCGGTCGAACAGCTGCTGCAGAGCGACTCGACGACTCGAGCGGCCACCAGCGGCAAACTCAGCGCACTTCTGGTTTCCCGGCCGGGCGAGGGGAGAGTTCCCGGTGAATACCTTGTGACCGAGCACCATTGGAAGCTGGTCGACAGCCTGCTGCGGCTGACCGAGGCTCGGCGGCTCTGGCCCCGCGGCTTCGATCTCAAATGGGCGGCTCAGCCGATCGGGACTGGGAACCAGAAATATCGCGCGTTCTACGTCCTGAGCGACCGCGCCGTCGTCACCGGGACCAACCTGATGGACGCCCAGGCCCAGCTGGATCCGATGACCAATGCACCGGAGGTCACCTTCCGCCTCGACAACGCCGGTGGCCGCAAGTTCGGTGAAGCCACCGAGCAGAACGTCGGCAATCACCTCGCCATCCTGCTGGATGGCCAGGTGCAGGGTTCACCTCCGGTGATCGAAGGCCGGATCGATCGAACGGGACGGATCGCCATGTCAGGCAAGAGCCTCACCGAGGCCCAGGACCTGGCACTCACGCTGCGAGCCGGTGCTCTCCCGATTCCGCTCAAAATCGTCGAAGAGCGCCAGGTGGGACCGAGTCTCGGTGCCGACTCGATTCAGGGCGGAATCATCGCGGCGCTGGTAGGCACGGCACTGGTGGTCCTGATCATGACAGGGTACTACGCTCTCAGCGGAGTGATCGCAGTTGGGGCGCTGACCTTCTACACCCTCTTCACCTTCGCTGGGCTGGCGTTTGTGGGGGCGACGTTGACCCTGCCCGGGCTGGCCGGATTCGTCCTGTCGATCGGATTCGCGGTTGATGCCAACGTGCTGATCTTCGAACGAATACGGGAGGAACTCGCCGCCGGACGCCGGGTCCGCACCGCCGTCGATGAGGGATTCAAGCACGCCATGCCGGCGATCATCGACTCCAACATCACTACTGTGCTGACCGCACTCTTCCTCTTTCAGTTCGGCACCGGCCCGGTCCAGGGCTTCGCCGTCACCCTGGTGGTCGGCATCCTGGCCTCGATGCTCACCGCAGTCTTTATCACCCGGACTGCCTATCTCCTCTGGCTCCGCTGGAAGCCGGACCTGAGCACCGTTTCGCTCGGGCGAGTGCGATTCTTTCGGAGTGCGGCCTTCGATTTCATCCGGCGGAGGCATCTGGCCTACGGTCTCACTCTGGTCTTCGTGCTGGCCGGGATCGGCAGCATGCTGATGCGGGGGGTGAACTATAGCGTTGAGTTCACCGGCGGCACCCTTATCCAGGTGCGCACCGATTCGGTTCTCGCCATAGGCGACGTGCGAGATGGATTGAAAGCTGAGGGTGTGGAGGGGGCCGAGATTCAGCGCTTCGGCGGAGCCGACGAATTCATTGTACGGGCCGGATCCGGTGAGGCCGAAGCCGGCAACGAGTCGGAGATCATCGCCGGACACCTGCGAGACGCGATGGACCACGTCAGCGGAGCAGGTACCTACTCGCTGACCCGGATCGAAGCGGTCGGCCCCAAAGTCGGGGGCGAATTGCGGCAGCGGGCCTTCATGGCCATAGGGCTGAGCTTCTTTGCGGTGTTGGCTTATCTGGCCTGGCGCTTCGAGTGGCGTTTCGGAGTCGCGGCGGTGCTGGCCACCGCCCACGATATCGTGGCCACCTTGGCTTTCATCGCGTTGCTGCAGCTGGAAGTGGGGCTGGTGGTGGTCGCGGCGCTTCTCACCGTGGTGGGATACTCCCTTAACGACACCATTGTCATCTTTGACCGGGTCCGGGAGCAGATGCGAGGCAAGTCAACCGGCGGTTACATCTCGATGCTTAACCGCGCCATCAACGAGACCCTGCCCCGGACTCTCCTGACCGGCGGCACCGCGCTGGCCACCCTGACGGCCCTGGCCATCTTCGGTGGCGAAGTAATCCGGCCATTCGCACTGGTGATGTTCTTCGGAATCTTCACCGGGACCTTCTCCTCGATGTTCATTGCTTCGCCGGTTCTCCTCTGGATTGAACAGCGCTGGCCCACCGGGGTCGCCGGAGCTACCGTCGAGAAGACCGCCCTCATTCCTCGCAACACCGGCTGACCGATGCCCGATAGTCACGAGGTTCTGCGGACCCTGGCGATGGTCCTGCTGGTAGCGGGAGTCACGACGCTCCTGTTCAACCGGCTCAAGCAGCCGGTGGTGTTCGGCTACCTGCTCGCCGGGATGATCGTCGGCCCCCACATCAACATTCCGTTGGTGGCCGACGAGCCGATGGTTCACACCATGGCCGAGCTGGGCGTGATCCTGCTGATGTTCGGGCTGGGTCTCGAGTTCAGTTTCCGGAAACTGCTCGAAGTGGGCGCCACTGCGGGAATCGTGGCAGTACTGCAAACCACCACCATGGTGGCGCTGGGCTTCCTGGCGGGACAGGCCTTTGGCTGGACCGCGCTCGAAAGCATCTATGCCGGAGCGGTGATCGCGATCTCCAGCACTACGATCATCGTCAAGGCATTCGCGGAACAGAAATCGGCGGGAAGATTCGTGCAGGTGGCCTTCGGAGTGCTCATTATCGAAGACCTGATCGCGATCTTCCTGCTGGCCGTCCTTACCGCCGTCTCGGGCGGCGAGACTCTCTCTCCCGCCGAGCTGGGCCGCACCGCACTCAGGCTGGTGGTGTTCCTGGCCGGCCTGATCGTGATCGGATTGCTGGCGGTGCCTCGAATGGCCCGGGCCATCGTCAAACTGGATCGCCCCGAGATCACCGTAATCACGGCGGTCGGTCTGGCCTTCGGAGCCGGATACCTGGCGCTCTCGTTCGGTTATTCAGTCGCGCTGGGCTCCTTCCTGGCCGGTTCACTGGTGGCCGAATCGGGTGAAGAGAAGACCATCGAGCACCTGGTGCGGCCGGTGCGAGACATGTTCGCTGCCATCTTCTTCGTGGCAGTCGGCATGCTGATCGACCCGCGGGTGATCCTGGAACACTGGGTGGCCGTGTTGGTGTTCACCATTCTGGTGATCGCGGGCAAGGTCCTCGCGGTGAGTATCGGCGCCTTTCTGGCCGGCTATGGCACCCGCACGTCGGTGCAGACCGGGATGAGCCTGGCCCAGATCGGCGAGTTCTCGTTCATCATCGCCGGGGTGGGATTGGCCAGTGGAGCCACTCGTCCGTTCCTCTACCCCATCGCCGTCGCGGTCTCGGCGATCACCACTCTCACCACACCCTGGCTCATCCGGGCCGCCGGTCCGGCTGCCTCATTCGTCGACCGGCGCCTTCCTAGACCGCTGCAGAACTTCGTCGCGCTCTACGGCTCCTGGATGGAGCAGGCCCGCAATCGAGCCCCGGTACCCAAGTCTCGGCTCAAGGGCCAGGTCGGGCTGCTCCTGCTCGACGCCCTGGTGCTGGCGTTGATCGGCCTGGCCGGCTGGCAGTTTGGCCAGGCGGGCATCGACCGGTTAGTCACCGCTTTCGACCTCACCCCTCGGAATGCCCGCTGGATCGTGGTGGGGGTGATCGTGGGCGTCGCGTTGCCCTTCATCTTCGGTCTCTACCGGCTCACCCTCGCCATTGGCCGGAGTCTGGCCCTCAGAGCCCTGCCGGCCAGCGAACCGGGTAAAGTCGACCTCGGAGTGGCGCCCCGCCGGGCTTTCATCGTGTCGTGGCAGCTGGCCGGGTTCTTTCTGATCAGCCTACCTCTGGTGGCGCTGACCCGCGTGGTGCTCCCGATCCACGTGAGTATCCCCCTCCTCCTCCTGCTGATCATCGGGCTCGGCGTCGCCTTCTGGAAGAGCGCCACCAATCTGCAGGGCCACACCCGGGCCAGCGCTGAGGTGATAGCGGCCGCGCTGGGCCGGCAGATGGCCCCCCTTCCCGCGGTAGCTGAGGGCGAGACCCTCAACGCTACCACCGAACGCGCCGCGGCTACTCTCGCCCCGATCTACTCAATGATTCCCGGTCTGGGTGAGCCGGTACCCCACCCGATTCGGGCCGGTGACTACGCCGACGGCCGAACCCTCGGGCAAATCGACCTGCGCGACGCGACCGACGCGAGCGTGCTGGTGATTGTGCGGGATGGCCAGGCCACGGTGTTGCCGGAGGGTAAACAGAAGCTGCAGGCCGGCGACGTGCTGGCGCTGGCGGGGTCAAGTCACGCGGTAGAACTGGCGGCGAAGCTGCTGGTCAGTGGGCCGTAGGGGCGGAAGAGCGGAAGGGCGGAAGGGCGGAAGGGCGGAAGGGCGGAAGGGCGGTCCGAAGTAAGCGCGAAGAGCGGGCTGCGAGGGAGCGGCGGCGAGTTCGCCGCTCAGGGATGCATGTGATTCCTCTGCGGCAACTCGACGCCGCGACAGCGCAGTCCGCTCGAGCGCCAATTCTGCATTCAGCAAAACAAACAACCCTCCGAGTACTCGGAGGGTTGTTTGACTTCGAACCGCGACGTCTAATCGTTAATTCTGCACCAGGATCAAGAACTTCGACGGGGCCCAGAAGGTCTCCGGCTCGGCGATCCGCAGCTGGCCGGTCACCTTGCCATCCTTCATCGACGAGCTGTCCGCCGCGGCCAGATCCTGCCGGGACACCAGCTTGTACTCATGATCGGCCGGGAGATCGATGGTCAGGCCGGTGGTCTTGTCCAGCGGGGTGAAGGCGGAGGAGTCCAGGTTCCGGGCCGGGTGAAGCTGCTTCCCGCCGAAGAACAGGAACTTGCTGCCTTCCTTCACCACAACGCCCTTCTTGATCAGCTCTTCCTCGGTGCCGGCCACATAGTACACGGTGTTCTTGTAGTGGGTCAGGTCGATCACCGTGTCCTGCAGCGCGGTCTTGTCGGTGGTCAGCTGCGCGTTGACCTGGCGGGCGGTATCGAGCGACTGATTCAGCCCGGCGATCTGGGTCGACTGCGAGTCGATCACCGAGCGAAGCTCGGCCTCGGTGCGGGCGGTGGTGGCCTGCAGGCTGTCGATACTGGTCTTGAACTCCTCGATCTGCTTGAGGAGAGTGCCGTTCCGGCCGGCCAGCGAGCGGGCCCGCTGAGTGCTCTGCTCCAGACGCTGCTCGGTCTCGTTCAAACGGCCGACCAGGGCCTGGACCCGCTCCAGCGCGGCGGTCCGGGAAGCGCGATCCCGCTCAGCCGGGGTGCCCGACTCGGGAGTGCCGGCATTGGTGACCAGCGCGCTCCGCGCCTTGGCCAGCTCTTCGTTCACGCCGTTCACGAACTTCGAGGTCTCCAATACTTCGGTGATCAGGCTGTCCTTCTCGGCCGCAAGGGACTGCGCGTCGGCCAGAGCCTTGGCGAGTTCTTCCTTGTTCTGGTTGCAGGCGAGAGCGAGGATCAGGGGGGCGATATACAGGATGCGGCGCATCCGGAACCTCCAGCAGGGGACGATTTCGCGCGACGGGAAGGAGTCTCGCGAGGTGCCCGAATCCTAAACGGCTGGTTTCTTAACGGAAGTGACCGAACTCACAGGGAGACATGACAATACTGATATCTGGAGTGTCATTGTTCTCCCCCCAGATAGGCAGTTTACGCTGAACTCGGCACCCGACCGAACGCCTTCGGGAGCGCCACCCGCGACCCGGCGCGAGGCAGCCCTTCAGGGGGGAACTCCTTACCGGGCAGTAGTCGCGACTCTCGTTTTCGGTGATTTGATGCTGTCGGGAGCCGCGGTGGAGTCAATCAGCCCGTACCGCGCAGGATTGCTGCACACAATGGCCGCCGCGAGGATCTTGGGGACGTACTCCCGGGTTTCTTCGGGTAGCATCTTCAGTCGGTAGAGGTGCCAGAAGTCCCGTTTCGACTTCTTGAACCCGCCCGGCGTCTGGGCCACTTTCCGGAGCACCCGCCGCACCCCGTTCTCTCCCTTGTTGTAGCTCGCCATGGCCAGCATGAAGGCATCCTCGCCGAATTCCGCCAGCAGGCCGGCCAGGTACTTCGCCGCCGCGCGAGTCTGACGGGGTACATCGGTCCGCTCATCCACCGCCCCGTCAACCCGAAGACCCAGACTCTGGGCCGTGGTCCGGGTCATCTGCCACATCCCCCTCGCCCCGGCCGAACTCTTGGCCATGGGATCGAACTGGCTCTCGGTCCACGCTACGTAGGCCATCACTTCGGGAAGCTCCAGCGCCTTGAACTCGGAGGTGATCTGGGGCCAGTAACGCACCTTCCGGCGATAGATCAGCCGGGCGATGGGGGCGGCCTTCTGCAGTTCGCCGATATGATAGGCCAACCGCTCCTTGAAGATCGGCGGCACCGCGTAGGTCGTCGCATCGAACTGACGGAGAATCCGCCGGATTTCCCGGTCCAGCTCGTCGCCACTCTCTGCCACCTCTTCCGCCTTCTGCTTGCTGGTCCGGGCCAGTTCGGCCAGGGCTTTCTCGGCGCTGGCAGTGGTCTCCAGCAGCTTGTGCTCCAGTTCCGCCAGCCGGATCGAGTCCCGGGTGGCGTCCATTTCCACCTGGATCTGGTGAATCTGCTCGTCGTAACGGCTCTTGGCGTCGAGCAGCACCGAAATTTTCCGCTGTTGCGCGTAGATCACCGCACCCTGAACCCCGATGATGACCAGGGCCACGCCCGCGACGATGCCCACGATCTTGACCCAGCGCTTCCGGGTCTGGCTCCGCATCAGGTCGCCCACGTCGCCGATGGCGGTGGCCATCACCTCCATGGTTCGGCGAGACTTGGTTCCTCCGGCCTTGGCCCGTTCCTCGGCCACCCGTTCCGCCGCCGCGGCTACCAGCCGGATGGCGGAGGTCTCCCGGGTGCGACCCTTGAAGGTCTCGACCATCCGGGCGGCGTCCTGGGCCGCGTCGTAGTTGGCGTCGATCACCACCGCCACTTCAGCCTCGGGAGCCCCATCGCCTCCAAACCGGACCCGGTCCCCCGACCGAAGTACCTGGCTCAGCACCCGCTCGCCGTTGACCCATACCCCGCCCGCCTGCCCCAGATCGAGCACGTGGTAGGCGTTCTCCTTGAAGACCACCGCCGCGTGGTAGCGCCCGACCTCGGGATCGTGCTCGAGGTCGTAGCGGATGTCGCAGTCCCCGCTGGTGCCAACCCGAATCGAGCGCTTGTCATATTCGACTGAGCGCCCAGCGAGACTGCCGGTGATGTGGTTGAAACGGATCATGGAGGATGGGTTGCGGAGACCTGACGGCGCCCCCGTAGACCGGTGGAGCTTACCGGATTCCCCCATTTTCGCGCCAGAGTGGCCGGCGCGCTACAGCAGCAGGGACGGTGCCAGCCCTACCCGGTGGCCATGACCACCACGGCTACCGAGCCCCCGTGATCGCTCTTCTCCCCCATCGCGTCGAGGGTGATCTGGGTCCCGTCACGTCGTTTAAGGCTCAGTGAGGTTCGGCCCGAGAACGACGCTTCAGCCACCTCACGGACCCAGCGCTTTCCGGCATCGTCGGCCATAACCCCGATCGCGCTCCCCAGCCGGACCAGTTCGTGGGGGGATGAATAACCCAGCAGCCGAGCCATCCGGAGGTTGGCCAGCAGCGGTTCACCGCTGGCATTGAACAGACAGACGCCAACCGGGGTCGCGTCCAGCAGGGCTCGCAACTCTTCTTCCGATTTTCTCAGCCCGTCTTCGATCCGGCGCCGCTCCAGCTGCGATTGCTTGAGATCTGCGACCTGTTTCCGAAGTCCGGTGACATCATCCACCAGCTCATGTTTCCCGCGGCTCTGATCACGCATCCTGTTTTCCCGGGAGCGGCTGCCTGCGTCGGACTCTCCCCCTCGCGGGGGACCACGGCCGCTCGATTGTCTTTTAGGCACTGCGGTGGGTGGCGTCTCACCATAAGGGACGGCAGGACCGGAACCGACTGCACACGATTTGTAAAGGTTCAAACATCCCCTTTACAAAATTTGACCGCCGCGTCCCGAGTCGAGACGCGGCGGTCAAAAATGGGCCCTCCGGGATTTGAACCCGGGACCTAAGGATTATGAGTCCTCTGCTCTAA
>CAZOES010000100.1:0-16196 GCA_964578865.1 uncultured Gemmatimonadaceae bacterium | reverse complement strand
GGTTCGCCCGGCTCCAGGGAGAGCTGTCCCCGGCCGGCCACCAGCACTTGGGTGCTGTCTCCCTGCAGGAACGCCACCATCGCCGAAACACCACCGATGCCCTGAAAGGCGGCGTCCGTCGCGAGTTCGAAGATCTGGGTGGGTCGGGCCAACGGATCGGTCGCGGTACGGGCCATCTGCCGCAGCCACTCGGCGGTGATCCGCTGACGCCGCTCCTCCTCCAGGCTTTCCAGATTCTCCAGGGTCACCCCGAGCTGCTGGGCGACTACTTCGAGGATGCGAACATCCTCGGCCTCAAAGGCGTGATCGTGCAGCTCGTCTTCAATGGCGATAACGCCGGTGACCGTGCCCCTGGTCCGGAGCGGAACCGCGGCCACGCATTTGGGTGCGGTATCGAGAGCGAGTCCGAGGTGAACTGCCTCTTCCGTGGCGCTGGCGGGAAGGAAATGGGTTCGGCCGGTGCGCCAGACTTCTTCCAGCAATCCCTTACCGATCGGGCGGCGAAGCCCATCACGGACCTCCTCACCTCTCCGGTAGATGGGGAAGGAGAGTTCCTGCCAGACCTCGTCCACCAGACCGATGCGCACGGTGTTGACGCCCAGAGCGCGCCGGAGCATCTCAGCCGCCTGGGCCATCGCGTCGGAGGAGCGGAGCGACTGATGGAGCGTGGCCGAGACCTCGGCGACCGAGCGGATTCGATCGGCATACTGGCTCAGCCGGACATTGGAGATCCGGGAGAGCAGAGCCAGTTCGATGATCTCAGTGAGGCGGCGGAGCAGGTTTTCCTGACGGGTGTCGAACGGACTGGAGCTCCGCACCACCTGAAGACAACCGGGATGGGCGGTGACCTGCCCCAGTTGGGCCGCCAGCAGGTAGCCTTTGCCCCCCGGCAACACGCAGCGGTGAGTTACGTGGCGAGGCAAAAGGTCGTGACCGCAGAGAAGCCGCGGACCGGGTAACGGGGGAGACCAGAGCAACTCGGAGTCGCCATCGACCGCGGTCACTGCGAGGTGGCGCTGGACTACTTCGCTGAGCCGGGCCCCGTCCGCCTGCAGCGCCAGCCGCAGTTCGGCGACGATGGCCCGACGAAGTGCGGGAGTGTCTTCCGCCCCGGCCAGGGCAGCCGCGACCTGAGTCGAAACCCGGTTGTCGTCTACGTGGGCTTCCGCGGCGTGGGCGAGATGTGATTCGGTGAGGGCCGCGGTGGCATGGATCGAGAGGCGCAGCAGGGCGTCGCGATCGGCTTCCTTGAAGACCGAGGGCGACTCATCCGCGATGGTGATGACCCCGACCACCTGCTCCAGCCGGCGGAGCGGGACCGACACCAGCGAGCGAATCCAGGCCGAGGGAGAGCCGGAGCCGGCCTCGGAGCGCCACTCGGTGGCCAGCACTCCTTCAATCGACTCGAGGGCGACGCCTTCGAAGCCGAAATCGCGGGACCGCCGGCGACCCACATCCCCGCTGAAGCGACCGGTAGCAGCCCGGCAGACCAACTCCTCACCTTCGAGCGCGGAAACCCGGGCCGACTTGGCCTCCAGCATTGCGGCGGCGGTGCGGGCCAGCTCGATCCAGGTGTCGGTTTCGTCCAACCTTCCTGCCGCGAGCAGAGCGAGCCGGGCAGAGGCACGGACCTCGAGCATGGTGCGGGCTTCGGCCGCAGGTGCGGCAGCGGCCCCGCCCCACAACCCGGCGGCGATGCTGGCGAGACGGGTCAGACCGGTGGCGTCGCCCCGGCGGAAATGGCCCAAGTGCCGGTGATAGAGGACGAAGACCGCGACCGGCCGGCCTTGGACCACCACCGGCGCAGCCATCAGCTCAATGGTGCGGTCGTCCTGCCAGAGGGCGCCTTGCCGCCCCCGGGGCGGAGCCTCAGGGCCAGCCACCAGCCGGGTCCGGTACCAGGCTTCCCCGGCGACGGTTCCCTCGAGCGAGATCGTCTCATCCCGGGGAGGCGCATTCACGCCCCGAGTATGAAGAACTCTGAGTTGATTGTTAGCGTGGACCAGTAGCGCCGCGCCGGTGGCGGCGGTGGCCTGAAGGGAGAGGTCCAGAAGCGAACCGAGCTCATCGGCATCCCCGACGAGGGGCTCGGTCAGAACAGTGAGATTTCCAGCGGATTGCGCGGTCGCAACGGGGCCGGCCATCTAAACTCCGGAGACCGGAACTGCCGGTCTCATCGCGGTGCCGACAGGGGGGTCAGCGCCGACAGAGTTAATCTAGGCCATTACCCTCACTCTGCGAAAGAGTAATCAGGTCTCGCCGAGGAACGAGGTGTCGAAACGCTTGGCTTTGAGGGCGCTGGCGAAGGTCGATTTCTCGGTCGAGCGCATGTAGGCCTCTTTAGGATCGACCTGCTTCTGCTCCACCAGCTCCATCAGAGCGTCGTTCAGCATCACCATCCCGGATTTACGATTGGTTTGCATAATCGACGGGATCTGGAAGGTTTTTCCCTCCCGGATCAGGTTGGAAACCGCCGGGATGGAGAGCAGAACTTCCTTCGCGGCAACCCGTCCGCCGCTGATCCTCCGGCACAGCACCTGGGCGATTACGCCCTTGAGAGACTCCGCCAGCATCACCCGGACCTGAGACTGCCGGTCGGCCGGGAACTGGTCGATGATCCGGTCGATGGTCGAGGCCGCGGTGGTGGTATGCAGGGTGCCGAACACCAGGTGGCCGGTCTCGGCGGTTTCGATGGCGATGGAGACCGTCTCCAGATCGCGCATTTCGCCGACCATGATGATGTCGGGGTCTTCGCGCAGCGCGGCCCGCAGCGCCGTCTTGAATGACTTGCTGTGCTGTCCTACCTGCCGCTGCGATACCACGCACTTCTTGGGCGGATGGACGAACTCGATCGGATCTTCGATAGTGAGGATGTGATCGCTTCGGGTCCGGTTGATCAGGTCCACCATCGCGGCCAGGGTGGTGGACTTGCCTGAACCAGTCGGACCGGTCACCAGCACCAGACCCTTGGTCAGCAGGCAGAGCTTCTGGATTTCGGGCGACAGACCCAGTTCATCGACCGTGAGAATCTTCGAAGGAATGACCCGGAAGACGCCCATGGGGCCGCGGCGTTCCTGCGCTCCGTTGCAGCGGAAGCGGGCAATCCCTTCCACCTCGTGGGCCCAGTCGGCATCACCGGTTTCCCGAAAGTTGGCGAGATCGGCCGGCCCCATGATGCTGACCAGCAGGTTGTCGACCGTCTCGGCATCCAGCACCTGGCCTTCCTGCCGGACCAGCTCGCCATCCTTGCGGATGATGGGCTGCTCTCCAGTACGGAGATGCAGATCCGATCCTTTGACCTCGACCGTCTTGCGAAGCAGCGATTCGATCACCGCCTTGGCGCCGCTGAGGTCCTGGGAGACCTGGGCGGCAACCGGCCGGGCGGGAGCCGGCGCCGCAGCTGGGGCGGGTGGAGCTGGCGGGGTAGCTCCCCCACTGTCGGGCCGGATCACTACCCGGGTTCCATCGTTCTCGGGGATGACTTCGACACTCATCGGCCCGCTGGGCGAGGAGTAGGAGAAGGTCGAAGCGACCGGGCTGGCGAGGCGGTCGTGTTCGCCGGGTGCCACCACTTCCTTCACCAGAGAGAGAATCTGGTTGGCCGGAAGGGCATCGCGGGTCACCGGCCGGGGAGCGCCGTCCAGCAGCAGGCTGGCGGGCTTCCCGGGAGCGAGGATCAGCCCCTGGGCCTTGTTGTCGACCATCGCCTGGAGAAATCGATCGAGTCTTGCCACGAGCTATGGACCGAGTGGGCGAACGGCACGCACGAACCGCCGATTCAGGCAGCAGTTGCCGTCGCTGTTATGGATGGCAAAGAACTGTTCGCTGGCATTCAGAAAATCGAGTGCCCGGGACCGGGCCGGAGGCAGTTCACTGACCGCTTCGCCGCGAAACTCGGCCCCACCGACCATCATCACTTCGAGAGGAATGTGCCGGGCTACAGTCTCCCGCTCCGGCTCCCCGGGGAGCGCGCCCTCGCGATAGAACAGCGAGGCCACCTGGGTCTTGGAAACGAAGACCACTTCCCCGCTGGGCAGGCTCATCACGAAGAAGTTCCCATCCCGATTCAGCAGTTCGAGAGGGGTCTCCGGTCCGTCTCTCCAGGCCACTCTGGGCTGGAGATGCAGTTCTCCCTGGATCACCATGCCTTCGGCAAGAGTGACCCGGGCGGAGAGGCGGGTAGTGGTGGCCCAGTCTGTCATCATCCCCTGATTTCGACTCCGGCACGCTGTTCTTGAAGCCGGATGGCCTCGAGGTAATCGGCTCCCTCACCCAGCGCCGCCCGGGCCTGGTGGAGCCGCTGACTGGCAAGATGCAGCAGGGGCGAGTCGATCCCCTGACTCTCGAGAAACTGGACTGCAATCCCCACATCCTTATCCAGCAGAGCCAGTCGGAAGGTGTTGGGCCAGGCACCGGTCAATACCCGGTCCGGCACCAGCCCTTCGCTGACAAACGATCGCCCGGAAGATGCGTTGAGCACTTCCAGCGCCTTCCGGGCCGGCACACCTGCTTTGACCAGTGCGGCAAATCCTTCGCCAAAGGCAAGGATATTCACCGCCAGTAACGCGTTGTTTACGGCCTTCATTGCGCTGCCGGCACCCACCGGACCAAGGTGCTCGATCCGCTTGCCAAAGGCCGCGAGAATCGGCTTGGCCCGTTCGAAGGTAGCCGCATCGGCCCCTACCATGACGGTCAAGGTGCCGGCCAGAGCCCCGTTGGTTCCGCCGGAGACCGGGCAATCGGCAAAAGCAACGCCACGCTCAGCCAGCCGATTGGAAATTCGTTGGGCCGACTCGGAATCGCCGGAAGTGCAATCAAGAAAGAGCGTTCCACGACTCAACCCGGCCAGGGCCCCGGCTGGCCCTTCGAGGACAGCTTCCACCTCCCGGGACGTAGGCAGGCAACTCACCACCACCTCGGCACCGCGCACTGCCGCCTCCGGCGTCGGGGCGGAGCGGCAGTTATTGGTCCTGGCGAATTGCTCGGCAGTACTGGCGGTGCGGTTCCAGACGGTCAGGGTGTGGGCGCGGGCGAGATGCCCCGCCATGGGCTGGCCGATGGCACCCAGCCCAAGAAAGGCAAGATTCACGACTTCTTCTTCTCCGACTTTTCGGTAGTGTTGCGCTGTCCCAGTTCCCGGTCCAGCATGACCAGGGCAGCCTGGTTGTCTCCCACCCGCCGCACACTCTCGAGGACCTGAGCCGAGCTCTTCTCTTCTTCGACCTGCTCGGTGATGAACCACTCGAGAAAGACCTGGCTGGCGAAATCCTTGTCGCCCTGAGCCTGGCCATACAGGTCCTCGATGCTCTTGGTGACGCTCTGTTCGTGCTTCTTCACGTGTTCAAAGACTTCCAGCGGATTCTTGAACTCGGTGGCCGGACCGCCCAGCGGCTGGAGTTTCACCCGGCAGCCCCGGTCGATGAGGTGGTCGAAGATCTTCATGGCGTGTCCCGACTCTTCCCGGGCCTGGACCCGAAGCCAGTCGGCGAAGCCGGGAAGGTTCTGATCCTCCATCCATGCTGCCATCGAGAGATAGACGTAGGCCGATTCGAATTCTTTGCGAATCTGATCGTTCATGGCCTTCTGGAGGCCTTTGCTTGGAGTCATTGGTGGGTCCGGGGTTTGGAGAGGTTGAAGGGTAAATCGTCGTGGGTCGCGGGTCGAGGGTGGTGGCTTTCTGCCTGGGTGTTGAGCACCTGATAGTATTAGAGGACCTACTCACGACCCACGACCCACGACCCTGTGAAGCCCCGCATCCTCCACGTCGATCTCGATGCGTTCTTTGTCGAGGTGTGTCGCCGCCACAATCCCGAGCTCCGGGATGTCGAGCTGTTGGTGGTGGGCGGACGACGGGAGTCGCGCGGGGTGGTGCAGTCGGCGTCCTACGGCGCCAGAAAGTTCGGGGTGAGATCGGGAATGCCGATTGCCCAGGCGGTTCGGCTCTGCCCCAACGCCACCTTCTTCCAGGGCGAGTTCGCTCACTACCGGGATGCGTCCCGCCAGGTCCGCCAGGTGCTGGCGAAGCATGCCCCCACCGCGGTCATGGCGTCGCTCGATGAAGCGTATCTCGATTTCAGCGGAACCGAGCAGCTCTACCCGGTGTCCCTGCTGCCGGTGGCCCAGCGACTGCGCCTGGAAGTGAGCCGGGAAACCGGGCTCGATAGCAGCATCGGGATCGGCCCCAACCGGATGATCGCCAAGCTGGCCTCGGACTATGCCAAACCACGAGGGATCTGCGAAGTGCGGGCCGGCTGGGAAGAAGGGTTTGTGGCCGGACTGGAGTTGCGGGCGCTGCCGGGGATCGGGCCCAAGACGGCCGAGAAGCTGAGGCACGTAGGGCTGACGGAGGTGGCTCAGGTCCAGGCGCTCTCCGAGGCCGAGCTGAAACGACTGATCGGCGACTACGCCAGAGAGCTCAAATGGCGGGCTCATGGGAACGGGTCCACCGCGCTCCATGCCGAACAGCTGCAGCGGTCGGTGAGTCGGGAGACCACCCTGGCGAAAGACACCAGGGATCCGGAGTACCTGGACGGTCTGCTGGTGCGGTTTGTGGGCTTCATCGCCG
The DNA here is from genome assembly GCA_964578865.1 of uncultured Gemmatimonadaceae bacterium. Classification (GTDB taxonomy): domain Bacteria; phylum Gemmatimonadota; class Gemmatimonadetes; order Gemmatimonadales; family GWC2-71-9; genus JADJOM01. The sequence continues at coordinate 9,631 of CAZOES010000100.1, read as the reverse complement.
GGCAACTCCGGGAAGAAGGCCTGGTGGCCCGGACCGTGGTGCTCAAACTCCGGCATGGGGACTTTCATACTGTCACCCGCCGCCACACCATCAAGGCAGCGACCGATCTCGATGCCGAACTCCTCAAACCGGTCCGGCTGCTTTTCCAGCCGGCCTTCGAGGATGTGCAGCGCCGGCGCCAGGGTGTGCGTCTAATAGGGGTAGCGGCGACTAACCTTAGTCAGGCAGCCGCAGCGGATCTGTTCGAGCCGGAGGAGCGTACCCGTCTCAGGGAGCTGACCGCGGCGGTAGACCGGGCCCGGAAGAAGTACGGCTTCGATGCGCTGGCTCCGGGCACGGCGATACGGCTCAAGAAGAAGGACGGCGGGAGCCGGGAGACGGGAGACGATGATGACTAACTCGAAAATCAGTGGACTGGCGCTGGCGGCGTTGCTGATCCTCGTGGCCCCGCACCTCACGGCCCAGATGCAGATCCTCGACGAGCGGATCGCCGCCTGCGACAAGGGCGATGCGGGTGGCTGCCGCGATGCCGGGGCCCAATACGAGCAACGGGCCGAGTATGAGAAGGCCGCCGGCTTCTACACCCGCGCCTGTGACGGGAAGCAGGGAGTCGCCTGCGCCAACCTCGCCCGGCTGGTTGCCCGAGGAGTGAGAGAAGGCACCTTCGCCAATCCCGATCCCTCGCGCGCCGCGCGGTTGTATCAGGCATCCTGCGATTACGAGTATGCCCCCGGCTGCACCACCCTGGCCATCTGGCTGGAGCGGGGAACCCCAGTCGGCACCGACGTTACCCGCTCGCTCGGGCTCTATCGTCGGGGCTGCGACCTGGGAGATCCCGAGGCGTGCCGTTTCCTCGGAAGTGCCTATGAGCGGGGGAACGGCGTGGTGCCCAACACCGGCACAGCGGCGCAGTACTACTCCCGCGGCTGCGATGGAATCGACCAGCCCAGTTGTCTCCGGTTGGGTGAGATGTATGAGCTGGGCCAGGGTATCTCCAGCAATCCGGCCCGGGCTGCGCAGCTCTATCTGAAGGGCTGTGAGAACAACGACGCCAATGCCTGCGTTCGCCTGGGAAGTATGTACGAGGAAGGCCGGGGAGTATCGCGAGACAGCGATCGGGCCAAACAGCTATATCGGAGGGCCTGCGACATCGGGAACAACGCGGCCTGCCGGTTGCCGATCATCAATGATGGGACCGTCTTCGTAAGGCCCTGAGAAGGCTGAGAGCTAAGAGCTGAGAGCTATGGGTGTGCAGTTCAGCTTTCAGCTCTTAGCTGTGTCTATTGGACCCCGAAATCCTTCGGCTCAAACCGGAGACCCACACTCCCCGCCTCCCGATCCACCGAGGGACCCAGATCCCGGAAGGTCGCGACGGTTCCCACCGGTGAACTCGCCTGCACCGTGCTGTTCTTGAAAAGCGGGTAGTACCCGATCCTGGCCCGCACCGCACCGGGATTCACCCGGCAATTGCAGGGCATGGCGTTCACCAGACCGGCATTCACCACTACCCCGAGCGGTTCCTGGGTTGCGTTGGTGACCAGCGGGGCAAACACCGCAGTCTCGGCGGAATTGGCATCGATAATGTGACCCATCCGGCCGCTGGGCGATTGCTCGGTGATACTCCCCTGGACTTCTACTCCAAGCGGCGCATTTGCGGGGCCGGCCGGCCGCACCAGATACCACTGCACCACCAGGGGCCGGCCTCGCTTGACCGGGGCTTCGACCTGGCCCCCGGCGGGGACCTCGATGGTCTGGTTGTCCACGACCATGCGAATCGGTTCGACCAGACGGTTCTCCACGACCAGCACCGGACTCGAGCTCATGTAGTACCAGGCCCCAGCCCCTCCCATCAGCAGCAGCACCAGCGCGAGGGCGACCCACTTCCCCAGCCTCGAGGGCGTACTGGCCGCACTCTCGGCGGCGGCCGGCTTCGCCTCGGGCTTCTGAGTCGAGGCGCGAGAGGAGCGGGGACCACTGATGGAGGTTGCGGCGTTGCTCAACACCTTGGCTCGCTCGGTCGAGCTCATCATCTCAGTCTTGAGATCGGCCTGAACCCGCTGGACCACCCGTTCGGCGGAGACCGATTGGTTGGCTCCGGAGTCCCGGCCGGTATTGATGGCATCGAGCAGCATGGCCGCTGACTGGAACCGCTCGGCCGGACGCTTGGCCATGCAGCGCACGATGATCTCCGAGAGCCACATCGGGATCTTGGCGTTGCGGGCCGTGGCGATAGGAGCCGGCTCACTCAGGTGCTTGCCGACGATTTCCTGGGAAGTTTCACCCTCAAACGGGGGAGTCCCGGTAACCATCTGGAAGAGCACGGCACCGACCGCGTAGATGTCGGAGCGGGCATCGATATCGCCCTGCCCCAGCGCCTGCTCCGGACTCATGTACTGCGGGGTGCCGACCACGAACCCGGTCTGGGTCTGGTGCCCGGCCCCATCGATCCGCTTGGCGATACCGAAGTCCACCAGCAACGGTCGCCCGGTGCTGGCTTCAATCATGATGTTATCGGGCTTGATGTCGCGGTGGATCAGCCCCTGGGAGTGGGCATGGGCCAGGGCATCGAGCAACGGACGGATGATCGAGAGAGACCGGTCCAGGGGAAGGGCGCCCTGCCGCAGCAGGCTGGAAAGCGACTCGCCCTCAATGAAGGGCATGGCGTAATAGACCAGGCCCTCGCCTTCGCCCACAAAATGAATGGCGAGGATGTTGGGATGAGTCAGGCGGGCGATTGAACGGCATTCCTGCCGGAAGCGTTCCAGCATGCCGGAAGACCAGGCAATGTCCGGCTTGAGCACCTTCACCGCGAGCCGGCGCTGGAGATCGGTGTCCCAGACTTCGTAGACCTGCGCGAAGCCGCCTTCTCCCAGTAACCGGCTCACCTTGTACTTCTCACCCAGGGCTCGGGCCAGTTTGTCCGGTACATCCACCCCGGGACCGGGCTGAACCCGGGAATCGCCCATGCCGGTGCGAGTACCGCACTGCGGGCAGAACAGGGCCGACTCCGGAACGGGAGCCTGACAGGTCGGGCAACTCTGATCGGGCATGTGCTCCAATCTATGCCTACTGGCCCACTTCCTCTATTCCCATAGCTTTGACTCAGAACTCCCTTTCCATGCAGTCCCAACTCTACCGCGGATGGCTATGACCACACGGCGGGTCGCGCTCCTGGTCTTCGATGAGGCCGAGGTGATGGATGTGGCGGGACCCTTCGAGGTCTTCTCAGTAGCGGGACGGCGCCACGGGCTCGAGCCATTCAAGGTTTCGCTGGTGGCCGAGAAGCGCGGACTGGTGACCCTGAGAAACGGCTTTCGAGTCGAGCCCCACGCCACCCTGAGCGAAACCCCGAGTGCCGATATTGTGATCGTCCCCGGTGGATTCGGGACTCGACGGGAAATGCACAACCGCACGGTGCTCGAGTGGATTCAGCGGGCCACCCCGGGAGCCGAGCTGGTGCTCTCGGTCTGCACCGGCGCACTGCTTCTGGGCAGCGCCGGTCTGCTGGATGGAATGGATGTGACCACCCACCATGGTGCCATCGATTTATTGCGGGAGACCGCCCCCCAAGCCCGGGTGCGCGAAGGAGTCCGCTTTATCGACAACGGAAAGGTGATCGTCTCGGCCGGGATCTCAGCTGGCATCGACATGTCACTACATGTGGTGGAACGGCTGCTGGGCGAGGAAATGGCGGAGGAAACGGCGGGTTATATGGAATACCATTGGGACCACAGCGACCCGAGCCTGGAGGACGTGGGGATGTAACTACTGTAACTCCAGCCAGAGCCAAGGCTTAGCTGGACCAGGCGACAAAATGTCCGAGGATTGGGTGATGAGCCGCGCCAAATTGGTGCGGCTTTCGCATTTTCTGGTCATCAATTAGTCAACAACTATGGGTGATTTCATGATCTGTTTCCAAAAAATTGCACTTCTTGCACGAATTGCTTGACAGTACGCGTACCGGGCCATATACTCGTGCCCGTCACACCGCTACTCCAAGCCAGATGGACGACGCGGACCTTCACCTCGCGGATAGCCACTTCGCCATCCACATACCAGGGCACCTCAATGACCCCCCGATCACGACACTGGTTGGTTCTGGCAGCGCTGGTGACGCCCGCCGCTCTCCTGGCGCAGGCCTCACCGGATTCGGCAGCCACCGCCGCAACCGCGGCTCCGGCACTCAATCCGGCTTCCGATTCCCTCGCCAATGCGGCCAACGCCGCTGCGGCCGCCAACACTGTCGCGGTCAACTTTGTGTGGACCCTGGTGGCAGGCTTTCTGGTCATGCTGATGCAGGCCGGATTCGCCATGGTGGAAACCGGATTCACCCGGGCCAAGAATGCGGCTCACACCGCCACCATGAACTTCATGGTCTACGCGGTGGCGATGGCGGCCTACTGGGTCTGCGGCTTTGCGATTCAAGCGGGCGGGCTGGGCCCCATTCTGAGCCTCGGCCAAACGGCGGAGACCGCAACCCTCACCAAGGCAGTGAGCGTTTCGCTGGGTGGCCACACCTGGAACCTCATGGGGCTCTCGGGCTTCTTCCTCTCCGGAGTGAACTACACCGCCCCGGTCTTCGCCTACTTCCTGTTCCAGATGGTCTTCATGGACACCACGGCCACCATTCCGACCGGCGCGCTGGCCGAGCGTTGGAAGTGGAGTTCATTCATCGGGCTGAGCCTGGCGATCGGAGGCCTGATCTATCCGCTATACGGCAACTGGGTCTGGGGCGGCGGCTGGCTTTCTCAGTTAGGCGGTAACCTGGGTCTGGGGCACGGCCACGTGGACTTCGCCGGATCATCAGTGGTCCACCTCACCGGCGGGGTGATCGCCATGGTGACGGCGAAGCTCCTCGGCCCCCGGCGCGGGAAATTCGGACCGGACGGAAAGGTGAACGCCATCCCGGGGCATAACATCCCCATGGCTCTGTTCGGAACTTTCATTCTCTGTTTCGGGTGGTTCGGCTTCAATGCCGGCAGCACGCTGGCCGGCAGTGACCTGCGCATCGGGGTCATCGCAACCAATACGATGCTGGCTGGGGCGTTCGGTGGCATTACCGCAATGATCTACATGCAGCTGCGCTATGGAAAACCGGATCCGTCGATGCTGGCCAACGGTGCGCTGGCGGGTCTGGTCGCGATCACCGCTCCCTGCGCCTTCGTCACCGCCCCGTCGGCGGTGCTGATCGGCAGCATCGCGGGCGTGCTGGTCTGCTGGTCGGTCTTCTTTGTCGAGAGATCGCTCAAGATCGATGACCCGGTCGGGGCCATCTCGGTGCACGGAGTGAACGGTGCATTCGGGGTGCTCTCGCTCGGATTGCTGGCCGACGGCACCTACGGCGACGGCTGGAACGGTGTGGCGGGAGGGGTGCGGGGGTTGTTCTACGGCGACGCGAGCCAGTTCGGGGCCCAGGTCATCGGGGTGGCCACCAACATCGTGGTGGTTGGTGCCCTGACCCTGATCTGCTGGACCGTGATCGGTCTGGTGACTCGGGGGCATCGGGTCTCGGCCGAAACCGAAGAATTGGGTCTGGATATCCCGGAGATGGGAGCTCTGGCCTACCCCGATACCCAGGACATCTCCTCGGCGGTGGTCCTCGCCAGTTCGTCGGCCAGCACTTCGAAGAAGGCCGCGGCCTGACGCCGCGGCCGGCCAATTCAACCAGAGGGTAGCAGTATGACAGCCACGGCAAAGCCGGTTGCTAAACGCTCCCGCCCGTCGGGCGATCTCAAGCGAGTCAAGGAGCTGATCAACGAAAAAGGCGTGCAGGTCATCGACGTGAAGTTCTGCGACCTGCCGGGCACATGGCAGCACTTCTCGATCCCGGCCAGCACCCTGGACGAGGACATGGTAAAGGAAGGTCTCGGGTTCGACGGCTCATCGATCCGGGGATTCCAGGCGATCAATGAGTCCGACATGCTGCTTATGCCGGATCTGTCGACCGCGTTTGTCGATCCGGTCCTCAGCGTGCCGACCCTTTCGATCACCTGCGACATCTACGACCCGATCACCCTGGAACCCTACAGCCGGGACCCCCGCTTCATCGCCTTCAAGGCCGAGGAGTATCTCAAAACCAGCGGGATCGCCACCGCTTCGTATTGGGGACCCGAAGCCGAGTTCTTCATCTTCAATTCGGTGCGGTTCGACCAGAACGCCCACGAGGGGTACTACCACATCGACTCGGACGAGGGGATCTGGAACTCGGGGAAGAACGGCACGCCCAACATGGGCCACCGGCCCCGGCACAAGGAAGGTTACTTCCCGGTGCCCCCGGCCGACCGATTGCAGGACGTGCGCAGCAAGATCATGCTGGCGCTGATCTCGGCCGGGATTCCCGTGGAAGTGCAGCACCACGAAGTGGCGACCGCCGGCCAGGCTGAAATCGACTTCCGTTTCGGCCCGCTGGTGCAGACTGCCGACCGGTTGCTGGCCTATAAGTACATCGTGAAGAACGTGTGCCACAACCTGGGCTACACGGCCACCTTCATGCCCAAGCCGATGTTTGGCGATAACGGCTCAGGGATGCATTGCCACCAGTCGCTGTGGAAGGACGACACTCCGCTCTTCTACGACGCCAATGGGTACGCGCTGCTCTCCGACATGGCGCGCCACTACATCGGTGGGTTGATCGCTCACGCCCCCGCGCTGCTGGCCCTCTGCGCCCCAACCACCAACAGCTATCGCCGTCTGGTACCGGGCTTCGAGGCTCCGGTGAACCTGATGTACTCCCAGAGAAATCGTTCGGCCATCTGCCGAATCCCGACCTACTCCAGCTCTCCCAAGGCACGGCGGGTCGAGTTCCGGGCTCCGGATCCCTCCTGCAATCCTTACCTGGCGTTCAGCGCGATGCTGATGGCCGGTTTGGACGGGATCAGAAAGAAGATCGAGCCGCCCAAGCCGATCGATGAGGATCTCTACGAGCTTCACGACGAACGCAAAGCCAGCATCCGGACCGTGCCCGGCTCATTGTCGGAAGCCCTGAGCGCTCTGGAGGCCGATCACGACTTCCTGCTCGAGGGCGATGTGTTCACTCCGGATGTGCTGGAGACCTGGCTGACCATGAAGCGAACCAAGGATGTCGCGCCGGTGAACCTCCGGCCCCATCCCTATGAGTTTTTCCTCTATTACGACGCCTAATGGGTACCTCTGCTGTCGGTTGTCGGCTGTCAGTCGTCGGTTATTGGGAATCGGAAATCCTGCCGCCTCCTCCTGGGGTGCGGACTGGCCAGGATAGCTGTGCACCAGTAGACGGCGGTTGGCAGTCGGCTTCCGACAGCTTCAACCCGGCGTCAGACCCCATGGGAGCAAGGACATGAAACTGATCAGCACTGTGATCCGGCCGGAGAAGCTGCCCGAGGTCAAGGCTGCGCTGTTCCGGGCCGGCGTTACCGGCATCACCATCTCGCGGGTGAGCGGCCATGGCGGCGAGAAGGAACTGGTCGAGATGTACCGTGCGGCCAGCGTGGTGCTCGAGTTTCGCGAAAAGGTGAAAATCGAAATGGCGGTCTCCGAGCCGTTCGTCGAACCCACCATCAAGGCGATACTCTCTTCAGCGCGCACCGGCGAAGTGGGCGACGGCAAGATCTTCGTGCAGCCCCTCGAACGAGTAATCCGGATCCGGACCGGCGAGGCCGACAATGCCGCGCTCACTCCGATCACCGCCGACCAGGTCCAGCGCCAGGCCCTCCAGGAGCCGGTACTGGCAGTCAAGTAGAAGACGGGAGACGGACCAGGAGTGCCGATCACGAGGGAGCGGGCAAGTCCAATGGACTCCCGCTCCTTTCCTTTAACAGCCAGCCGCGGTCTGCTACATTCACTCTCCCTGTTATCATCGCCTGTCTCCCATCTCCCGTCACCCGTCATGGACAACCGCCGCAGCCGCGCCATTACCCAAGGGGTCCAGCGTTCACCCAACCGGGCGATGCTTCGGGCTGTCGGCTTTGGCGAAGGCGACTTCGAGAAGGCCATAATCGGAGTGGCCAACGGCTTCAGCACCATAACCCCCTGCAATGCCGGTCTCGATGTTCTGGCTCGCCGAGCCGAGGCGGCCATCAAGGCCGCGGGGGCCATGCCCCAGTTGTTCGGCACCATCACGGTGAGCGACGGCATCTCGATGGGAACCGAGGGAATGAAGTATTCCCTGGTCTCCCGCGAGGTCATTGCCGATTCGATCGAGACCGCCTGCAATGCCGAGAGCATGGATGGGGTGATTGCGGTTGGCGGCTGCGACAAGAACATGCCGGGCGCGATGATCGCCATCGCCCGGATGAACATTCCTTCGATCTTCGTCTACGGTGGCACCATCAAGCCGGGCCACCTGGATGGCGAGGATCTCACCATTGTGAGCTCGTTCGAGGCGGTGGGTCAGTTCAGCGCCGGAAAGATTGACGATGCCCGGCTCCACGCGGTGGAGTGCCATGCCTGCCCCGGAGCCGGATCCTGCGGCGGGATGTACACCGCCAACACCATGTCCTCCGCCATCGAGGCCATGGGCATGAGCCTGACGGGCTCTTCGACCATGGCAGCCGAGGATCCCGAGAAGGCCGACAGCGCGGCCCGGTCGGGCGAGGTTCTGGTCGATGCGGTACGGGCTCAGCGCCTGCCCCGACAGATCATGACCCGGAAGGCATTCGAGAACGCCATCGCAGTGGTCATGGCAACCGGCGGTTCCACCAACGCGGTACTCCATCTGCTGGCCATTGCCCACGCCGCCGGGGTTCCTCTGGTCTTGGACGACTTCGAGAACATCCGGGCCCGGGTACCGGTCCTCTGCGACCTCAAACCCTCGGGCCGCTACGTCATGACCGACCTCCACAAGGTCGGAGGCATTCCCCAGGTCATGAAGATGTTACTCAATCATGGCCTGCTGCACGGGGATTGCCTGACAATTGACGGCCAGACTGTGGCTCAGCTTCTCGCCAAGGTCCCGGACCAGCCGGGGACCGGTCAGGATGTCATCCGGCCGTGGTCCCGTCCGATGTATCAGCAGGGGCACCTCGCCATTTTGCGGGGCAACCTGGCCGAAGAGGGCGGAGTTGCGAAGATCACCGGAGTGAAGACTCCGCGGATGTCTGGACCGGCCCGGGTGTTCGAGTCGGAAGAGGACTGCCTCGCCGCGATTCTGGCCGGAAAGATCAGGCCCGGCGACGTCATCGTGATCCGCTACGAGGGCCCCCGGGGTGGGCCGGGTATGCGGGAGATGCTCTCCCCTACCTCGGCCATCATCGGGGCTGGCCTGGGCGATTCGGTCGGCCTGATCACTGACGGGCGCTTTTCGGGGGGGACCTACGGGATGGTGGTCGGACACGTGGCCCCCGAGGCCCAGGTCGGCGGTACGATAGCCTTGGTCCAGGAAGGGGACACCATTACCATTGACGCCCCCAAACGCCTTCTGCAGCTTGAAGTTCCGGAGTTGGAGCTGGTAAGGCGGAGGGCGGCCTGGAAGCCCAGAAATACGGGCTACCGGACCGGGGTGTTGGCCAAGTATGCCCGGCTGGTCAGCAGTGCGAGTTTAGGCGCCGTCACGGACCTGTTCTAGGGCTGGCTACTCCCGCGGGGCAATTCCGAGGGAGCCTCCCTCTTGCGATCCTTGGTCCCGAGGCGGATTCTATCGCAGGGCTAGGAATCC
>CAZOES010000099.1:14488-16298 GCA_964578865.1 uncultured Gemmatimonadaceae bacterium | reverse complement strand
TCAAGGCGGCCATCCGCGACGACGACCCGGTGCTGTACTTCGAGCACAAGTACCTCTACCGGCGCATCAAGGAGGACCTGCCCGAGGGCGAGGACATCCTCACGCCCATCGGCAAGGCCCGCGTCGCCCGCGAGGGGAAGGACCTGTCCATCATCACCTGGTCGGCGATGGTCTGGAAGGCGCTCGAGGCGGCCGACCAGCTGGAGCAAGAGGACGGCGTCAGCGTCGAGGTGCTCGACCTGCGCACCCTGCTGCCGATGGACGACGAGGCCATCCTCGCCACGGTGAAGAAGACCAACAAGGTGCTCATCGCCCACGAGGACACCCGCACCGGCGGTGTGGCGGGGGAGATCGCGGCGCGCATCAACGAGTCGGCGTTCGAGTGGCTGGATGGTCCGGTGCTGCGGGTCACGGCGGCCGACGTGCCGTTGCCGTACGCGCCGACCCTGGAGGACTACGTGCTGCCGCAGACGGCCGATATCGTCGCGGTGGCGAGGAAATTGGCAGCGTACTGAACAACCGGGAATCGGCAATCGGCAGTCGGGAATCGGGTCCGATTGCCGATCCCCGATTCCCGATTCCCGGATTTCAGAATCGGAGATCGCACCATGGCCCGCATCGACGTCATCATGCCCCAGATGGGCGAATCCATCGCCGAGGGCACCTTGTCCCGCTGGATCAAGAAGCTGGGGGATGAGGTCAAGCGGGACGAGCCCATTTTCGAGATTTCGACCGACAAGGTCGACGCCGAGATTCCGGCTCCCGATGGCGGAGTTCTGGCCGAGATCCTGGTGCAGGAAGGCCAGACGGTAGCGGTAAACACCGTGGTTGCCAAGATCGAAACCGAGAAGGGCGCTGCAGTCGCGGCCCCGGCGGCGCCCAAGCCCGCCGCCGCGCCGGCTCCTGCCGCCGCCCCGGTCGCCGCCGCTGCTCCCGCCGCTCCATCCCGGCCGGCTGCACCGCCACCGCCTGCCCCTGCGCCGAAGTCCGGCGCGGTTTCCGATTCCACCGGTGCCAACGGACCGGAGACCGCGGAAGAGCGGTTGCGTCGTCGTTCCACCCCGCTGGTTCGCAAGATGGCGGCGGAGCACGGCATCGATATCACCAGTGTGAGTGGCAGCGGTCACGCCGGCCGGGTCACCAAGAACGATCTGCTCGGATTCATGGAAGGTGGGGCGGCTGCTGCCGCACCCGCACCGGCTGCTGCTCCCCGAACCCCAGCCGCCGCGGCGGCTCCTGCCGCGCACGCACCGGCGGCGGAAGCCTGGCCCGGCGATCGGGTCGAGCCCTGGTCCCGGATCCGGCGTCTCACTGCCGAGCATATGGTGATGTCCCGCCGGGTTTCGGCTCACGTGCAGACGATGTTCGAGATCGATTACACCAGAGTTTCCCAGATCCGGGCCAAGAAGAAAAAGGAGTACGCCGAGCGGGGAGTGAACCTCACCTATCTCGCGTTCATCGCCCGGGCGGTGGCCCAGTCACTCCGGGCCCATCCGTCGCTCAATGCCGCGGTTTCCAACGATGCGACCATCTTCCGCCGCGACATCAATCTCGGGCTGGCCGTGGCACTCGATTGGGGGCTGATCGTTCCGGTGGTGAAGCACGCCGATGAGTTGTCGCTGATGGGAATCGCCCGCTCCATCAATGATCTGGGCGAGCGGGCCCGGGGCAAGAAACTCAACCCCGATGAAGTGCAGCGGGGCACGTTCACCATCACCAACCCGGGCGTTTTCGGATCCTACGCCGGTCTTCCCATCATCAATCAGCCCCAGGTTGCCATTCTCTGCGTCGGCAGCATTGAGAAGCGGCC
>CAZOES010000099.1:0-14478 GCA_964578865.1 uncultured Gemmatimonadaceae bacterium | reverse complement strand
CGGTGGTTACCCTTCCCGATGGCACTGATACCATCGCGCCGAGACTCAAGGGGATGCTGACGATGTCCTTCGATCACCGGGTGGTCGACGGCGCCGATGCCGATCGCTTCCTGGCCGATGTGAAGAAGATGCTGGAGCAATTCCCGGAGGATGCCGCCTGATATGACTCGTGTCCTGACTGTTTCCCGGGTAACCGTACTCCCCGAGTACGAGGTGGAGTACATCGGCACCATCCACGCACTCGCGGAAATCGGCCGGGCCCGGGGGCAGAGTTTGTGGCTCTTCAAGAGCGCCGAAGTCGCCCACACCTATCTCGAGTTCAGCGAGAGCCGGACCGAAATGTCTCATCGAAGCCGGGCCTCCCGCACTGACCTGGAGATCCGGCTCGAGCGCAGGCTCAGTGTGATCGCTCAGTACAGCCAGGGATCGAGTGAGTTGTGGGAGGAAGTGGAGCCCCCCGAGCCGCAGGAGCCTCGCACCTCCTCGGGCTGGGAGCCCGATTCAGATAGTGAGGACGATGGGGTATAGTTGTTGATCGCTGTCCCGGTCCGTCGGTTCGTTTCCGTCCGTCTAACCATACGCCCAATGCCACCTCGCCAAATCGACACCGACGGCAACACTTGGGAAGTCGCTCCCACCGGCTGGGTGACCCAGTACACCCGGGACGAGTTCGGGATCACCTTCCGTCGTGTGGGCACCAATGAAATCCGGGTGACTCGCTATGCCCCGCTCGGTTCACGGATCTGGGAGAATTCCCTGGACGAGTTGTCCGATCATCAGCTCAAAGAACTGTTGAACCGTTCGCAGCCGGCGTGGACCGCGCCGGAACTGGGGTATCGCCGCTGACGCTGTTATGACCGACTCGCTGGACTCAGTCGACCTCCATCTCCATTCCACCGCCTCCGACGGCGCCTTCCCGCCGGAGGAAGTTGTTGCGCGCGCCGCGGCCGTGGGACTCAAGGCCATGGCCCTCACCGATCACGACACTCTCGACGGGGTCCCTGTCGCCATCGCCACCGGGGCCCGGCTGGGGATCCGGGTCATCTCCGGCTGCGAATTCTCAACCACGGCACCGTGGGGGGAGATGCACGTGCTGGGGTACTTCCTTCCGGTAGGATGGGAACCGCTCGAGAAGTTCCTGGTTCGCTGCCGGATGGATCGGGAACGGCGGGGGGGAGACATCGTCGACCGGCTGAACAAGTTGGGGGTCGGTCTCAAGATGGACGATGTGCTGGCCGAAGCGCAGGGCGGGGCGATCGGCCGGCCCCACGTGGCTCGCGCGCTGCTTCGTGGCGGCCTGGTCAAATCGGTACAGGAGGCCTTCGACCGCTACATCGGCTGGAACCGCCCGGCCTTCGTGGAGAAGCGGCTCCCGACCTTCGCCGAAGTGGCCGACCTGGTCCATGCTGCCGGCGGTGTGCTTTCCGCGGCCCATCTCAAGGATCGCGGCACCAAAGCGGTTCTTGCCGCTCTCAAGGCCCAGGGACTCGACTCGGTAGAAACCCGTCATCCGGTTCACGACCCCGACCAGCGAGCCCGTCTCACCGACATTGCCCGGCAACTCGGCATGCATCGGAGCGGCGGATCCGATTGGCACGGGGACGATCCCGCCCTGCCGCCGTCAGGTCAAATCGGGGGACAGGAAGTTCCCTTCGAGTGGCTCCAAGCGCTCGAGGCGGCCAGACCGCCGGCGCGGGAACCAGTACCCAGCTGAGGTCGTTATACTCGCTCTGAGTCGTGAGTCGTGAGTCGTGAGTCGTGAGTCGTGAGTCGTGAGTCGTGAGTCGTGAGCTTCTCAAGTCCCTAACCGCCTACCTGCCTACCCGCCTATGCCAACCACTTGGGATTTCTCCGGCAAGACTCTGCTCGTCACTGGGGTGGGCCGGGCTGGGCAGATAGGTCATGCGGTTGCCCAAGCCCTGGGACAGGCCGGAGCCCGGATTGTGGCGGTCGACCGCAATGCAGTGGGTGTGGCCGAGCGGGTGAAAGAGTTTTCGGCGATGGGCATTCAGGCCAAGCCGGCAGCTGGGGACCTGACCGAACCCGATGTGGCCGCATTCGCGGTGGAGACCGCAGTGAAGCACTTCGGTGGACTGGATGGGGTAGTCAACGTGGCTGGCGGTCTTACCACCTATGGACCGGCCGAAAAATCGGGAGCCGAAGAGTTCGATCGCGAGATCAGCATCAATCTCAAGACGGCGTACCTGATGACTCGCGCGGCAATCGCCCCCTTGGCCCAGAGCAAAGGCGCGGTGGTCAACTTTGCCTCACTGGCATTTTTCCGGGGCATGAGTCAGATGGCGGTGTACAGCGCGGCCAAGGCCGGCGTCGCCGCCATGACTCGAAGCCTGGCAGTGGAGCTCTGGGACCGGAAGATCCGGGTCAATGCGATTGCCCCGGACATGGTTCGCACTCCCGAGAACGTCGCTGCGGCGGGCATCGGGGCCCACTACGTCGAAATGGACCAGATCGTCAACGCGGTTCTGTTCCTTGCCAGCGATGCCTCCTCCGGCATCACCGGTCACATCCTGCCCGTCACGAACGCCCCCAGCTGATGGAACTTGCGTCCCGAGTCGCACTGGTTACCGGTGGGGGACGCCGAGTGGGCCGGGCACTCGCGCTGGCTCTGGCGAAGCGCGGTGCTCATCTCGCCATCCACTACAACAGTTCCAGCGACGGCGCCCGGGAGACCCAGCAGGCCGCCCGAAAGCTTGGCGTGCAGGCCGAGATCTTTCAGGCCGACTTGGAGGACCCCGGCGCGGCCCGCCAGCTCCCCGAAACGGCAGCCCAACATTTCCACCGCCTCGACGTTCTGGTCAACTCGGCCGGGATCATGACCAAGGCGACCCTCGAGGAGACCACTCCTGAGCTGTGGGACAACGTGATGGCGGTGAACCTGCGGTCGTACTTTTTCACGGTGCAGGGCGCCTTGCCATGGCTTCGGAAGGCCAAAGGGAAGGTGGTCAACCTCGCCGATGTCGGTGGACTGGAACCGTGGCCGCGCTATGCGGCACACTGCATCAGCAAAGCTGGTGTGGTTATGCTGACCAAGACCCTGGCCTTGGCGTTGGCGCCGGATGTGACCGTGAACGCGATCGCCCCTGGTGCCGTGCTCCCGCCGGACGAGTGGGACGCCAAGGCCAAGGAGCATCTCGCCTCGACCACTCCACTCAAGCGCTTAGGCTCGGCGGATGACGTGGCCCAGGCGATGATCTATCTGCTGGAAGCCGACTATGTCACCGGCGATACCCTGGTGGTGGATGGGGGCAGGTTGATTCGATAATTCGAAAATGGGCGGCGGCGTCGGCTGCCGGCGCCAGGGGGCCCCCCCGACAACCACATTCGCCGCGACCCTCCGAAAGCTGCCATCCTGCCAACTCCTCAATGACAGAAATAACGCTGGGCGAAGTTGTGATCGTGGGAGGCGGCTGTTACGGCACTTTCTACGCCCGCCAACTCACCAGCGCCCGTGACAAGGGGAAGGCTGAGTTCGACCGGCTGCTCATCGTCGACCAGAATCCCGGCTGCCAATTCGCCCGCGAGTTAGGAAGCAGCGCAGACCGGGAGCTGGTGGTGGAGGACTGGGATCGATTCTTTGATCGGTATCTGGCTGATAAAGCTTCCGCCCTTCCGCCCGTCCGCCCTTCCGCCGACGTTATCGTCCCCAGCCCGCTCATGCCCCACCTGATGTACCAATGGCTGCTGCGGGAAGCTCGCCGTCGCTGGCCTGGGCGCGAGGTCGAGACCGTGCCCCTGCCGTTGGGCCCGGCCACACCGTATGACCGGCTCCATCCTGACGGTACCCGCTACGTGTCATATGCCGACTGGCTCTGTCCGACCCATTGCGTCGAGCCCGCGCTTTGCCCGGTGACCCGGGCACCCCGGACCTGGGAGATGTCCGATGCGGTGATGGATCTCACTCGCTGGCTGGGAGAAGATCGTCCGGTGGCGGGCCCGGTCCTGTTCCGCTGTGAGCACCTGGTTTTTGGGGTCGGAACCTTCGCAGTGACGGAAGTCCTCGCTGGTAACGCCGTGGTACGCGAAGCTGGAACCAGCGGCGGGGCAGTGGATCTTCCGGTTGGCACCATTTCATCTTGTCATGGCGCCGTGAACCTGCTGCATCTCGGCCCCGCCTGACGCCGGGGCTTTTCAATTCGCCTATATTTGAGTTGAATGGTGGGTGATTTAGCCCATAGCCCATAGCCCTTAGCTCATAGCTTCTTAGCTGCTGTTAGCCCATTAGCCCATTGCCCAATGCTAGAGTTTGATACCATCATCGTCGGCGCCGGCCCCGCCGGGCTTTGCGCCGGGATGTACGCCGGTCGCGGCATGCTCAAGAGCGTGATTCTGGAGAGCAAGGTCCCCGGCGGTGAACTGCTGAATACTGAAAAGGTTGAGGACTACCCCGGCTTCGAGACCATTCTGGGGCGGGACCTGGCCGAGAAGATGACGTCCCACGCCAAGAAGTTCGGGGCCGAGATCCGTCAGGCCACTGTGGAGGGAATCCACCGGGTACCGGACGGCACTTTCGAGGTCCGAACCATCGATGGCGACGTGTACACCGCCCCCACCGTGATCCTGACGGCGGGTGGCACGCCCACCAAGCTGGGAGTTCCCGGAGAGCTGGAATACGCCGGGTTCGGCGTCTCTTACTGCGCGGTGTGCGATGGAGCCTTTTTCCGGAACCAGACGATTGCGGTGGTCGGCGGTGGCGATGCGGCGGTGGAAGAGGCTGACTACCTCACCAAGTATGCGGCCAAGGTCTACCTGGTTCACCGGCGGGATGAGCTGCGGGCATCCAGGATTCTTCAGGAGCGGCTCTTCGCCAATCCCAAGATCGAAGTGATCTGGAACAAGAAGGTGCTGGAGCTCAAGGGCCGTGAGCATCTCGGCATGAAGGAGCTGCAGTCGCTGTCGATGGAAGACACGGTGACCGGTCAGACGTCCGAGCTGGCGGTAACCGGCTGCTTCATCTTCATCGGGTTCAAGCCCAATTCCGGGCTGGTGAAGGAGCATTTCCGGCATGACCCGAGCGGATACATCATCACCGACGACCGGATGATGACCTCGATTCCGGGGCTGTTCGCTGCCGGTGATCTACGGGTCCAGCTGGTGCGCCAGGTGACCACCGCAGTGGGCGATGCAACCACAGCGGCGATCGCGGTGGAGAAGTATCTGGCCGAGCGAAAGAGCAAAGTCGGTGTCTGATCTCGAGATCGTCGCCCTGCCCAATGGCCAGTTCGCCGAGAATTGCTATCTCGTCGGCGACCGGGCCACTCGGCAGGCTGTGATGATCGATCCGGGTGAAGAGCCCAAACTGTTTCTTGCCGAGCTGGATACCCGGGGCTGGGCCCTGTCGGCCATCTGGTTGACCCACGGGCACATCGACCACATTCTCGGCGTGGCCGCGGTGAAGGAAGCCACCGGGGTTCCGGTGCTGCTCCATCCGGCCGACCGGCCGCTCTACGATAATCTTCCTCGTCAGGCTGAGCTCTGGCTCGGCAGCAGTGTCGAGCCTCCGCCGGTACCCGATGAGGACCTGGCGGACGGCCAGCGGCTGATGCTGGGGGCCCACGAATTTGTTGTCCGCCACACTCCCGGTCACTCGCCCGGCTCCGTCAGCTTCATCTCCAATGGCATAGTGCTGGGCGGCGATGTGCTCTTCAACGGCTCGATCGGACGCACCGATCTTCCCGGTGGAGATATGAATACCCTGATGCACTCGCTCCATTCGGTATTCATGGCGCTGCCGGACTCGACCATCGTCTACAGCGGTCACGGCCCCGAGACGACCATCGGGGTGGAGCGGATGACCAATCCGTTCCTGACCGGGGCGTTCTACCATGAGTGAAGCGGGCGAAGAGCGGGCATACAGGGGGCAAGGGGGCAACAGTGGCGTCGTTTCTGTCGGCGGTTCAAAGACAGAGGAAGTCGCCCGCTTCACGCCCGTTGTTCGCCCGGCCGCCCGCTGTAATCGGTGCAATTTCCCGGTCCACTCGAAGCCCTGGGGCTGCAAGAATCCCTGCGCCAACTGCGGCACGGTATATCCCCTTGGCGACTGCTCAGACTGAACCTGCCACCGCGGCCACGCCGGGTTTCCTGGCGCCACCACGAGCGCCAATCAACCTCGCCCGCTCTCAATTTCCCCCTCCGCTCGGTGGAGCCGGGAATCTCACGATCCTCGATATCACCAAGTACTTCGGCGAAGCCACCGGAGGGATCCGTACCTACCTGCTGAGCAAGGCGGCCTATGTCCAATCCCAGGCCGAGCTGCGCCAGATCCTGGTGGTACCGGGAGAGGCCGATGCACTGGGGGAAGAGCGCGGGGTCCGCTGCTATCGGTTACGGGGCCCCCGGATTCCCTTCGACAAGTCCTATCGCTTTCTGCTGGCGACCCGCACCACTCACCGCATCCTCGATCACGAACGACCCGATCTGATAGAGGTCGGCAGTCCATGGCTGGTGCCGTGGGTGACCCGCCGGGCCAACCGGGTGCTGCGGGCCCCGATGGTCTGGTTCTACCATACTCATTTTCCTTCGATCATCGATCCGGGTGTGGGAGTCGGCCCGCTGCGTCGCGGGGCCGGCAGTCTGGCGTGGGCCTACGTGAGGCAGCTGGCGAAACTCTACCGGGCGGTATTGGTCGCCAGTGAATCGGTGGCCCGGACCCTGGAGCGCGAAGGTATCGACAAGGTCCATCGGGTCTCCCTGGGCGTCGATCTCGACCGGTTCAATCCCTCTCGTCGGGATCGGATGAGTGAAACCCGCCGGAAGTTCGGTCTGCCCGACGCGCCGCTGGCGATCTTCGTCGGTCGCTTCGCCGGTGAAAAGCAGATCGACACCCTGCTCTCGGCCTGGCACGAAGTGGCTCGGCGCACCGACGCCTGGCTGGTGCTGGTCGGCGCCGGTCCGCGTGAGGCGATCCTCCGGGCCAGGGCGGAAGGACTGCCGGTGCGCTGGATTCCCTACCAGCGCGACCGCGACTCTTTGGCCGATCTCCTC
Organism: uncultured Gemmatimonadaceae bacterium; assembly: GCA_964578865.1. Taxonomy (GTDB): domain Bacteria; phylum Gemmatimonadota; class Gemmatimonadetes; order Gemmatimonadales; family GWC2-71-9; genus JADJOM01. The sequence continues at coordinate 7,476 of CAZOES010000099.1, read as the reverse complement.
GCTGCGTCCGATCTCTATGTCGCGCCCGGTCCGGCCGAGACTTTCGGACTGAGCGCCCTGGAGGCGATGGCCAGCGGTCTGCCGGTTCTGTCGGTCGATGCCGGTGGGGTGGCCGACCGAGTGCGCGAATCCGGTGCCGGAGCGCTCTACGCTATTGCCGATGTGCAGGCCTGCGTCGAGGCGGCCACCTCGCTGTTGCGGGGGGATCTCGCGGCCCTGGGCCGCACCGCCAGGGTATTCGCCGAGCGGCGCCATGGTTATCGTCAGGCCTTCGACGGCGTCTTCGAGGTCTATCGAAAGGTTCTTGCCGCTTCCTGATGCGCCTCACACTGCTGGAGGCGCATCTCCTCTGTCTCGCCATCGTCGGGCTCGATATCGTCGGCCGCAGTCTCCGGCTGCGCTGGTATCTCAAGGGCCTGGGCACCGAACTTTCCTTCAGTCATTGCATTACCGCGACGCTCTGGGGTGACGCCGCGGCCGGACTCACACCGCTGCGTTTCGGCGGTGAGGCCGCCAAGTTCGCCGGCCTCATCCGTGGCGGTGTCCGCCCCGGTACCGCCCTGCTAGGTCTCGGGCTGGAAGCAGTCGTCACCTACCCGCTGGTTTTCCTGTTCGGATTCTGGCTGGCCTTCAGCTACGCGCCTTCCTGGTGGACCGAAGCCAAGCCGCTGCTGGAAGAGGCCATCGTGATGGGCTGGCCCTGGCTGCTGGGGATTGTGCTGCTGGCAATCGTCGGCGGGTGGGCGGCCCTGCGCTGGCACCATCGGCAGTCGCCCACCACCGGGGAAGTGAGCGTCGGGCTGAAGCGCGCGGTGACGCAGGTGCCTCGGTGGGTAATTCTGGTTGGCATTCCTCTGTCGCTCTACAATATCGTGGGTCGCACCCTGGTGCTGCCGCTGCTGGCCTCGACGCTCCCGCAGCATCCCCCATTCGGGGTCATGATGCTCGGGTCATTTGCCCTGCTCTACAGTCAATTGTTGCTGCCGATGCCGGCCGGGGCCGGTGCGGTGGACTTCGGGTTTCTTGGCGGGGTGGCCGGGAATCTCGGCCCTGAGCGGGGTGGTCTTCTGGTCGCTTGGCGGTTCTACACTGTCGGCCTCGGCGCCATCCTGGGTCTGGCTGTCGCGATCCATTCAGTCGGCTGGGCAGCGCTGCGTCGGCTCGTCACCAAGCCCTCGTCTTGAGGATAGATCGTTAACAGCCGGAACCCGAAGTTCACGAAGGTTGGCACGAAGGCCACGAAGGAAATCCGGGCAGATCATGCCACGAACACCGGTGCTGGGCCAAAGGCGCTAGACCCCTGGCCCGATCGCCACCAGCATCACGGTACGCTCCAGCGCCAACTCCACTCCATGGGGCACACCCGCCGGCGCCCACACCAGATCGCCCGCCGATACTTCCCGTGTCTCACTCCCAACGGTCATCCTCGCCTTTCCCGTGACGAGGAAGTAAAATTTGTCCGCGCCGGTATGGGTATGGACTTTCTGCGATTGACCCGGCTCGAAGCAGTTGAGCCCGGCGAACAGATGGTCGCCCTTGAAGAGATCGGACTTGGCCGACTGGTTTGAGTCGAAGGCCGCCAGATCTCCGACTGAAGCAAAGTTCGCCATTATTCCGTCTCCGTCTCCCGTCTCCCGACTCCCGACTCGTTCATGCCCCGCATCGAGAAAGATCCACTCGGCGAAAAGCCGGTCCCCGACGAAGCCCTCTACGGCATTCAGACCGTCCGCGCGGTCGAAAACTTCCCGATCTCGGGGCTGCGCCCGCTGCCGGCCTTTGTCGATGCGGTGATCTGGATCAAGCGCTCTGCCGCACTCACCCACAAAGAAACCGGGCGGCTGGAGTCCAAGCTGGCCGATGCCATCGTGAAGGCTGCCGATGAAGTCCTGTCCGGCCGGCATCGCGATCAGTTTGTAGTCGACGTGTATCAGGCAGGCGCCGGCACCAGCCACAACATGAACTGTAACGAGGTGCTGGCGAACCGGGCCAACGAACTGCTGGGTGGCAAACGGGGCGAGTACTCGCCGGTCCATCCCAATGATCACGTCAATATGGCCCAGAGTACCAACGACGTGATTCCCACCGCCATGCGGCTGGCGGTGCTGGCCACCCTCCCGGCGATGCTCAATGCGATGGATCGTTTGGCCGAGGCGTTCATGGGCCGGGCCAGGGCGTTCGACCACGTCATCAAGTCAGGCCGCACCCACTTGCAGGATGCGACCCCCATCCGGCTGGGCCAGGAATTCGCCGCCTATGGACGCACCGTCTCGCGGCATCGCCATAAGCTGGCCCAGGTATCCGACTGGATCCGCGAACTCGGTATCGGCGGCACCGCGGTTGGAACCGGTATCAATGCCGAGCCGCAATACCCGGCGCTGATGGTAAAGCACCTGCAGCAGGTCAGCGGGCTCGAACTTCGGGTGGGGGAAGACCGGGTTCAGCTCATGCAGTCGATGGGTGATGTCGCCAGCCTGAGCGGCGCCTTCCGGGCCTGGGTACTGGACCTCAACAAGATCGCGAACGATATCCGGCTGCTGGCCTCCGGTCCTCGAACCGGCCTCGCCGAGATCATGCTTCCGGCGGTACAGCCCGGCTCGAGCATCATGCCGGGCAAGGTGAATCCCTCGATCGCCGAGATGGTGAACCAGGTCTGCTATCAGGCGCTCGGCCTCGATACGACTGTCGCCCTGGCTGCCGAAGCGGGCCAGCTCGAGCTCAATGTGATGATGCCGGTGATCACGCATAACATTGTCTTCGGCCTGATGATCGTCGGTAACGCGACCCGGATGCTGGCCGAGCGGTGCGTCACCGGCATCGAGGCGGATGAAAAGCTCTGTGCCTACTGGCTGGAACGGAGTCCCGCCCTGGTCACCGCACTCGCGCCCAAGATTGGTTACGCCGAGTCGGCCAAACTGGCCAAGGAAGCCCTGGCCACCGGCCTCACGGTGAAGGAACTGGTGATCAAGAAGGGGTTGCTCCACGGAAAGGAGCTGGAAGAAGTGCTCGACTTGCGGGCGATGACCGAACTGGGCGTGCCCGGCGGGAAAGGTCTCCCTGGCGGCGGTTGAGCCGTTTCCGTTTCTTGCCACCGTCGATTCGACTCGGCATATTTCGCCCATGCGGATTACAACCTGGACTGAATACAGCCTGATCATCTCACTCCATCTGGCCAAGCGCGGTGCAGCCGGTGGTGGGCCCGTGGCCGCGCGCGAGATCGCTGAAGCCGAGCGGCTCCCGGGTGACTACGTCGAGCAGATCCTGCTCCGGCTCCGTCGGGCCGGACTGGTGGAAAGCGTGCGGGGCGCCAAGGGTGGCTATTTCCTGGCCAAGGAACCGCGCGACATCTCGATGCGGGACATCATGACCGCTTCGGAGCACCAGACGTTCGAGATGAACTGCGCCAACCACCAGGTCGACAGCGAGCGCTGCAGCCCCTCCGCCGGATGCAGTATCCGGCCGGTGTGGTACGCGCTGCAGCAGCGGGTGGACGATCTGCTGAGCAGCATCTCGCTGGCGGACCTGATGAAAGAAGCGCCTCAGGTTCAGGAACTGGTCTCCATCGGGCCGGCCAGCTGAAACCGGCGCCCGCTCCCGATTCGATGAGGCCCGGGCGATGCCCCGGGCCTTTGCTTTTCGTGGAGCATCACATAGTTTCTGCGCCCACGCCGAAGTGGTGGAACTGGTAGACGCGCTGCGTTCAGGGCGCAGTGGGCGCAAGCCCGTGGGGGTTCGAGTCCCCCCTTCGGCACTGTGAGCTACGAGCTACGAGCTACGAGCCACGAGAGCTTCAAGCCCGTAGCCCGTAGCTCCTAGCTCTAATACCTCGCCATCCCAGGCTCCACCTCCACCGCCCATTGGTCGATGCCGCCCGCGAGGCTGCGGGCCCGGAATCCTGCGCCTTGCAGGATCTGTTGCGCCGCCAGGGAGCGCACCCCCCGGTGGCAGACGGTGACGAGCGGGGCCCCGGTGTTGAGCTCCGCCAGCCGGGCCGGCAGCTCGCCGAGCGGCACCAGCCGGCTCCCCGCGATGTGGGCGATCTCCCACTCCCACGGCTCCCGCACGTCCACCACCAGCGGCGCCTCGGCTCCCCGGAGCTCGCGGTCCAGCGCCGCTGCCCCGATTTCCCCCTCCCCCGCCACCGGCTCGCCGGGCACCCCGCAATAGGCGTCGTAGTCCAGCAGGCCGGTCACCGTGGGGTCGTCGCCGCAGGCGGCGCAGCCGGGGTCCCGCCGGACCGCAAGTTCCCGGAACCGGACCCTGAGGGCGTCCACCAGCAGGAGCCGCCCGACCAGCGAGTCACCCACGCCCAGGACCAGCTTGATCGCCTCCAGCGCCTGCAGGCTGCCCACCAGTCCCGGGAGCACCCCCAGCACCCCCGCCTCGGCGCAGTTCGGCACCAGGTCGGGCGGCGGCGGCTCGGCGAAGAGGCAGCGGTAGCACGGTCCCCCGGAGGCGCCGAACACCGACACCTGCCCGTCGAACCGGAAGATGCTCCCGTAGACGTAGGGCTTCCCGAGCAGCACCGAGGCGTCGTTCACCAGGTAGCGGGTCGGGAAGTTGTCGCTGCCGTCGAGCGCGAAATCGTAGTCGGCCAGCACCGCGCGGGCATTGGCGGCGGTCAGCCGGAACCGGTGCGGGATGACCTCCACGGCGGGATTGAGGTCCCGGAGGCGCTCCGCCGCCGAGTCGGTCTTGGGCCGGCCCAGCGCGCCGGTGCCGTGGAGGACCTGGCGCTGCAGGTTGGAGAGCTCCACCAGGTCGGCGTCCACGACGCCGAGGGTCCCGATCCCGGCGGCGGCGAGGTAGAGCGCCGCCGGCGAGCCGAGACCGCCGGCCCCGACCAGGAGGATCCGCGCCCGGCGAAGCCGCTCCTGCCCGGATACGCCGACTTCCGGCAGGGTCAGGTGCCGGGCGTAACGGACCAGCTCGCTCTGGGGGAGGGTCAACGGACGGCGGTCAGCGGCACCAGTTCCGGGGTGGGCTGCTCCTTCAGGAGGTCCGCCAGGGTGATGCCCGTCAACAGGTCGTCGACCCGTCGCTGCAGCGCCTGCCACCCCGGCCGGATCGAGCAGCTGCTCGAGGGGCTGCACCGTTCGGCGTCCACGGGATGGGCGGCGCAGTTGATCTCGAAGGTCTGGTGCTCCGAGGCGGTCATCACGTCGCGCACCGTGATCTCCCCCGGGGCCCGGGCCAGCAGGTAGCCGCCCCGGGCGCCGCGCACGCTCTCCACCAGGCCCGCCCGCCGCAGCCGCAGGAGGATCTGCTCCACGTAGTCGGCCGGGAGCCGTTCCGCCTCGGCCAGCTCCCGGGCCGCCACCGGCGCGGCGCTGCCGTGCCCCCGCCGGGCCAGGTGAAGGGCGATGATGAGGCTGTACTCGGTCCAGGTGGTCACCCGCATGGGGGAAATATTCCCCCGGGAGGGGAGGGGGACAAGCTCCGGGGCCTCCCGGTATCATTCAGGGCATGCGAGGCCGTGCCGCCGGAATCGTGCTCCTCCTCCTGCTCCCGGCCGGGCGCCTGGCCGGGCAGGCGCCCGCCGCCGCCCCGGGCGGGGTGCTGCGGGGGGAGGTGCGGGACAGCACCACCGGACTGCCGGTGCCGTATGCCCTGGTCATCTGGGTGGAACGGGACAACCGGCTCTTCACCGCCGAGTCGGGGCGCTTCACCATGGCGGGACTCCCGTCCGGCCGGGTCACGCTCCGGGTCCAGCAGATCGGCTACCGCGCCACCACCCTGGTGCTGAGCCTCGATACCCGTTCCGGCGAGGGGGGAGCGCCGCCGGTGGTGGTGCGAATTGCGCGCCAGCCGGTGGTGCTGCCGACCATCGTCGTGGAGGGGAGCGTCTGTTCGGGGGTGGAGGCCCTGGCGGCCGGCGCCGAGGGCGGCTCGATCCTCGACCAGGCGTTCACCAATGCCGAGCGGCTGCTCACGCTGGAGCGGTCCTACCCCTTCCGGACCGCCTTTCAGCGGGTCACCACCGTTCTCGACACCGCCCTGACCCGGGAGACCGGGTGGGTGGACACGGTGCGCTACGACACCCGCCGGTCGGTGGGCTACCGCAAGGGGAAGGTGCTGGAACCGCCGACGGGGTTCAGCCGGCGGGAACTGGCGAACTATTTCACCGCCTCGGACCTCGCCAACCCGGAGTTCCGGAAGTCGCACTGCTTCTGGTACGGCGGGACCGACTCGCTGCAGGGCTTTTCAGGCTACCGGATCCACTTCGCGCCCTCCGATGACGTCCGCAGCGTGGACTGGGCCGGGTCGCTGCTGATCGACTCGCTGACGATGACCCTGCTGCAGTCCACCGCGCGGCTGGTGAACCTGCCGCCACGGGGCACCATCTTCGCCTCCGCCGAGTGCACCGTGTTCTACCGGCCGTTCGCCCCGACCCTGGTCCACGAATTCCAGGCCCGCTGCATCTCCCGCCAGCGGGGCAATCCGCCCCGCACGGTGGTGGAGCGGTGGCTCCTCTCGGAGTTCACCTTCCTCAAGCGCTCCCCGGTGGACTCGGTCCCGCCCTGAGCGGGCTCAGCCGCCGCCCGGCAGGCCCTTCCCGCCCGGCACCCCGAGCTCGGTCATGGCCCGGAGGTCGAGGGTCTCCTCCAGCTCCCGTCCCTCGAGCAGCCGCTTCTGCACCACCAGCTCCTTCACGGTCAGGCCGGTGGCGAGCGCCTCCTTGGCCAGGGCGGCGGCGGCGGCATAGCCGAGCTTCGGCGCCAGCGCGGTGACCAGCGCCGGGCTCCGCTCCAGCCAGTGGGCACACTGGGCCGCATCCGCCTCGATGCCCCGCACGCAGCGGGTGTCGAACACCCGCACCGCATTCCCGAGGATGATGAGGGCGAAGACGATGTTGTGGGTCATGACCGGCATCATGACGTTGAGCTGGAGCTGGCCGGCCTCGGCGGCCAGCGCCACCGTGGTGTCGAGCCCCAGGACCTGGTAGCAGACCTGGTTCACCATCTCGGCGATCGACGGGTTCACCTTGCCGGGCATGATGCTGGATCCCGGCTGGACCGCCGGCAGGGCGATCTCGGCGAGGCCGGTGCGGGGCCCGGACACCAGGAGGCGGATGTCGCTCGCGATCTTGGCCAGGTCGAGGGTCCAGGCCCGCACCGCCCCGCTGAAGCTGGCGATGTCCCCCATCGACTGCATGAGCTGGATCCGGTCCTCCGCCACCTCGAGCTCGAGGCCGGTGATGGCGCGGAGGTGCTGGACCATGAGCGCCGGATACGCCGGCTCCGCGTTGAGGCCGGTGCCGACGGCGGTGCCGCCGATGTTCATCGGGCGGAGCCAGCGGGCCGCCTCGGCGAGCTTGGCGCGGTGGCGCCCCACGGTCCCGCCCCAGGCGGTGAACTCCTGGCCCAGCCGGATCGGGGTGGCGTCCTGGAGGTGGGTGCGGCCCGACTTGATGACGCCGTCGAACGCCCGCCCCTTGGCGCGGAACGCCTCCTCCAGGCCGGCCATCGCCTCCAGCAG
>CAZOES010000098.1:15260-16346 GCA_964578865.1 uncultured Gemmatimonadaceae bacterium | reverse complement strand
TCGCCCCCCATAGCGTCGAGAGCGATTCGGATCACGCTCAGGCGTCCTCGACCTCAACCATCTTCTTGCCGCGATAGTACCCGCAGGTCGGGCACACGCGGTGCGGCAGCTTGGGTGAGCTGCACCGGGGACAAGCCTGGTGCGCAATCACCTCGGCCTTGTGGTGACCGCGGCGGAGCCGCTTGCGGGACTTGGAGAGTTTGCGCTTCGGGACGGCCATTGCAGCCTCAATCAGGTTCGGCCGAGGTCCTGCACGAGCAGGGCCCGGCGTTCAAGTCCGCTCCGCACTTGGGACAGAGACCAGCACAGTCCTCACGGCAGAGTGGAAACGCAGACACGGCCAGTGCGACTTCTTCGCGCACCGCCGGGCGGACGTCCACGCGGGTGATCGGCGCCTTGAGCGGGTAGACCGCGGGATCATCCGCGTTCTCCGGATTGGCGCTGAACAACACCTCGACGTCCGCGTCGAGGGGATAAGTCAGATCGGTCAGACAACGACGACAGGAGCCCTTGAAGCGTCCCTGCACCCGCGCGTGCCAGAAGTACTCTGCGTCGCCCGTGCGGGAAAGCCGGCCCGCGACTTCGACCGGTCCATCGAGTTCCAGACCCAATCCCTCAAAGACCGGATCATCAGCTTCGAGCCGTCCCTGAGTTTCCGCAGGACCCCGGTTCAGGTCCCGAACATCAACCAGAAGCATAGCCCCGAAAGCTAGCCGCGACAACGACTTGAGTCAACCACTACCCCCAAAGGCCAGCTAACTCCGACTCAGTAAAGAAGAAGGCAACTTCACGCCTGGCGTTGTCCAGACTATCGGAGGCGTGGATCGCGTTCTTCCCCTTGGATTCGGCGTAGAGCTTCCGGACGGTCCCGGCGGCGGCTTCGGCCGGGTCGGTCGCCCCGATGGTGGTCCGGAGGTGGGCCACCGCGTCGTCACGCTCAAGCGCCATTGGAAAACAGGGTCCACTGGTCATAAAGGCGACCAGGTCGTTGTAGAACGGCCGGCCCTTGTGGACCTCGTAGAACGCCGCGGCCTGGGCGGTGGTGAGCCGAGTCAGCTTCCCCGCCCGGAGGACGAAGCCCTCCTT
>CAZOES010000098.1:0-15160 GCA_964578865.1 uncultured Gemmatimonadaceae bacterium | reverse complement strand
GGCCGCTTCATCACCGAAATCTTGGCCGCTTCAAACGCGGCGATCTTTTCCGCGGCGGTGCCGGATGCGCCCGAGATAATCGCACCGGCGTGACCCATCCGGCGGCCCGGTGGAGCAGTCTGACCGGCGATGAATCCAATCACCGGCTTGGTCACGCTCTCCTTGACGAACTGGGCTGCATTTTGCTCATCGGTCCCGCCGATTTCTCCCATCATCACGATGGCATCGGTCTCCGGATCAGCCTGGAAGGCACGGAGGCAGTCGATAAATGAAGTACCGTTCAGCGGATCGCCGCCGATACCGACGCAGGTGCTCTGACCGATCTTGTTGCGAGTGAGGTGGTTGACCACCTCATAAGTGAGGGTGCCGCTGCGGGAGACCAGACCGACTCGGCCGGGCATACAGATGTTGCCCGGGATGATCCCGATCTTGCACTGGCCGGGAGTGATCAATCCGGGGCAATTTGGTCCAATCAGCCGGGCCCCGCGCTCCCGCACATAGGGCAGCACCCGGGTCATATCCATCACCGGGACACCCTCGGTGATGCAGATGACCAGCTTGAGTCCGGCGTCGACCGCTTCAAAGATGGCCCCGGCCGCCCCGGCGGGAGGCACATAGATGACCGAGGCATCGGCCCCGGTTTTCTCCACCGCTTCGGCGACGGTATTGAAGACCGGAACCCGGGCCTCGAATGTTTGACCACCCTTCCCCGGGGTGACACCGGCAACCAACTGGGTCCCGTATTCCAGCATCTGCTTGGCGTGGAACGAACCGTCCCGCCCGGTGATGCCCTGCACCAGCAGCTTGGTGCTGCGATTGGCAAAGATGCTCATGCGGCCCCCTTCACCAGACTGACGACCTTCTGGACCGCCTCGTCCATATCGGAAAGCGCCTGCATTCCGGCGCCCTCGAGGATTTTGAGCGCTTCCTTCTCGTTAGTGCCGGTCAGGCGAATGACAATCGGCACATTGACTTTGAACTGCCTGGTCGCGGTCACAATGCCGTTGGCCACATCGTCAGTCCGGGTGATCCCGCCGAAGATGTTGAACAGAATGCCTTTGACATTGGGATCGCTGGTGATGATGCGGAGGGCGTTGACCACTTTATCGGGGTTGGAGCTGCCGCCGATGTCGAGGAAATTGGCCGGCTCGCCCCCGTAATACTTGACCAGATCCATGGTGGCCATGGCGAGTCCGGCACCGTTCACTACACAGCCGACGTTACCATCGAGCTTGATGAACGTGAGGTTGGCCCGGCGGGCCTGGACTTCGCTTGGCTCTTCGGCGGTCTCGTCGCGCAGCTGGGCCAGATCGGGGCGCCGATCGAGCTCGTTATCGTCGATCGAGACCTTGGCATCCAGGGCAACGACTTTGCCGTCGGGAGTGGTCACCAGCGGATTGATCTCAGCCAGCGAGCAGCCGTTGGCCACGAAGAGGGTATAGAGCTGCTCCATGATCCTGGCAGCGGCGCGAGCTTTGGCGAAGTCGGGATAGAGGAAAAAAGCCAGACCCAGGGCCTGATGGGGCAACAGCCCATAGCGCGGGTCGACGCTCAAGCGGCGGATCTTCTCGGGTGTCTTGGCGGCCACTTCTTCGATGTCGATGCCACCGGCAGGGCTCACCATGAATACCGGTCGCTGGGTCGACCGGTCCATGATCAGCCCGACATACGCTTCGGTCGCGATGTCGGCCGCAGGGACCACCAGAACCTTGTGAACCGTGAGACCCTTGATGGTCATGCCCAGGATCTTCTCGGCAGCCTCACCCGCCTCGGAGGCACTTTTCGCCAGCTTCACGCCGCCGGCCTTGCCCCGCCCTCCTGCGTGCACCTGCGCTTTCACCACCACGGTGCCGCCGATCCGCCGGGCAATCGACTCCGCCTCGGATGGGGTCGACGCCACGTCGCCATCAGGCATCGGGATCCCGGCCGCCCTGAACAGGACCCGGCCCTGGTACTCGTGCAGGTTCACGCTGACCTCGTTTTGGATTTCCTGCGTTGCTGAACCACGCCACTGGCTGGCGGGGCGGTTGAACGCGGCGCGGAAGGTAAAGACGGGGCTAACCGAAGGCAAGGAGTGAACTTACGGGGCTCGTAAGGTCCGCTTCAACCCCTCCCATGCCCGGCCAAATCCCTCCAAATCCCCGCGCCGCAAGGCGTTGTCGGCATCCTCCAGATAGCGGCGGGCCTCGAAGATCCTGGTACCCCTCTCGCCGGCCGAAATCACCGGAGCCGATAGGCCGAGCAGGTTCTGCCAGGCTTCGTCGAGATCATGGCCGGCACCGCGTCTATCGGTGATAGCCAGGCTCACCCAGACCGTGGTCGGCTCCATTCCGTCCCGCTGGGCGTACCAGACCTGATTGGCGCCCAGACCCTCCGGGGTGGGCCAATAGTGAATCGGCCCGGCCTCGAGCCGGGCGCCGGCCTTCTCGATGGAGTCTTTGATTTGCTGGAAGGTGGGGAATTTGGTCCAGCGAGTCTGCAGCACCGGCGCCGAGGGGAGCGACCAGGTGCTGTCGAGGCGAAGAATCGAAAGAGTTTCCCATCCATCGGCCATGCGGGCCTGCAGTACCGAGGTGATAACCCGGTCACGCTCATAGGGAATGATCGCCTCGACGCCGCTGGTATCACTCTTCCACTTGGCATCCTCGGCCGGCCCCGAGGCTCCCACTTCCTCCGACCGCCCCAGCAATGCCCCCAGTCCCCAATGGGCTGCCTGCATCACCCGAGCCTGAGTCTCGACCAGCTCGACCGGATATGCCAGCGAGCGAACTACTTCGGCCGGCATGGCCGAGGCTGGTTGAATCAGGCTGTCGAAGGCACCCTGCCACTGCTTGGCCAGCTCGTTAGCACTGTGGCGGAGATAGATCCGGGTATTGCCGGTCTCGGCCTGCACCACACCCACGAAGCCGGCGTGCAGCGACCCAATGGATTGATTGCGCCAGGTGATCCGGGTGGAACCGGGAAATGTCTCCGACGCGAGATACCCGTCGACCAGCCAGACCAGCTCCCCACCGATGAAGCGGGGCACCGGTGTGCCCCAGGTTGCGAAAGGGGCGAGACACTGGAGCCGGGTTGCGGGATCGAGTTTCCAGAATGCTCGCTGATCGGTTGTGCTGGGTCCCAGCAGACTGCCGGATTGAAGGGCCCAGGCCAGCGCGAGCCGGCGGAGGCCGTTGCCCACATCGACACCGCTGCTGTTGGTGTCGATGACAGCCTGCTGCCGCCCGGGCCAGACTCCCCGAAGCGGCAGGCGGAGTGAGGGCGGACCGGCTGGAGTACGCAGGCTATCCGCTTCATGGAATACGATCGGTACTCCCGAGAGCGTGGCTTGATCGTCGAGCAGGACGGTCAGCGAGGCCCCTTGATTGCCCTGATCCCGCACCACAATCCACGCCGGGCGCTGCCTGCGGCCGACGGTCACAACCGAGCGATCGGCGGCGACCGGTCTTCCCGAGTCGGCTGATGTGGCCGTGACCGCGAGGGGGGCGGTCCAGATGGCCATAGGCCGAGGCGGATCCAGCGGCCCATCCCGCTTGGCGAAGGTTGAGTCCCGAATCCCCACCATCCCGTAAGCCAGCTGATCCAGGCCTCGTCTTACCGCGGGATCCAGTGCCGAGGCACGTCCACCCGCCATCAACGCGGGAATGACCCAGTGGCCGAGGAGTGAACTGATCGCCAGCAAGGCCCACACCCCGAGCAGCAGCGTATGACGGCCTCGCGCGGCCCACCAAAGCGAGAGGAGCGCGGTGGCCAGGGCCACTCCCGTGAGTAGCTGGGCTACATGGTGATGAAAATCGAAGAGCCCATCGTGGACCGTACCGGTAACCCCGGCAACCAACTCATAGGGCTCGAGCAGATATCCCCATGCCAGGGCGAGTGCGAGCAGCACCAACAGGGCGCCCAGATGCAGCCGGGCGTGATCGTTGATGGCGGGCCGGCGATCTTGCCAGCGAATGGCCCCGATCACCGTGTACAACGTCGCCACGCCCCCCAGCGCCAGGAGCGTCAGCAGGATGGTGTAACCGTGCAGCAGGCGCCAGACCGGAAGCCGGGTCAGATAGAAGGTGAGATCCCGGCCCAGCAGAGGATCGGCGGCCCCGTAGGACTTCCCGCTCCAGCTGAGCACTACCTCGGGAGCCGACTGTCCGGCTCCCCGTCCGGCCAGAAAGCCCAGCAGCAGTCCGCCGATGACGCTGAGCCAGACCAGCACCTGCATGTTTACCGCTTCCCGAATTTCCAGATTGGCCAGCCGACGATGGACCTGCACCGACCCGATGGCTCGATATACCAGGAGCAAGTGACCGATGAACCAGGCGCAGGCCAGCAGAATTCCGGTGGCTTCCAGACCGAATTCGACCAGGGCCCACCCGGTCACCGCTCCAGCTGCTGCGGGGGAGATCTGTTCGGCCCACCAGCGCTCGGCATACAGCCCCGCGGTCCAGCGTCCTGCGAAGAGCAGGACGACGACCACCAGGACCAGTGCGGCGATGCGACGGGCGCGGGGAGACATGTCAGGTCAGGCGGTTTCAGCCTGTTTGAGCCAGTCCATGACTTCAGCCTGGTAGGTATCGAGTGAGGCCTTGTCGGTGGCTTCGAACCGAAGCACCAGGATCGGCTGAGTATTGGATGCGCGCACCAGGCCCCAGCCATTGGCGAAGGTCATGCGGACCCCGTCGATATTGTTGACCGGATAGCGGGAGGAGAAGTATTTCACCGCCCGGTCGACCAGGGCGAACTTCTTCTCTTCCGGACAATCGAATCGCAGCTCCGGGGTCGCGAAGGTCTTGGGAAGATCCGCCAGAGTACGGGAAAGTCCACCCGGTTGGGCGGATACGATCTCAAGCAACCGGGCCGCACCGAACAGGGCGTCGTCGAAGCCGAACCAGTCTCCCCCGAAGAACATGTGCCCGCTCATCTCCCCGGCGAGGGGCGAGTTCTTTTCCTTCATCCGGGCCTTGATCAGGGAATGGCCGGTCTTCCACATCTCGGGAACCGCCCCAGCGGCCTTCAAGGCCTGGGGCAGCACCTCGGAACACTTCACGTCGAAAATTACCGCCACCCCCTTTCCGAAGCGGCGAACCGCATCCCGGCCGTAGAGCACCAGCAGCTGATCTCCAAAGACGACGCCGCCATTCTCGTCAACCGCACCAATCCGGTCGGCGTCGCCGTCGAACGCGATACCCAGCTCCGCGCCGCTTCGGCGAACCGCGGCCTGAAGGTCACGGAGGTTCTCCAGAACGGTGGGATCGGGATGGTGATTGGGGAAGGTCCCGTCCGATTCACAGAAGAGGGGAATCACCTCGGCCCCAAGGGCTTCCAGTGTCGAGACCGCGATGAGGCTGCCGACGCCATTGCCGCAGTCGACCACCACCTTCACCGGCCGTTTGAGCTTATGGCGCGAGACGATGGCATCGCGGTACCGGCTCAGCACCGAGCTGTCGGCGCTCTGCTTCCCCGCCCCGGTACGCCAGGACTCGAGCGAGATGATCTCGTAGAGCCGCTGCACATCCTCGCCGTGGATAGCACCGCCCGCGAGGACCATCTTGAACCCGTTGAATTCAGGCGGATTGTGCGAGCCGGTGACCTGCAACCCGCCATCACTCTTCAGGGCTTCCACCGAAAAATAGAGAGCCGGGGTGGGCATCTGCCCGACATCGATGGCGGTGCCGCCGGCCCGGACGATGCCTTCCCTGATGCCGGCCGCGAGAGCCTCTCCCGACGGACGATTGTCGCGACCGACTGTCAGGACTGGCGCCCGGCCCAGCCGCTCCCACCCCAGGGTTGCGAAGGCGCTACCCAGCGCCCGCGCCAGCTCGGGAGTGAGCTCGGAGCCTACCAGACCACGGATATCGTATTGACGAAAGATCGAGCGAGGGACGTTCATGCTTTGAGTTTCCAAGATCTAGAGTTCCGAGTTCCGAGTTCACCACCAGCGGGTGACCGAAACTCGGAACTCAGTCAGGAACTAAAGCTTGAGGTCAGCGTCCGGCAACTGACTGTGGAGAGCTAGTCTGGGAGAGAGAGTCGGCTGCATCATTGGTGAGGTCCAGCGCGGGAACCGGGTAAAGGCCCAGGACCAGGATTCCCAGCAACGCAACGGTAACTGCGAACCCGGCGCTCCGGGCCAGGCGGGTATCGAAGTAGACCATCGGGGCCCGGGCCGGCTTCATGTACATCGACATGATCACCGGGAGGTAGTAGCCCGCCGATATGACGCTGGTGACCACCAGGATCACGGCCAGCGCCGGTTTGCCTGCGGCGGCGATGGCCCAGATGATGTACCACTTGCCGATAAAGCCGATGGTTCCAGGAAAGCCCAGCAGGGAGAGCAGCACTACCGAGAAGGCAAAGGCCAGCCAGGGCCGCTGGCCGGCCAGCCCGGCGACCTCGGCCAGCGTTACATCCCGCTCACCATTGCGCCCCAGGGCTCCGAGCAGCGCAAAAGCGGCGATCGAGGTAATCCCGTAGCCCAGGAGGTAGAACGTCATCGCGGAGACGCCGAAGGGCGAGCCGGGAAAGAGGGCGGCGATCAGATATCCGGCGTGGGCAATTGAGCTGTAGGCCAGCATGCGCTTGAGGGATTTCTGAACCAGCGCGACCAGGTTGCCGAGAACCATTGAGGCGACGGCGAGGCCCCCGAGAATCGGCTGCCAGCTTTGCAGCTCGGTCGGGAAACAGGTGACCAACACCCGGGCCAGTGCGGCAAAGCCCGCGGTCTTCACCGCGGTGGCCATGAAACCGGAGACCGGAGTCGGCGCGCCATCGTAGGTATCTGGCGCCCACATGTGGAACGGCACCGCGGCGATCTTGAAAGCAAATCCCACCAGCAGGAGTCCCAGTCCGAGCTTGCCCATCAGTGAAAGGCCTTCGGACAACTGGGCTCCGGCCTGCATCAGGTTGGTGGTGCCGCTGGCACCGTAGATCAGCGCGATACCGTAAAGCAGAAAGCCGGCCGCGAAGGATCCCATGAGGAAATACTTGAGCCCGGCTTCGGCCGAAAAGGTGCTGCCCCGGCTGTACGCCGCGAGTACGTAGATCGAGACTGACATGGTCTCGAGACCGAGGAACAGAATGATGAGGTCCTGGGCGTTGACCATGAACAGCATGCCCAGCACCGCCAGCAGCATCAGGACGTAGTATTCCGGCGCCAGCAACCGCTCCCGTTCGAGGTAGCCAAGGGAGCAGAGAATTGCGCCGGCTGAGAGCAGCAGGATCAGACTGGAAGCGGCGAATCGGTAGGCATCGACCGCGATCATCACTCCGATGCCGGGATCTTCCGGGGCCGCGCCGGACAGCCAGTAGAGCGCGCCGGCGGTCGCGACGAGACTGATCAGGCTGAGCCACCCGGCTCGGCGACTGTCCTCCGGGGTCTCATGGCGCCAGGCTACAACCAGCAACACCACCAGGATGGCGAGACTGAGGACCAGCTCGGGAAGCAGCCCGAGCATGACTCCGGCCGGAGTGGTGAGATCGATTGTCGGGTTCACGGGCGAACCTCCCCGTCACGGGTCAGTGCGGTAGAAGGACCCCGTTCGAATCCCGGCGCCACCTGCTCGACATAGTGGCGGGCCGACGCGTCCATGCGGTCGAGTACCGGCTTGGGATAGAGACCAAGCCAGATCATTCCGGCAACCAACGGCAACACCACGACCAGCTCGCGGACACTCAGGTCGTTCAGCTGACTGTTCTCCGGCTTATCGAGCTTGTTGAACAGGATCCGTTGCAGGGCCCAGAGCAGGTAGGCCGCGGCGAAGATCACCCCGGTGGTTGCCAGGCCGGTAGCCCAGGGATGGCGCTCGAAGCTTCCCAGCAGCACCAGAAACTCGCCCACAAATCCGTTGAGTCCCGGCAAACCGATCGAAGCAAGCGAGGTCACTACCAGGATCAGACTGAAGACCGGGATTACCCTGGCGAGTCCGCCGTAGGCCGAGATTTCCCGGGTGTGCCGCCGTTCGTAGAGCATCCCGATCAGAAGGAACAGTGCGCCGGTCGAGAGCCCGTGGCCGATCATGATCATCAGGGCGCCCTGGACACTCTGGAGGGTGGCGGCCCAGATCCCCAGCATCACGAAGCCCAGGTGGCTGACCGAGGAATAGGCCACCAGCTTCTTCACATCGGGTTGCACCATGGCCACCAATGCGCCGTAAATCACCCCCACCACCGCACAGGTCACCACGATGGTGGTTACCATCGGCGAGAGCGCAACCTCCGGGAAGAAGGGGACGGCGAACCGGAGGAAGCCGTAGGTTCCCATCTTCAGCAGCACACTGGCCAGGATCACGCTGCCGGCGGTGGGCGCCTCGACGTGCGCATCAGGCAACCAGGTATGGAAGGGGAAGACCGGCACCTTGATGGCAAAGGCCAGGGCAAAGGCCAGGAACAGCCAGGGCGCCAGGTCGGTCATCTGGGGCGAGGCTTGCAGGAACGTGTCGTAAGCGAAGCTGTAGTGGCCAAGCTGCTTGGCCACCTGGAACATCATGACCAGGATGGCCACCAGCATCAGCAACGAGCCGGCGAAGGTATAGATGAAGAACTTGATGGCGGCATACAGCCGGTTTTTGCCGCCCCAGATGCCGATGATGAAATACATCGGAATCAGCATCAGCTCCCAGAACACGTCGAGCGCCAGGAACACGCCCAGCATGCCGGTCAGCAGAGTGAGAATCAGGCCGTAGTAGAGCTTCTCTCGTTCGCCGATGTAGTGGAAGCTGGAGAGTACCGCGAGTGGTGTGATCGCGGTGGTCAGCAGCACCATGAACAGCGAGATCCCGTCCAGGCCCAGGCTGTAACTGATCCCCCAGTCGGCGATCCACGTCCCCGACACGGCGAACTGCATGCCGGGGTGAGACGGGTCGTAGGCCCACCAGAGTCCCAGTGAGATCACCAACTCGATCAGCGTGACGGCCATGGCGATGTGCTTTGCCCGGTTGGCCGGAGCCAGCACCACCGGGATCACCCCCACCAGGGGGAGGATCAGGAGGGTGTTAAGGATCCAGCTTCCGTAGTCGATCTGCAGCAGGAAATCGCTCATCGCCACGCAGCCATTCCGAGGACGTACAGCACACCCACAAGGAACAAAGTCACATAGGTCGTCAGCTGGCCGGACTGCAGTCGGGAGCCTAACCAGCCGATCGCGGCGGAAAGACGGGCCGAGCCGTTGACCCCGGCCCCATCAATGGTGCCCTGGTCGACCTTCTTCCAGAGAATCGCGCTGGAGAGCCAGACCAGCGGCTGCACGATCGCGTGATCGTACAGTTCATCGATGTAGTACTTGTGGTAGAGCACCTTCCAGAATCCAACCTCTTCGGGGGCGTCGTGGGCCGTCGGAACCGGCTTCCGATTGGCCAACCATCCCCACGCCAGGCCGATCACGGCAATTGCGCTGGCAACCAATACCAGGGTGAGCTCAGTCCCGTGTTCCGGCAGAGTGGCGAGCGTTCCCAATCCTTCGGAGACTTTGTCTCCAGCAGCCACAATCGGTTCGAGCCAATGATGCAGGCTCTCGGTTGGTCCGAGGAAAGCGCTGAGTTCGGGGAGATTGAGCCACCCGCCGAACACGGTCAGGATGCCGAGGATCAGCAGCGGACCGGTCATCATCCACGGGGCCTCGTGGAGGTGCTCCCGTTCCTTGTCCCCGGTGCGATTCTTACCGAAAAAAGTCATGGCGATGAGCCGGGCCATGTAGAAGGCAGTCAACAGCGCCGCGGTCGCACCCATGGCCCAGAACAGCTTGAAGATTGGTTGATGCTCCCCTCTGCCGAAGGCGAAGGCGAGAATTTCGTCCTTAGAGAAGAACCCGGCGAAGGGCCAGACCCCGCCAATCGCGAGGGTCGCCAGAATCATCAGCGTTCCGGTGATGGGCATGTACTTGAAGAGCCCACCCATGTTCCGCATGTCCTGGGCATCCTCATGGCTGTGGGTGGCGTGATAGGCGTGGTGCATCGCGTAGATCACGCTGCCCGAACCGAGGAACAGCAGAGCCTTGAAGAACGCGTGGGTTACCAGGTGGAAGACGCCGGCAGTGATGGCCCCGGTGCCGACCCCGAGGAACATGTAGCCCAGCTGCGAGACCGTTGAATAGGCCAGAACTTTCTTGATGTCGTACTGGCGCAGACCGATGGTCGCCGCGAAGAGCGCGGTCAGGGCACCGACACCCGCTACCACCGTCTGACTCACCGGAGCGAGGGCGAAGAGCAGGTTGGACCGAGCCACCAGATAGACGCCCGCGGTGACCATGGTGGCGGCGTGGATCAGGGCCGAGACCGGAGTCGGGCCGGCCATGGCATCGGGTAACCAGGTGTAGAGCGGGATCTGGGCCGACTTACCGGTGCAGCCCAGAAAGAGGAACAGGGTAATCGCGGTGACAATCGCCCCGCCGGCCGGAAGCACCCTGGAGGCATTGGCAAAGACATCTTCGAAGTTGAGACTGCCGAACGCCCCCCAGATCAGGAACATGGCGATCAGGAACCCGAAGTCGCCGATGCGGTTGACGATGAAGGCTTTCTTGCCGGCGTCCGCGTTTTCCTTGACCTCGAACCAGAAGCCGATCAGCAGGTAGGAGCAGAGACCCACCCCTTCCCATCCGATGAACATCATCGGGAAACTGGCACCCAGCACCAGCACCAGCATGAACATCACGAAGAGATTGAGATACGCGAAGTAGCGGGCGTACCCCTCATCCTCCTTCATGTAGCCGACACTGAAGAGATGGATCAGGCTTCCGACCCCGGTGACGACCAGCAGCATCACCATCGAGAGCTGATCCAGCTGGAAGGCGAAATCGACCTTGAGATTGCCGACCGGGAGCCAGGACCAGAGAGTGACGATCTGGGCCCCTTCCGGCCGCCCCTGCCAGAGTACCGACAGCTCCTGGAACCGGAGAACGGCAATGACGAAGGCGCCGATCAGAACCCCGGGCCCGACCAGCGACACCGCCAGCTTGGCCTGGGGACGCCAGAGCGAGAGCGCCCCGTTGATCAGGAAGCCGAGCAGCGGGAGCCCCAGGATCAGGCTGACCGACAGGGTGAGCACCGACGAGGCGGGCTCGCCCTGCACCGGCTGGGTCAGCGCGAGAATGTCGAGCGGAAGATGCATCAGCCCCTGAGCAGGTTGATGTTCCGGAGATCGACCGACTTATGATGCCGGAAGATGGCCAGGATGATCGCCAGACCGACCGCGGCCTCAGCCGCAGCTACAGTCATCACGAAGAAGACGAAGACCTGCCCCGAGAGCCCGTGCACGGTGGAGAGCGCCACGAAGCTGAGATTTACGGCGTTGAGCATCAGCTCTACGCACATGTAAATCACGATCGCATTGCGGCGGAGCAGCACTCCGGCCACCCCGATGGTGAACAGGATCGCCGAGATCAGGAGTGAGGGACCCAGCAGCATCAAATCCTCCGCTTGGCGAGCACCACCGCCCCGATGATGGCCGACAGCAGCAGCATCGAGGTCAGCTCGAAGGGCACCAGGTACTTCTCGAACAGCGGCTTGGCGATATCGCCAGGGACCCCCCGATCGCGGGTGGCCATCGAGGCACCCTGGGTGCTGTCGAAGACCATGTCGGGATTGGCCAGCGAGGTGGAGCGAGTGTATTCCAGGGCCAGCCGCTCCCGGCTGTATCCGGCCAGCGGGCCGATCTGACTCCCCAGAATTCCGATCATCAGCACCACTGCAAACAGTCCGGGCAGCCGGCGGATGTCCTTATCGGCATGTCCCAGGTTCAGCAGCATGATGACAAACAGGAACAGAACCATTACGGCCCCGGCGTAGACCAGCACCTGAATCACCCCGATAAACTGGGCCTGCAGCAGGAAGTAGATCGCGGCCAGACTCAGCATGGTGCCGATCAGCCAGAAGGCCGACGCGATCGGGTTTTTCATCACCACCATGAGCAGCGCCGAGACCACTGCGATCGCTGCGAAGAACCAGAAGACCCCTTCGGTCACGGTTTATTCGCCTTTCGGATCGGTGGGATCCCAGAGAGTCGACACCGGATGGGTCTGGGCCGACAGCCGCTCGAGATCGTACACGAACCGGTCTCGGCTGTACTCCGAGTTCTCGTAGTGCACTCCGACATGGATCGCTTCTTCGGGGCAGACTTCCTGGCAGTAGCCGCAGAAGACGCAGCGGAATTCGTCGATTTCGTAAATCAGGGGATAGCGGTTGCCCTCTTCGTCTTCACCCGGCACCAGCTTGATGCAGTTGGCCGGGCAGATCTGAGGACAGAGACCACAGGCCACACACTTGGAGCGGCCCTGCTCGTCGGTGAGCATCCGGTGCGTGCCGCGCCACCGGGGTGAGAGAGTCCAGGCGCCCCGCTCCGTCTCAGGCGCGCTCTTCTCCTCGGGATACTGCATCGTCACCTTGGGTTCGAACATCTTCTTGAAGGTGAGCGACATTCCCTTGAGGGTGGCGCGGACGTAACTCACGTCCCGCTCCGGTCGCTTCATTACCTTGACGCCGATAGCCATAGTCTCCTCAGGCTGCCCGATCGAGCCGGCGTGATCCCGGCTGGTTTTTCGATCCGCTGATCAGGATTCCGCGGTCCACGACGAAGAACACGATGTACCCCAGAAGCAGGTTGATCAGCGTCAGTACCCCGATTCTGGCCATCGGACTGGTCAGGCCGAACACGTTTTCGCTGAAGTAGACCGCGGTGGCGATCAGCATGACGTAGGCCAGACCGATTGGCATCAGCACCTTCCAGCCCAGCGCCATGAGCTGGTCATAACGGAACCGGGGCAAGGTCCAGCGAATCCACATGAAGAAGAACAGCCAGAAGAACGTCTTCAGAAACATCACCAGGCCGGTGACCAGGGTCTGGAGCCCTCCACCGGCTTCATCCCAGTGGGTAAAGGGAATGTCCCAACCGCCCAGGAACAGGGTGGTCACCATGGCCGAGACGGTGACCATGCTGGTGTATTCGGCGATGTAGAACATTGAGAACTTCATCGCCGAGTATTCGGTGTGATAACCGGCAATCAGCTCCGATTCCGCCTCGGGCAAATCGAACGGCGCCCGGTTCGTCTCGGCAAATCCGGCCACCAGGAAGTTGTGGAACGCCAGAAAGAGCGGCAGGACGTACCAGCCGAAGCCGGTCTGCTGCTGGGCTTTGACGATCTCGCCGAAGGCCATATTGCCGGTGAGGATGACAACCGGGACTACCGCCAGACCCATGGCCACTTCATACGAGACCATCTGGGCGCTGGCCCGGAGCCCACCGAGCAGCGAGTACTTGTTGTTGGAAGACCAGCCGGCCAGCGCGATCCCATAGACCCCGGTCGATCCGATGGCGAGCACAAACAGCATCCCGACCGGGATGTCGGCCACGGCCATGGCCATCATGCCGTGATAGGAGAATTGCCCCAGCAACGGCAGAGTGAAATCAAAGTTGACCGGGAGCGGGGCGGCCCAAGGAATAATCGACGTCAGGGTGAGCGCCGGAATGAACGACAGCGCCGGTGCCAGGACGAAGAGAATCCGGTTGGCCTGCCCGGGGAACGTCTCTTCCTTGATGATGTTCTTCACCCCGTCGGCAGCGGGCTGCAGTAATCCGGCAAAACCGACCCGGTTGGGTCCCCGGCGATACTGCATCCAGGCCGAGACCTTCCGTTCCATCAGCGTCAGCAGCGCCACGCCGATCATGGTGATGGTAAAGACCACCAGGAGCTTGAGGACGGTAAGGAGAATGAAGCCCTTCATTTCAGGGGTCATGCTTAGCGGCCTCCCGCACTGGCGGTCTGAGGAGTCCGGCCCGCCAGACCCAGGTCACCATAGGTGAGCCCGGCCAGCGCCGGGACCCCGGAGCAGACCTGCTCGAACGCAGCCGATGCGGAGGCCGGCGCCGAGCCGTTCCCGGCAGTCGCGGCGACCCACCACGCGGGGCGGGCCATTCCCGGGCCGCTGCGAGCCTGCTGATAGCGCTGCACCCGCTGATCCCGATTCACGAAGCTTCCGTTCTCTTCGGCCACGTTGGTAATCGGCAGCACCAGGGCCGCATGGGCGAGTTCCTGCGACTGAAGGGTGCCGAGGACGATCACGGTCGCGGAAGGGCTGATCGAGGCGGCTTCGGCCTCCGTCAGGTTCACGTCGAGCAGGACGACCAGGTTGGCATTGGCGGCGGCCCGGAGCCCGGCCGCCCAATCGGTGCCATAGCCCAGCAGCCTGGCGCCGTCGCCATTGGGAGCCCGTTCCCGGCGGAGTGCCAGATCCTTTACTCCCTGCAGCGGCTCTTCCTTCTCGCCCATCGGTACCTGCACCGTGGCGGTGAGCCGGGCGCCGCTGAGCAGCCGGTGGACCATGCCGAGCGACTCGAGCGAAGCTCCGCCGGAGGCGAGCAGTACCGCATTGCCGCCCTTTCGGGCGAACTCGCCCAGCCGGTCGAGGGCCCGGTCCCAATCGCTGGCCACCAGGCGGCCGCCGTCGCGAACCAGCGGCGCCTCGATTCGGTCGCCCCGGTTCATCCAGCGATAGTTCATCCGGCCGGTGTCGCACATGAAATGGCGATTGACCTCGAGATTGGGCCGGGGCCGCAGGCGAACCACGGTGTTGTCGCGGGTATCGATCGTGATATTGCAGCCCTGCGAGCAGCCGGTGCAGACCGAGGCGGTCTTATCCAGATCCCAGGCCCGGGCCTTATGCAGGAAGTCCTTGGAGATCAGCGATCCGACCGGACAGAGATCGACCACGTTGCCGGCCCAGGGATGATCCAGCAGCTGGCTCTCGTCGATGCCGATATAGGCCCGGTCGCCCCGCTCGGAGACGTTGAGCACCGGCGCGCCGGCGACGTCGTCCATGAAGCGGACACAACGGGTGCAGAGAATGCAGCGGTTGGCCACGTACAACACGTCGGGACCAAAGTCCTCGACCGGGTTGTAGCGCTTGGCGTACTCGCCGTAGCGGGTGCCCGACCGGCCTTCCTGAAACACATAGTCCTGCAGCTCGCACTCCCCGGCCTGATCGCAGATGGGGCAATCGAGCGGGTGATTGATCAGCAGGAACTCGAGCACCGAAGTGCGGGCTCGCCGGGCCGGATCACTGTCGGTGTGAACCACCTGGCCTTCCGCCACGGTGGTCACACAGGCCGGCATCAGCTTGGGCGCCTTCTCCACTTCCACCAGGCACATCCGGCAGACCGCCGGCGAGGGAAGCGATGGGTG
>CAZOES010000097.1:0-16360 GCA_964578865.1 uncultured Gemmatimonadaceae bacterium | reverse complement strand
TAAAGAGGTGGTCGCCCGCTACATCCACAATCTCTCCAACCGGACCGACGGGCCTTTTCTGTCGATCAACTGCGGAGCCCTGCCGGAACACCTGCTGGAGTCGGAGCTGTTCGGCCACGTAAAGGGTTCATTCACCGGCGCAGTGCGGGACAAACAGGGTCTTTTCGCCGCCGCCCGGGGAGGCACCTTCTTCCTCGACGAAGTCGGCGAGATGGCTCCCTCGCTTCAGGTGAAGCTGCTGCGGGTACTGCAGGAGCGGGAAGCGATTCCGGTGGGCGCCACCGAGGCGATCCCGGTGGATGTACGAATCATCGCGGCCACCAACCGCGATCTCGAGGAAGAAGCCCGGCGGGGCCGCTTCCGGTCCGACCTGTTCTACCGGCTCAACGTCATCACCATTCACCTCCCGCCCCTCCGCGAGCGCCGGGAGGATGTGCTGCTCCTGGTGGAGTCGACCCTGCAAAGGCTGGCCAGCGAACATAGCGCCGAACCCAAGGCCCTCTCGGCCGATGCCCTGGACGCGGTGATGGTCTACGACTGGCCCGGCAACGTCCGGGAGTTGGAGAATGCGCTGGAACATGCCTGGGTGCTGACCCGGGCCGAAGTCATCGAGCCGACCGCCCTCCCCGAGCGGATCACCAAACGGCGAAAGGAGCCGCTGGTCGCCGAACGGACCTATCCCAATCCGACCCTCGATGTGATCGAGCGGGCCTACATCATGTACGTGCTTCAGTCTGAGGGCGGGAATAAGACCAGAGCGGCCGAAGTTCTGGGAATCGACCCCTCCACCCTCTACCGAAAGCTCTCCCGTTACGAGGAAAGTCAGACACCAGCAACACCTTAGCCACCGTCTGGAAATGTGTCATTCCTCACGATCGGCAAGATTTACCTTGCGACTTGCGATCCCCCTTCCGGGCGATGCATTTGCGCTACAATCTCTAAGTTGTTGTTATTTAATGACTTCGCGTAAAGGGGCAGATTGGTACAGCGGTTGCCTTAGCTATGCGCCGGTAGCAAGGCAGTCCCTTAGGGCAGTTCACATTCACTTATGCGGCCTCCGTGGCCGCGACACGGAGGCAGTATGAATCGCAAGGGCTTCACTCTTATCGAGCTTCTGATCGTTGTCGTGATCATCGGCATCTTGGCCGCTATCGCGATTCCGAAGTTCGCCAACACCAAGAAGAAGGCCATCGTTGCGTCGATGAAGTCCGACCTGCGCAACCTGGTCACTGCTCAGGAAGCGTTCTTCTCGGATAACAGCACCTACGCCACTGGCATCAACGCGACCCAGACGGCGACCCAGGTGGCTTTCACCCAGAGCTCTGGCAACGCCGCGCCGGTCATCGGTGCTGTGACCGCCGGCGGCTGGAACGCGACCATCACCAACCCGGCCCTCGTGGCGGGTGACGTGCCGCGGAACTGCGGTGTGTACGTCGGCACCGCTGCCACCCCGAACGCCGCTGTGACTCAGGAAGGCGCCCCGGGCTGCTGGTAAGCTGAACCTGCTGTAAGGCGCGGGGTGGCGGAGTAATCCGCCACCCCGCTGCTTTTTCCCCCAGCGTTGATTTGCCCCGCCCCGCATTTCCCAGTGCCTCTAATCCGACGGTGTCACTGATAGCGTAGGCTCCTCTCCAAGGAGCGGCGATGTCGGTACGAAGCGGATTCTCCACCGTCGAAGTCCTGATGGCCCTGGTGGTGTTTGCCATTGGCGCACTCGGCGCCGCCGGCTCGATGGCCCTGGCTTGGCGGGCCGAGCTGGCCGGCGAAAGTGCAGCGGTGGCTGCCAGAGCTGCCGGCTCAGTCCTGGACTCGCTCAGAGCCGAGGTGACCGCCGGAGCGGGTCGCTGCGATCGCCTCACGTCCGGTTGGCGCATCGCCTCTCAACAGGTCACTCTCGATTGGTCTACCGCGCCTGCCGGTGGAGGGCGCGAGATCTACCTCGGGCTCTCCCTGCCATCGATCGCTGCGGCTGCCAGCGACACCGTGTGGACCTTCATCGCATGCCGCTGAAGTCCCGCCAGGGGATCACCCTGATCGACCTGCTCCTGGCTCTCGTCGTGACGGCGCTGCTCGGCATAGCCATATCCCGGTTGCTGGTTGGCCAGAGAAGGAGTGCAACGGCTCTCCAGGCCAGGGATGACGCCCGACGGACGATGGATCAGACTGCCGCTTGGATTACCAGTGAACTGATCGAGGTGGGGAAGGGCGACAGCGCCCCGGACCTTCTTCGAATCGCTCCAGAGTCGGTGACCTATCGGGCCTGGCGAATGGGTGGGATTACCTGCCTGGTCAGCGGCACCGAAGTGCGAATTCGCCGGGATCATTTGAGCTCGTGGCGAACCCTCCAGCCGGGACGTGACAGCCTGATGTTGCTGGCGTCGGACGATTCGCTGCCCGGTCGGGATCGTTGGGTGGCTGCCGGCATCGCGACCGTGGGGGAGTCCGACTGCGGTGGGCGGGCTGCGCTGCGAATCCAGACTTCTCTCGATTCGGCTGTACTCGCCGGGCTCCCGCCTCTGGTGCCGGTCCGCGGGTTTGAGGTGATGCAGCTAAGGCTTTACTCATCGGGGGGAGAGTGGTGGCTGGGCGCCCGGTCGGTCAGCGCCGGCGAAGGGATCCAGCCACTGGCGGGCCCATTCGCTTCGGCGGGCCTGCGGCTCAGCTATTGGGACTCAGCGGGTGTTGAGACGACGCAGCCGGAGGAAGTCCAACGGTTGCGACTCTCCCTCACACCCCAAGGCTATCTCGACTCCGCTCAGCTCTTCCTGGGGCCGAGGAACCTGCCATGAACCGGAAGGGGATTGCCTTGCCGATGGCCTTGGTTGCCATGCTCCTGATGACTGCCCTATCCACCGCGGCGCTCAACACGGCCCGACTCAGGATGTTGACCGGAGCTCGGACCCTGGCAGCACGGCGGGCCCTCGAAGCGGCCAATGGGGCAGTCGCCCGTCACGCGGCAAAATGGGACTCGACGGCAGGGACCGCTCCACTCGGTCAAACAGTGGGCTGGCCCAGCGCGTACAACTCGCCCTCCCTGGCCACCAGCGATAGCCTGACTCGACTGGGTCGCCATCTCTTTTTGGTGCGGGTCACCGCGACGGCCAAATCGATGGGAGGAACAGAGCTGGCCCGCGATCGGGTGAGCCGGGTGGTTCGGCTCATTCCGCCTGAGCTGTTGTCGGATTCAGCTCATCGGGTGGCGCTGGACGCGTGGGTGCTGCGAAGTAGCCGTGATAATGTCGCGATGATGCCTGGGGTGATGTTCGTCGCCAATGGGTGGTGGAGATGGCCCTGAGGAGGGGTCCTGGGGGTCCTGGGGAGGATTATCATGCACGATCCGCCCGAATTGCCGCTGTTCGCCATTTTCCTCGCGAATCAGGCGGGAAATGTTCCCCGGTCTGTGGTTTAGGCCTCGCAGAGTAGACCTTCGGCGGGCGTTCCACTGGATCGGCCGCTATCTGCTTTTCAGTAACCACGTCGCGAGTGAATCATTTCGCTCCACCAGTTATCGTCTGGCTTGGATGTTGCAAGTCATTATTCCGCAAAGCCTTCCAGTGTCGCAATTCAGCTCCGGCCGGCCTCCGGCCGATAGTCTTTCTTCGGGTGTGGTACGAGGTGTGCACGGTACCTGCAGATAGGTGATTGTACCTCAAGCATAGTCTGATGCGCAGGGAGATAAGTTCCGCTTCAGCAAGGGCTTGTTCGTTCGCACCTAAAGCAACTTAGTAGCTTGACAAAAGCCGGGGCGGCTTGTAGCGTAGCCTTCCCACTCCCAGTTCCAAGATCCAACACCGCTGGATGCCTCTATGGGCCTTTTCAGCCGGAAAAAGACCACTGTGGCCCTGGACATCGGGTCAGGCCTGATCAAACTCGTCGCCATTACCCATGGTGCCGGAGATCCGGTCCTTAGCAAGGTCGCCTATACCAGTGTCGTCGACGACGCAATCGTCGAGGGCGAAATCATGGACCCCGGCATCGTGGCCGATGCCATCAAGGGTCTCCTCGCCTCTGCCGGGCTCAAGCCCAAGCAGGTGGTGATCGCGGTCGGCGGTCGCGACGTGATCATCAAGAAGATCCAGATGGATCGGATGAAAGAGGCGGATGCCCGCGAGGTGATTCGCTGGGAGGCCGAGCAGCATGTGCCGTTCGACATGGAAAACGTCGAGCTCGACTTCCAGATCCTCGATCCCGATGGCGAAGGCCTCCAGATGACGGTGCTGCTGGTGGCGGCCAAGCGCGAGCTGGTGGAGAACAAGGTTTCCCTCCTCGCCGAGGCGGGCCTGACTCCGGCGGTCATCGATGTGGACGCGTTCGCGCTGCACAACGCCTTCGAAGTCAACTACCCCAACGAAATGCGGGGCGTGGTCGGGCTGGTGAACATCGGCCACGAAATGACCAACATCAACATCCTCGAAGACGGTATCCCGGTCCTGACCCGGGACCTGCCGGTGGGTACCCGGCGGTTCCGGGAAGACATTCAGCGGGAGCGCGGTTTGTCGGCCGAAGAGGCCGATCAGCTGCTGCAGGGCTTCGAGCGTAACGAAATTCTGGATCCGTTCCTGGAAACGCGCGGGGAGGAACTGGCGGTCGGCATCGAGCGCGCCGCGGCCTTCCTCCAGTCTGCCAGCCGGTCGGCCAGCGGGATTTCCCGCCTCTGGCTCACCGGAGGTGGTGGCCGCATTCCGGGTCTCAACAAGGTGCTCGGCGATCGGCTCCGTCTGCCGGTCGAACTGGCCAACCCGCTTGCTCGGCTGCAGGTCGCCGAGGGCGTGTTCTCGACCATGAACATGGATGAGATCTCGCCGCTGCTGATGCTGCCGATCGGTCTGGCTCTCCGTACCGCAGCCTGAGCCCGAAGCCCGGAGACCGCGACTCATGATGATCACAGTCAATCTTCGACCCGGCCAGAAGCGAAAGGCCGCTTCGGGTGGATTCAAGGACGTTGGCGAACGGGCCAAGGGCCTCTTCGCCAGGGTCAAGGATCCGTTCCTGGTCGGCTCGGTGGCGCTCTGTCTCGCGGTCGCCGGTTTCCTCGGCGTCTCGTTTGTGGCCGCCAACGCCAAGCTCAACGACCTGGAGCCCAAACTCGAAGCCGCTCGCGACGAGTACAAGCGCTTCGACGGACTGCTCAAGCAGAAGCGCCGGGCCGAAACCATCCGGGATTCGCTGCTGGCCCAGATCTCCACGATCCGCGGAGTCGATGGCAATCGCTACGTCTGGCCCCATGTGCTGGATGAAGTCGCCAAGGCTCTGCCGCCCTACACCTGGCTGACCGTGCTGGCGGCCCAGGCCGCGCCGGCGGCGGTGGCTGACTCGGCCGACAGCGCAACCGCGGCTCGTCCGATCACCTTCCGGATGGAAGGGCGGACCATGGATCTGCAGGCGTACACCCGCTTCCTCCGCCAGCTGGAGGCTTCGCCCTGGGTCTCTGATGTGACCCCGCTCGAAGCCAAGACCATCGTGGAGAAGGATCGGCCGGTGACTCAGTTCACGATTCAGGCAGCCTTCCAGCGGGCGGACTCGGCCTATATCCGTACCGTGCCCCTCAGCCAGTCGGTGAGATAGCCATGGCCGCCTTTCCTCCGGAACGTCAGGTTCCGATGCTGCTCGGCCTCATCGCGATTGTGGTGGGATATCTGGGATACACCGGAACCGGGCTCGATACGGTTGGTCTCCGGGGTCTGACTCAGACCAAGGACAGCATTACCGCGCGGCAGAAGACGCTCGATTCGCTGGTCCTGATGACCGACAGCGCCAAGAAGCTGCTGGCCCAGGGCAGTGTGGAAGATCTGCGGCGCCGGCTCGAGGGTTATCGGTCCAGTCTGGAGTTGATGCGCCGACTGGTGCCGGATCGCAACGAGGTGGCCAATCTGATGGACGAGATCTCCACCCGGGCCAAGATCCGTGGGGTGCAGGTGGCCCAGTTCCAGCCGCTGCCGCCGGAGCCGGGACCCGCACCCTTCCAGACCTACAAGTATCAGTACTCGGTGATCGGACGGTTCGACCAGCTGGGAGAATTCCTCTCCGACGTGGCGAGCCTTCAGCGGATCATCGTGCCGGTGGACCTGACTCTCGGAGTGGCCGATGCGGCTCGGGCCAAGGCCCTGGGCGACAGTTCCGGCGCCCTGCTCGAAGCGCGCTTCCAGGTCCGTACCTTCGTGAAGACCACGACCTCGGAGGGACAGTCCAGTGGCACCTAAGGCGCTCGCTCGGACGGCCCTCATCGGGCTGCTTCTCGGCCTGGCCGCCTGCGGCGGCAAGAAAGAGGAGGAAGAACAGGCTCCCCAGGTCGATCTGGCGGCAGTGCGGGCCCGGCGTGACAGCGCCCGCCGCGCCGCGGAAGCCGACTCCATGGCCCGGGCCAAGTTCGCCTCCTGCACCGACTCGGTGATGGCGATTCTGACCAAGACGCCGGCCGGCAAGAAGAAGGTGGCGGCGGCGCCGGCCGGAATGATCCAGCCCGAGGTCCTCACCGCCTGCGGCAAACCGCCGGCCGTGGCCGCCGCGGCTCCGGCCCTGGCGACTGCGACCCATGACAGCGGCGCCAAGGCTGACACCGGCTCCAAGCTGGCGTCGGCGGCCAAGCCGGATACATCCAAGAAGGCAGCGACCACCCCGGTGGAAGCGCCCAAGCCGGCGGCGCAGCAGCCTGCGGCTCAGGCTCCCGGCAAGCCGGCGCTGACTCCCCAGCAACAGCAGGTGATCAGGGCCGACTCGATCCGCCTTGCGAAAGAGCGGGCCAAGCAGGATTCTCTCGCTCAGCTGGCTGCCCGGGCCCGGGAAGATTCCACCCGGCGGGCCGTGGCCGACAGCGCACGGGGTGATTCGCTGAAGGTGGCGCGGGAGACTGAAGTGGTGCGCGAGACCTTCACCTATGCCGGTGGGGCGCGGGATCCCTTCGCCTCGCTGATCACCGAAGACAAGCTGGGACCGGAGTTCTCCGATCTCCTGCTGGTCGGGGTGTATCTCGATCTTCGGCGGGCGAACAACAGCGTGGCGATTCTGCGTGACAAGACCAGCCAGAAGCGCTACAAGATGCGAGTGGGTGACCGGCTCGGTCGCCTGAAAGTGGCCCAGATTCGTCAGACCGACGTGGTATTCACCGTAGAGGACATCGGATTCGAACGGCAGGAGACCCTGTCGCTTCGCAAGAGGGAGGCGGAGACCCAATGACGCGCAAGTTCCAGTTCGTTCCCTCGCTGGCATTCGGGCTTGCCCTGGGTGCCGCAGCGCTCCTAGCGGCCCAGCCCGCCCGGGCTGATGATCCGCCCGCCGGCGCCGAGGTGACGGCCGTGAGCGTCGTCCCCACGCCGGGTCATGCGGAAATCGTGATCGCGTTCAATGGCGCGGTCGAATACAAGGACTTCTCGCTCCGCGAACCCGATCGCCTGGTCATCGACGTGGTGGGTGCCACGCTGCAGAAGAGCGGCGCGACCTACGACGGCGTCAATCGGGGCGGGATCCGCGATATCCGGTACTCCCAGTTCCGGCCTGACGTGGTCCGGGTTGCCATCTATCTGGATGACGCCCGCGACTATCGGGTGGAAAAGAGCGGCGGGACCATCCGGGTCCGGTTCGGCTCAGACAACAGTTTCCTGGCCTGGTCGAGTGCTTCGCCGGCCGACATGACTCCGCCACCGGCCCGTCGCGCTCCCGAAGTCCAGATGCCGGCCGAGCCGGTTTCCGAAGTCGCCACCGCCCAGCAGCCCGCGGCCCGTATCACGGTGACCTGGGACAAGGCCAACATCGGCGATGTAGTCGCCGGCTTCGCAGCCTTCTCGGGACGGACCATCGTTCTGGGCAAGGACGTGAAGGGCGATGTCACTGCCGAAATCAAGAATCAGCCCTGGACCGAGGCCTTCGCGGCGGTGCTCGCCACTCAGGGTCTCCAGGCTATTGAACTTCCCGGTGGCATCATCCGGGTGGACTCGCCGGCAACGCTGGCGGCGCTCGATTCGACTGAGCCGACCACCACCCGCATGATTCCGGTGAACTACGCCAGCGCCAGCCAGCTGATCAACAGCGTGAAGTCGATCGTCTCCAAGCGCGGCGCGGTGGTGGCGGATACCACCACCAACTCGCTGATCGTCACCGAGACCCGCAGCAAGATCGGCGACGTGCAGGAGTTCGTGAAGAACCTCGACGTCCGCACTCCCCAGGTGTCGATTCAGTCGAAGATCATCTTCGTCGACCGGACCAACCTCGAAGCCCTCGGTCTGCAGTACGACTTCGGCGGCGACGGGCTCGGCAGCGGCAAGTCGTTCTTCAACCGGCTGGTAGCCCGAGCCGACACTTCGGGTGAAGCCTTCGACCAGAACCAGACCATCATTGGCGGAAACAGCGTTGCTGCCATCGCCAACGCCGAAGCGATCGTCTCCCAGCCGGCACTAAGCCTGTTGTGGACCACCGCGCTGGGCGGCTATCGCTTCACCAGCTTCCTGCAGGCGCTGCAGCGGCTGGATCTGGCCGACGTACAGGCCGAGCCGTCCATCACCACGGTGGACAACCGCGAAGCGATCATCAAGGTCGGCGAAGACATCCCGGTCCGTATCATCGACTTCAGCTCTCAGGGTGGCCAGGCCACCGCGCCGAAGGCGACCGTGCAGTTCAAGGAGACCGGTATCTCGCTCAAGGTGACCCCGCACGTCACCAACAACCGCCAGATCATGATGCAGATCGAGGCCGAGCGCTCCGACATCCGGACCCTCTCTGCGGCGGACCTTGGCTTTACCATCCGGAAGCAGAACGCCAAGAACCAGCTGCTGGTGAACGATGGCGAGACCGCGGTGATCGGTGGTCTGACCGTCACCACCGTGACCAAGCTGAAGTCCGGTATCCCGATGCTGGTCGACCTGCCGATCGTGGGCAAGCTGTTCGGATTCAGCAGCAACACCGAGCAGCGTCAGGACCTGATCATCCTGGTGACGCCGCGCATCATCGACGACGCTTCTTCCGACTGATCTCAGCGGCGGTTCTCCGCGCTGAGCCGCGAGCCCGACCTCAGGTCGGGCTTCGTGTTTGGGGAACTACAGCTGAGAGCTATGAGCTATGAGCCACAAGTGACTAGCTTTGGCTCATCGCCCATAGCTCTCAGCTCTTAGCTCTCAGCCCGCACCTTTCAGGACGATGGCACTACGGTTCCTCACCGCAGGTGAATCCCACGGTAAGGCCCTGATGGTAATCGTCGAGGGTCTGCCCGCCGGCTTGCCGGTTGCCGCCGAATGGGTCGACCGGGACCTGGGCCGCCGGATGATGGGCTACGGTCGCGGTGCCCGCATGAAGATCGAGAAGGACCGGATCGAGTGGGTCACCGGAATTCGCGCCGGTGAAACCCTGGGTTCTCCGGTGGGCATGCTGATCCACAACCGGGACTGGGCCAACTGGGAAGACGTGATGGCGGCCGAGGGTTCCCCCGGCGACGAGCGGCGGCGGAAACTGAACCGCCCGCGGCCCGGTCATGCTGATCTGGTCGGAGTGCTCAAGTACGACCGGCAAGACGCCCGTGACGTTCTCGAGCGGGCCAGCGCGAGGGAGACGGCGGCCCGGGTGGCGGCAGGTGCGCTGGCCCGCCGGCTGCTCGATGAATTCGGGGTCGACATAGGGAGTCACGTGGTTTCGCTGGGCGGGATCCGGGCTCCGGCTATCGCCGACCTGCCGCTGCCGCTGAATCCGGCGGCCGATCGCTCCGAAGTTCGGGCGATCGATTCGAGCGTCGATGCCCAGATGATCGCCCGGATCGATCAGGCCAAGAAGGACGGCGACACTCTGGGCGGAGAATGCGAAGTGGTGGTTCGCGGGCTTCCGGCCGGACTGGGCAGCCACGTCCACTGGGATCGGAAGCTCGATGGCCGATTGGCTGGAGCTCTGATGTCGATCCCGGCGGTGAAAGCGGTAGAGATCGGGATGGGATTCGAAGCATCGCGACGGCCCGGATCAGAAGTGCACGATCCCATCGACGCAGCCGCGACACCGGGTCAGGTTGCCCCCGCGCCCGGGCTGCATGGTGGATTCACCCGCCGCAGTAACAACGCCGGCGGGCTGGAGGGCGGCATGACCACCGGGGCGCCGCTGGTGATCCGGGTTGGGATGAAGCCGATTGCGACGCTGATGTCGCCCCTCCCTACTATTGATCTACGTACCGGGCTCCCTGCCAAAGCCCAGGCCGAGCGGTCCGATGTAACTGCGGTACCGGCCATGGGCGTAATAGCCGAAGCACTTACTGCGTTGGTACTGGCCGATGCCTGGATGGAGAAGTTCGGAGGAGATTCGTTGAGCGAGACCCGACGGAATTTCGAAGGCTATCTGGCCCGCCTGCGGGAGCGCTGGACCGAACTGGCTCCTCCCGGAGCCGTGACGGTGGAGGGCTCATGAAGCGCCACATCGTGCTGGTTGGGCTGCCCGGAGCCGGGAAAACTACCGTCGGGAAGATCGTGGCCGAGAAGCTCAACACGCAGGTGGTAGACATCGACGCACTGGTCGTGCGAAAGATGCAGATGCCGGTTGCCCGAATCTTCGCGGAGCATG
Organism: uncultured Gemmatimonadaceae bacterium; assembly: GCA_964578865.1. Classification (GTDB taxonomy): domain Bacteria; phylum Gemmatimonadota; class Gemmatimonadetes; order Gemmatimonadales; family GWC2-71-9; genus JADJOM01. The sequence continues at coordinate 5,836 of CAZOES010000097.1, read as the reverse complement.
GCGAATCCAAGTTTCGTCTGCTGGAAGCCGAAGCGATGAAGCAGGCGGTCTCGGGCCAGCCGATGATCATTACCCCTGGCGGCGGCTGGGCCGCTCAGCCGGGTGCCTTGGAAGAGGTCAGGGGGTCTTGCTACATCATCTATCTTCGGACTATGGCGGTGACTGCCGCCAACCGGTCGGCCGATTACGGCAGGCCCCTCCTGATGGGCGAAGACCCAGTGGAGAAGATGCGGAGCCTCCTCAAGGAGCGGGACAGCTTCTATTCGCAGGCCGACAGCGAGCTCAAGGCGGACGTAAAATCGGTCACAGCCTTGGCCGACGAAGTGGTGCAATTGGCCCGGGAGAATGCTGGGTGGTAGTACGTAAGCTGTTGGTATAAAGCGATTTATACTTCTTCGCCTTGCCAATGTGCCCCGCAAGGCGTTTTTTTGTGGTCGCTCCGGGTTGTTCCCGGGATGACTCACGGTAGGTAGACTCGAGCGCATGGCAACGACGAAAAAAGCAAAAACTCCAGCAAAAGCTCCCGCTCCCAAGAAGGCAGCGAAGCGCCCCAAGGCGAAGGCTGCGGCCGTGGTAGAAGAGGTCGCGGTAGCCGCTCCGGCCAGGAAGAAACGGGCCGCCCGGGTGACTTCCTCCAACGGGAGTGAGAGTGATGTTGGCAGTGGTGCCGCGCTGGTGGTGGTCGAGTCGCCGACCAAGGCCAAGAGCATCGGCCGGTATTTGGGTCGCGGGTATGAGGTCAAGGCGACCATCGGTCACGTGCGGGACCTTCCCACCCGAAAACTCGGGGTTGACGTCGACAACGGGTTCCAGCCCCAGTACGTCACCATTAAAGGAAAGACCCAGACCCTGGCCGACCTGAAAAAGGCGGCCAGACGCGCCAGTGCGGTCTACCTCGCTACCGACCCTGACCGGGAGGGCGAGGCGATTGCGTGGCATGTGGCCGACCAGCTGGAGACCAATGCGCCGCTTCACCGGGTGCTGTTTCACGAGATCACCAAGGACGCGGTCAAGGAAGCGATGGCCAAGCCGGGCCGGATCGATGACCGGCTGGTGAACGCCCAGCAGGCCCGCCGAATTCTGGATCGGCTGGTGGGATACAAGGCCAGTCCAATTCTCTGGCAGAGCATCAAGACCGGTCTCTCGGCCGGACGGGTCCAGACTGTCGCGCTTCGGCTGATTGTGGAGCGGGAGCGGGAGATTCGCGCCTTCAAGCCGGTGGAGTACTGGAGTATTGCGGCGGAGTGCGCCAAGAAGGGTCAGCCCTTCACCGCCGAACTCAAGAAGATCGACGGGCATAACCCGGAGCTTCCCAACGAAGCGGCTGCCACCAAGGTGGTCAACGAGGTGCAGAAGCTGCCCTTCGTGGTCACCAAGGTCGAGAAGCGCAACCGCAAGAAGCGGCCGGGCGCGCCGTTCACCACCAGCACGCTGCAGCAGGAGGCCGCCAAGAAGCTGGGCTTCTCCGCCCGGCGGACCATGCGGGCGGCCCAGGATCTTTATGAAGGCATGGAAATCGGGGAAGACGCGCCGGCCGGTCTGATCACCTACATGCGTACCGACTCAGTGCGGGTGTCGGACGCGGCGATCGAGAGCGTTCGCTCCTTCATCAAGACCAACTACGACAAGTCGTATCTCCCGGAGACGCCTAACCAGTACAGCTCCAAGGCTGCCCGGGTGCAGGACGCGCACGAAGCGATTCGGCCGACCGATGTGCGCCGCCGGCCGGAAGACATGCAGAAGTACCTCGAGCCCGACCAGTTCCGGCTCTACCAGCTGATCTGGCAGCGGTTCGTGGCGTCGCAGATGAATCCGGCGGTCTACGATATGACCATCGTGGACTTCGATCTCGGCAAGTATCTGTTCCGGGTCTCCGGCTCGGTCCTGCTCTTCGATGGCTATCACGTGGTGTACACCGAAGGCCGCGAAGCCGAGGAAGGGAAGTCGGTCGAGGACCTTTCTCCGATTCCACCGCTCGAGGTGGGAGACCAGGTGGAAGTCCGGTCCATTACCCCGAGCCAGCATTTCACCGAGCCGCCGCCCCGGTTCTCCGAGGCCAGCCTGGTGAAAGAACTGGAGCGGCTGGGGATCGGCCGTCCTTCGACCTACGCCCAGATCATCAGCACTCTGACGGCCCGGGAATACGTGAAGCTGGAGCAGCGCCGCTTCACCCCCACCGAACTGGGTGAGACGGTCGAAAAGATCATGATCGACAGCTTCCCCTCGATCTTCAATGTCGAGTTCACCTCCGGCATGGAGCTGGAGCTGGACAAGATCGAAGAGGGCGAGCTGGGTTGGCAGAAGGTCCTGGCCGACTTCTACAAGCCCTTCACCAAGGCCCTTTCGGCGGTGAACCTCGGTGCGATCGTGGCCGAAGCCCACGGTCTCAATCCCGAGGAGCTGGCCAAGGAGAAATGTCCCAAGTGTGGTGCCCAGGTGGAGTTGCGGACCGGCCGGTTCGGACCCTATTTCGCCTGCGTGAATTACAAGCAGACTTGCGACTACGTGAAGTCGCTTAAGAAGGCCAAGACTCCGGATCGCCCGACCGACGAGAAGTGCCAGCTCTGCAGCGCACCAATGGTGATCAAGACCGGCCGGTTCGGCGAATTCCTGGCCTGCACCCGCTATCCGGAGTGCAAAGGCACCCGATCGATTCCGTTGGGTATGAAGTGTCCCAAGTGCGACGTGGGTGATCTGGCCGAACGCCGCACCAAGAAGGGCAAGTCGTTCTGGGGCTGCGCCCGCTATCCGGCCTGCGACTTCTCGACCTGGAATCGCCCGGTGGCCGAGACCTGCCCCAGCTGTGGCTGGGTCGGCATGGAGAAGAAAGTCAGCAAGGCCGAAGGTGAGACTCGCACCTGCCTCAAGTGCCAGCACAAGATCGTGGTGATGGACGCCGAGGAGGCCGCCGCGACGTGAGCCCTGCTTCCCGCGACCCGGTAACCGTGGTTGGCGGGGGGCTGGCAGGCTCGGAGGCGGCCTGGGCCCTGGCTCAACGGGGCATTCCAGTCGTGATCCGGGAGATGCGCCCGCTGGTCCGCACCGCGGCGCATCAGACCGAACAACTGGCTGAACTGGTCTGCAGCAATTCCTTCAAGTCGACCGAACTCACCAACGCACACGGTATTCTTAAAGCCGAGCTGAGAGCGCTCGGCAGTCTGTTGCTGCCCGCCGCGGATGAGGCCCGAGTTCCGGCCGGGGCGGCCCTGGCGGTGGATCGCAACGTTTTTTCCGGCCGGGTGCACGCTAAGCTGACGAGTCATCCGCTGATCCGGGTCGAGCGGGGCGAAGTGACCGCGCTCCCTTCACTCGGGGTGGTCGCGACCGGGCCGCTTACCTCGACCAATCTGGCCAACGCCATCGTCGAGCGGCTGGGCTCGGGGGTCCCGTCAACCGCGTTGGCTTTCTACGATGCCATCGCGCCGATCGTGAGTCACGAGACTCTGGATCACTCCCGGCTCTATGCTCTGTCGCGCTACGGAAAAGGTGGCGGGGACGACTACCTCAACGCCCCGCTCAATCGGGAGGAGTACGACGGGTTCATCGCGGCGCTCACCACGGCGGATCAGTTCACCGCCCATGAATTCGACGCGGTACCATACTTCGAAGGTTGTCTCCCGGTCGAGGAGATGGCGAAGCGCGGGCCCGAGACTCTGCGCTTCGGACCGATGAAGCCGGTCGGTCTCCCGGACCCGCGAACCGGCCGGGATCCCTACGCGGTAGTTCAGCTGCGGCGGGAGGACCGGGCCGGGCAGATGTGGAACCTGGTCGGGTTCCAGACCCGTCTGAGAATTCCCGAACAGAAGCGGGTATTCGGCATGATCCCCGGTCTGGGTGACGCCGAGTTCCTCCGTTACGGCAGCATTCACCGGAACAGCTACATCAATAGTCCCGGGTGCCTGGGTGAAGGCCTGACGGCCAAGAGCGACGACATGCTCTTCTTTGCGGGCCAGCTCACCGGCGTCGAGGGATACACCGAATCGCTGGGGACCGGCCTGCTGGCGGGTATCAACCTGGCTCGGCGCCTGACCGGGAAGCCGATCGCGGTTCCTCCCCCGACGACGATGCTCGGGGCGCTCTATCGCTATCTTCGAGATGCCGATCCCAAGCGATTCCAGCCGATGAATGCCAACTGGGGCTTGGTCGAACCACTCGGTCAGGTGGTCAAGCGGTCCCTGAAGGACTCCCTCCCGCCGAGTCGCCCTTCGGGCTCCCAAGGGCGCTCCGTCGCGGGTGGTCAGAGCAAGAAGGACGTGAAGAAAGAGCTGCTGGTTGAGCGCGCTCAGGCAGACTTCCACGAGTGGCTGAGGACATTGTGAAATCCACAGACCGCCTGACCGCCCGACCGCCTGACCGCCCACTTCGTCCAGAGCTAACCGCCTTCCTCGAGCACCTCGAGAAAGAGCGCCAGGTTTCGGAGCACACTCTCAAAGCGTATCAACGGGATCTGGAAGGGTTCTGCCAGTTTCTCAATCGTCACAGTGGCGGAGATTGGGATTTCGGAAAGGTCGATCGGCTGGGGATTCGGGGCTATCTCGGCGAGATGCAGCGGAAGGGGCTCTCCAAGCGATCGATGTCGCGGGCTCTCTCGGCAGTGCGTTCACTTTACCGGTTTCTCCAGGCCCATCACGGGCTGGAGAAGTCACCGGTCCGCGCGGCGAAGGCCCCCAGGCTGGAGCGGACCCTGCCCGGTTACCTCGACCGGGAGCGGACCGACTCTCTCTTTGAGGCGGCCGAGTCTCGCGCGGTGGATGACGACGAGTCGGGGGTCCGCGATCTGGCGATCCTCGAGCTGTTCTACTCCAGCGGCCTCCGTCTTTCCGAACTGACCGGCCTCAATCTGCTGGACCTCGATCTGCTGAGCGATCAGGTGAAGGTTCGAGGCAAAGGGAGGAAGGAGCGGCTGGTCCCGCTGGGCTCCCGCGCCAGCCGAGCCTTGCGGAACTATCTCGAGTTGCGAGAGCGGGTGGCGGGGCTTCCCGGCGGAGACAAGCGGGCGGTATTCCTGGGACGGCGGGGCAGGCGGCTCACCGGTCGCACGGTGCAGCGGATTGTGCACCGGGCACTCGATGCGGTTGGCGGCGCCTCACTCAAGACGCACTCGCTTCGCCACACTTTCGCCACCCATTTGCTGGACGCCGGAGCTGACTTGCGGGCGGTGCAGGAGCTGCTGGGGCATGCCAGTCTCAGCACCACCCAGATTTACACCCACACCAGCGTGGAGCGCCTGAAGAAGGTTTACCAGCAGGCGCATCCCAGGGCTTAGCTTACAGAGGTAGGGTCAGGGCATGCCGTGGCCGCACCTCCGCACTTGAAAGGGGCAGGGTTTGGAGCAATACCACGGAACCACCATCCTTGCCGTCCGGAAGGACGGCAAGGTTGCCCTGGGCGGTGATGGTCAGGTCAGCATCGGCGAAACCATCGTCAAGGCCAACGCCACCAAAGTCCGGGCCCTGAAGGGCGGAAAGGTGCTGGCCGGTTTCGCCGGTTCAGTGGCCGATGCCATCACGCTCTACGAGAAATTCGAAGAGAAGCTGGAAAGGCATCCCGGGAATCTCGGTCGCGCCGCGGTCGAGCTGGCCAAGGACTGGCGCAGCGACCGGGTGCTGCGCCGGCTGGAGGCCCTGCTGGTGGTGAGCGATGTAGAGCACACCTATCTGCTCTCCGGCGGCGGTGAGCTGATCGAGCCGGATGACGGGATTCTGGCGGTCGGCTCGGGCGGGAACTACGCGCTGGCTGCGGCGAGGGCGCTCGCCCCGCTGCCGGGTCTGACTGCCCGGGACATCGTAGAGCGCTCACTGGGGATCGCTGCCGAGATCTGTGTCTATACCAACCG
>CAZOES010000096.1:0-16458 GCA_964578865.1 uncultured Gemmatimonadaceae bacterium | reverse complement strand
GGGATGGACATGGGCAGCACCAGGCGGCGGGGTGGGCGGCCCAGGAGGCGTTCAAGATCGCGGGGGATTCCACTCGGTTTCCGGAGTTACTGCGGGAGGAAGGGCTGCCCGCCTGGTCTCCCTTCAAGCTGTATCGCAGCACTCGGTTCGACAGCACCTCGACAACCCAGACTCTGGACGGCGGTGTGATCGATCCCGCCGTGGGCCAGTCGTTCCATCAGATCGCAATGCGGGGGAGAAGCCTGCATCGTTCACAGGACATGGGGCAGTTGCAGGGAATTGGTCCTTCGCAGGTCCGGATGCAGCTGGTGGAAGATCGGACCGGGGGCGGAAAAGCCGGCCTCTTTGCGGGCGTGGACACCAGCCTGGTGGCTGGAGGCTGGTTGGCTCGTGATTTCCCAATGGAGCAGACCTACGCCTCGGCAATGAAGGACTACCTCCGCTTGGCCGACTCGGCCCGCCGCAGTCAAAGAGAGGGCGCCACTCAGGCCCCGATCCTCCTCGCGGCCCACCGGGCGCTTGCAACCGCCTTACGGAGTCGTGGAGTACCCATTGGCTGGCGAATAACCGATCCATTGCAGGCTCAGCTTGGGTATTTGCGGACCCTGATACAGCGGGCCGAAGGCCTGGTGTTCGATGCCGTGGCGGACGACGACCGATTCGTCGCCGGACAGGGTCTAGGCGTTACGCTCTCGGTCTGGAACACAGGGCAGGACACCATCGAGATCAGCGGCGCCCGGCCCGAGGTCAACGACTTGAGGTTTGATGGGCCGACCGACACGACCGTCGTCCTGCATCCGGGAGAAGTAACCCGCTTGCTGTTTCACGATTCAGGGTTGGGTCCGCCTCCACCGCCCACCACGCCGTATTTTCTCCGCCGCCCGCGGATCGGTGATCTGTACTCATGGCCCTATAGTGACGTCAGTGAATCGCCGCGGCCGGGGACCGACGTTCGCCGGCTGGCTGGACTGCCGATCGGCGGGATGCTCGACGGGGTGGGCCGGCAAGGTACTCCGTTCGATCCCCCCGCTGGGGCCTGGCTCCGGTTCCGCCCAACCAGCTGGCATGAGGTGGGATGGAATTACATCGAGGTCAGTCGCGAGTTAGCGTGGCGCACGAATGATCAGGCTCGGGGGGAGATCCGTCGGCCGGTGACGGTGGTGCCCCGGATCTCGGTCCGGCTCAGCCCCACTAATGAAGTATGGCGGGCCGGTTCAATGGAGCCCCAGCAGTTCACGGTCACTCTCACGCATGGGGCTCGCGATACGTCCATGGGGACGGTGTGGCTGGCGCTCCCCGATGGCTGGAAGGCGGTGCCGGTCCAGAAGTTCACCCTCACTCGGGAGGACGAGCAGCAGGAGTTCCGCTTCACGATCGCCCCAACCGCGCTGCAGACTGGCAGCTATCGGATCCGCGCGATTGCCAGCGACCTGCGCCACCGGGGGGACTACAGCCTCGGCGTCTTCGAGGTCAACTATTCCCACATTCATCCGCGCAGCTACACTCGGTCGGCAGAAGCGACGGTCCACGTTGCCCCAATCAATTTCCCGACCCTCGCGAAGATCGGCTATGTCCGCGGCGCGGCCGACCGGGTGCCCGAAGCGCTGGAGAGCGTAGGCCTCCCGATTCAGCTGATCACCGGGAAGGATCTGGAGACCCGGCCGCTCACCTCCTATGGAGTCATCGTCATCGGCCCGCGGGCCTGGGAGACCGATCCCGATCTCCCCGCGGCGAACGATCGCCTGCTGGAGTATGCCCGGAATGGCGGGACCGTAATCGTGCAGTACCAGCAATACGGCTACTTCCTGGGCAATTTCGCTCCCTTCATGATGACGGTCGGGAGCCGACAGCCGGGAACCGCTAACAATACGGCCACGGTGACGTCGCGCGGCTCTACCCAGGGTGTTGCCGGCACGGCGCTGCTGGGAGGGCACGACCGGGTCACCGACGAGAATGCCAAAGTCACCATTCTCGATCCCAGGAATCCCGTGGTGCTCACTCCTAATCGGATAGGGCCGGAGGATTGGGAGGGCTGGGTTCAGGAGCGGGGACTCTATTTTGCCCGGAGTTGGGCCCCGGAGTGGAAGACCGTGCTGGAGATGCATGATCCGGGCGAATCGCCGCTGGAGGGGAGTCTCCTGATTTCCAAGGTGGGGAAGGGGACCTACGTCTACACCGGCATCGCCTTCTTCCGAGAGCTGCCCGCGGGGGTGCCGGGCGCGTATCGCTTGTTTGCCAATCTGCTTGCGCTGGGGCAATCTCTACATCCATGAGAGTTCGTAGAGATTCACCACAGAGGCACAGAGCTCACAGAGAAAGCCCAACTTTATCTTGGTTGCTCTCTGTGACCTCGGTGTCCTCTGTGTCTCTGTGGTGTCTGTTAGGGACATCAGGGTGCGGAGACGGCCGGATACCTCTGACGATCTACTCGCCTCACGGCAGAGATCATCTCACGCTGCTCGAGAAAGACTTCGAGCGGCTCCACCCCGACATCGACGTCCGCTGGCTTGATCTCGGCAGTCAGGAAGTTCTCGACCGGCTTCGCTTGGAGCGGGTGAACCCCCAGGCCGATCTCTGGTTCGGCGGGCCGACCACCCTGTTTCAGCGTGGAGTGGCCGAGTCGCTGCTGGCGCCCTTCAAACCGAGTTGGGCCGATCGGGTGGATTCGGGGGGGATCGGGCCCAACGATCTCTATTATCCCGCCTATCGCACGCCGGCGATCATTGCGTACAACAGCGATGCGGTGCCCGACTCGCTGGCCCCCAGGGATTGGGAAGATGTCCTGGATCCGAAGTGGCACGACAAAGTCCTGATCCGCGATCCGGTCGCCAGCGGAACCATGCGGGCGATCTGGGGCTTGATCATCGAGCGAGGCATCAGGACGACGGGAGATACGGCCGCTGGAATGGCGTGGCTTCGCCGGCTCGACGGCCAGACCCGGACCTACGCCCTGTCACCCGCGCTGCTTGACGCCAAACTGGCCCGGCGAGAGGGCTTGGTGACGCTCTGGGATCTGCCCGACATCCTGATTTCGCAAAGCAAGGGAATGCCGTTCGGGTACACCTTTCCCTCCAGCGGAACCGTGGTGATCGATGACGCCATCGCCCTGGTGAAGAATGCGCCCCACCCCGAGGCGGCGAAGATGTTCTATGAGTATGTCGGCGGGATCGACGCCCAGTTGCTCGCGGCTGAGAAGGTCTTTCGTCTTCCGGCCCGTCACGACCTGCCCCATGACCAGGTTCCGCTCTGGGTGGAAGAAGTGGAGCGCACCATGAAGGTGGAACCGATCGATTGGGATCTGCTGGTGCGGGACGGGGCGAAATGGATGGGGTACTGGGATCAGCACGTAAGAAATACGGGGAAGTCTCGATGATCGTCCGAGTGATGTCGTCCCGAGCCGAAGCGCAGGGTAGGCGAGGGATCTCAAAAGTGGCATACCTCGAGGTCGAACAGGATTTGAGATCCCTCCATCTCGCTACGCTCGATGTCGGGACGACATAGCGAATGACATATCTCACCCTCGAGAAGCTGACCCGCAACTACGCCAAAGGCGCCGGCGTCTTCGATCTCTCCCTCTCGCTCGACCGAGGGAAGATCCTGGCCTTGCTGGGCCCCAGCGGCAGCGGCAAGACCACCACGCTGCGGCTGCTGGGCGGGTTCGAGACCCCCGACGCCGGACGCATCAGCGTCGAGGGCGAAGATGTCACCCGGCTGCGCCCGGAGCATCGACGTTTCGGAATGGTATTCCAGCACTACGCCCTGTTCCCTCATCTCGACGTGGGGGAGAACGTGGCCTTTGGTCTCGAGGCCCGGAACACTCCGGTGGCCGATCGGGCCCGACGAGTGGGGGAGGCGCTGGCGCTGGTGGATCTCGCGGGGTTCGAACGGCGTACGGTTGGCGGTCTCTCGGGCGGACAGCAGCAGCGGGTGGCGCTGGCCCGAGCCTTGGCCCCTGCACCCCGGGTGCTGTTGCTGGACGAGCCGCTCTCCAATCTGGATCCCGCCCTTCGGGAGAGGACCCGTCGCGAACTGCGGGCCTTGATCCGCCGGATCGGAATTACCACCGTGATCGTCACTCACGAACAAGAGGATGCGTTCGATCTGGGCGACGTGGTCGCGGTGCTGCAGGAAGGCCGGTTGCAGCAGATCGGAGCACCGGAATCGCTTTATCGGAATCCCTCGAATCCGTTCGTGGGAGGCTTCATCGGCCGGTCTTCATGGCTGGAAGCCATGATTCTGTCGGTGGACCCCAAGGGGGCGCGCATCAAGGTTGAGACGGCAGAATGGAACATCTCCACTTGTCACGATGCCACGGCGGGGCAAAAAGTGCGGCTGATGCTTCGTCCCGAGGCGCTCCATATCGCGGCTGCGGGGACTCCAGGAATCCAGGGAACGGTGAGCGATCGCCGCTTTACCGGCGCGACCGCCCATTTCACGGTGCTCTCCGAAGGCGGCGCGGTCATTGAAGTGAGCGCCCAGCCGGAGAGTGCCGCCGCCGGCGATAAGGTCAGTCTGGTGCCCCGCAGCGATCCAGCCGATCGCGACTTCGTGCTCCACTGTTTCCCCACCGGGAAGGCATGACCGCCGGCCGAAAACGCTGGGGCGCGCTGGTGCTGGCCGCACTGCTGCTCTGGCTGGTGGCGTATCCCCTGGCGCTGGTGGCCCTGGAAAGTGTACACGGGCCGCAGGGATGGACCACCGAGTACCTGCGCCGTTTCGTGATGGAAGCCCGGGAGTGGAAAGCCCTCTGGGCCAGTCTCTGGACTTCGGTGGCGAGCGTGATCCTGGCGGGGATGCTGGGCATTCCGCTCGCCTTCCTCTTCGAGCGATTCCAGTTCCCCGGCCGGAGGATCCTTGGCGCGCTGGTAGCGCTTCCCGTGGTGTTGCCGCCGCTGGTCGGTGTCATCGCTTTTCTCTTCCTGTACGGCGAAACCGGTTTCGTCGCCCGTTTGGTGCAGGCGATGCTGGGCCTCGAGGATCCACCCTGGAGACTCGAAGGGGCCTACGCCATCCTGTTAGTCCACGCGTACTCGATGTACGTGTACTTCTATCTGTTCACTCGGGCGGGATTGGCCAGTCTCGATCCGGCGGTCCATGAAGCAGCCGCGTCACTGGGCGCCGATCGCTGGCGCACTCTCCGACGGGTGACGTTGCCGTTGCTGGCCCCGTCACTCAAAGGCGCGGCGCTGTTGACCTTCATGACCGCGCTGGCCTCGTTCAGCGCACCGTACATTTTCGGCGGCGGATTCCGGGTGATGACCACCCAGATCGTCTTTACCCGGCTCAACGGTGACTACGGAATGGCCATGGTGCAGACCATGGTGCTGAGTCTGGTTGCTCTGGCGGGCTTGTGGATGACCGGCAGCCGTGATGCCTCAACCGCCACCGGCGGCAAGGGGGTGGCGCCCTCACCCCGATTGATCCAGAGTCCCGGTCTCCGGCTGGCCGCGACGGTCGGCGGGTGGGGTCTGGCGTTGCTGCTCCTGCTGCCGCATCTCACCCTGATCCTGCTCTCGTTTGTGAAGCCGGGGACCTGGACGGTGGAGACGCTCCCACCGGCCTACACTACCGGGAACTATCTGGCCCTCGCGGGTGACCCCGAACGGCTCCGCCCCCTGGTGAACTCGCTCTGGATGGCGGCCCTGTCGACCGGAGCAGCGCTGGCGGTGGCGCTTTACGCCGGACTGGTCACCGTGCGGCGGAGGGATATCGGGGCCGGGCTGGTCGAACGTTTGTTAGGGGTTCCCTGGCTGGTGCCGGGGACGGTTTTCGCCGTGGCGCTGGCCACCGCGTTCGGGGTGAATCAGCCGCTGGTGGGCCGAATCGTCCTGGTGGGGACCATCTGGATTCTCCCGCTGGCCTATCTCATTCGCAATCTCCCGATTGCCAGCCGGGCGATTCTGGCCGGCTTCCGCGGCCTCGATCCCGCCCTGGACGATGCCTCTGCTTCGCTCGGCGCCGGACGCTGGCGCACTCTTCGCCGAGTGACCCTGCCGCTGCTGCGGCCGGCGGTCGCCGCCGGGGCAACTCTGGCTTTCGTGACGGCGCTGGGTGACTTCGTCACCTCGATCATCCTCTATACCTACGATACTCGTCCACTTTCCCTGGAAATCCTGTCCAGCCTGCGGCAGGGTGATGTGGGAGTGGCCGCCGCTTATGGTGTGCTCCTGATGGCGCTGGCCGCACTGGTCTTTGCGCTGGGGAGCGAACGACGGACATTGACCCGATGAAGAAGACCGACGCGCCGGGCGACCTGAAGCAACTCTCGGTACTGATCGCGACCTGTTGTATCGACATGATCGGGTTCGCGATGGTGCTGCCGCTGCTGCCCTACTACGCGCTGCGGTTGCAGGCCACGCCCGAGATGATCGGGCTCCTGACCGCGGCTTTCTCGGTGGCGCAGCTGATCGCCTCGCCCTACTGGGGCCGCTTCTCCGATCGGTACGGCCGCCGGCCGGCACTGTTGATCGGATTGTTCGCTTCGGCCTGTGCCTACGTGATTTTCGGGCTGGCCGATGCGCTCTGGCTGCTGTTCTTGTCGCGGTTGGTGCAGGGAGCCGGCGGCGGCACAACCGGCGTCGCGCAGGCTTATGTGGCCGATACGGTGAAGGCGTCAGGCCGGGCCAAGGCGCTGGGATGGCTCTCGGCTGCAACCAGCGCGGGTGTGGCCATCGGTCCGGCGGTGGGGTCGTTCAGCCAGCAGCACTTCGGGCCGACCGCTCCCGGTATCGTGGCCGCCTGTCTCTGCCTGATCAACGTGGGCTTCGCGTGGCGCTGGCTCCCCGAATCACGCAAGCCAGGCGCCCCGATCAAGGAACGCAAGCCGGTGCTTCACTCGGCCCTTGAAGTCGCCGAGCATCCGACTCGGCCGGTCTCCCGGCTGATCTGGATCTACGCGGTGGGCATGCTGGCGTTCTCCACCCTCACCTCGGTGCTGGCCCTGTTCCTCGATGCCGAGCATGGCGTCACGGTCAATACCATCGGCTACTTCTACAGCTACGTCGGGATTCTCTCTTTCGCGATGCGCTCGGTGCTGCTGGGCCCGATCGTGGAGCGGCTGGGAGAGACCCGAACGATGCGCACTGGCACGGTGATCCTGGTCGTCGGATTGTTGGCCTATACCGTGGCACCCAATCTTTGGGCCTTGGCACTCATCATTCCGCTGGTCCCGATCGGTACGGCGCTGCTGTTTCCCTCTACCACTGCGTTGATGTCCCGGGCTTCGCCCAAGGACGAACTGGGCACCACCATGGGTGTGGCTCAGACCTTTGCCGGGGTGGCCCGGGTAGTCGCTCCGATCCTGGGAACTGCAGCATTCCAGCGGGTGGGACATTCGGCGCCCTTCTTCTTCGCGGCGGGCACCGTGGCGCTGGTGGGGTTGATGTCACTCAAGGTGCAGCCGATCTCGATGCATACCACCGAGACGCCGGTGCCGGCGGGAGCGGCGGGTGCGGCAGTCGCGGCGGGAGCAAGTCCTCAAGTCGCTGCAGATGCGGCGTTGGCGGAGGAGGCGGCGAAAAAGGCTAAGGGCTGATGGCTAAGAGCTGATGGCTAAGAGCTGATAGCTAAGAGCTAAGGTGCCGATGGCCAAGCGCTCAAAGACCAAGAGCTAAGGGCGAACCCAATGCCTGGGGTTGTAGCCCTTAGCTCTCAGCTTTTTCAGCTCTTAGCCGCCGTTACAGCTTGAAGTTCACACCCCCGCCAAACTCCACCCGGTCCGCGTCTCCGATCACTACCCGGATCTGGGCGTGAGGCAGGAAGTTCACCTGCTTGAACATCCAGCCGCCCACCAGGCTCAGACCGATCTCCGAGTCGGAAACGTCATCGAACGGCGCCGGCAGATCCACCTTCACATGGCTCCAGTTGAGGCCCGCGCCGGCGTAGAGTCCGGGGTTCTTCATGTTCAGCTTGGGCCAGTAGCGTACCGCACCGTCGATCGAGAAGACCGTCAGGTTCTTGCCGGCAAAGTAGTAGTCGAAGGTGGGGTAGATGTCGATCCGATTGGCAATCGGATAGGAGAGTTGGGCTCCAATCCCGAAGTCGAGGTCGTTGGTGGCGAACTCGGCGTGGGGACCGAGCAGCAGTTTGTCACCCTGTTCCTTGCGGCCTGACTGCGCGGAGGCGACGGTGGTCATCAGGACGGTCGCCACAGCGGCCAAGGTCAGCCGACGGATCAGAACGGACACGAGAAGACTCCTTGTAAGGGTGGAAATGCTACGCACGGGCAGTGGTCGGCCAGCCCGCGGGGCCATGGTGGACGGTTTGCGCGCTGACTGCGTTGCGCAGATAGACGTCAGAAACAGTCATTTGGTCTCAAAACTCAGCGCCCAACGCCAGGTTCAAGTGGCCGGCAGTGGCCTTGCCGGCGCTGTAGGTCGTATTGATGTGGCGATACTCGAGGCCCAGCACCAGCGGGGCGGGCCGCCAGTGGATGTGGCCTTCCCAGGTCTGGTTCTTGAGTCGCGCGGTGGCCGGATCGAGATCCTGATCTTTGGGATCGTCGATCCCGAATCCCCCACCAATCTCCCATTCGGTGGTCGGCTTGAGCAGCAACTGGCCCCAGCCACCCCGGGTCCGCACCGGCACCCCGCCGACTCCGAGATTCTGGCCGATTCCGCCGCCACCCAGTCCGGCAATCGCCTTTCCGGCGAATGCCTCACCGCGAAGCTCGATGGTCTTGCCGATCGGCAACTGCAGCATCACTGCCGCGGCACGGGAATCAAGCAGTGAATCGCCGGTGGTCGAGAGCCAACCGAGGTGGCCACCCACCGAGATTTCACCGGGCGCGCCACTTGGTCCCCAGCGGACCCCGATTCTGCTTTGTAAGTACGGACGTTTACTCTGTTCAGCCCGGTCGGGTTGGGTCACGAACGGACCCTGAGCAGTGTACCCCGTCGGGGCCAGGATTGCTCCCTCCAGATAGACCCGCGCATTCTCGCCGCCGTTCAGGTCACCGGTGATCCGCAGCTGGGGAATCCACAGCCAGAGATTTCCCGAACTGGATAGTGAAGAGAGTCCGATGCTGGCGAGTGACGAGGGATTGAGCTCTACAATCGGCGGGGCTTCCTGTCCGGCCATCACTCTGAAACGGTCCCAGTTCATCCGGGCCCAGGCTCGCCGGATTCGCAGCAGGGGGAAGGTGCGGCCCCCGTTGGATGGCTGTTGCCCACCAAAGAAATCCACGTCAACCAGGGCCGTGAAATCCCCGCCCAACACCCCAGCCGCGAAGGCCCGAGCCTGCACCCTGGTCTGCCGCAGGGTGGCGCCCACCCCTTCGGAAGGGAAACTGTCGGACGCATCCTGCCGGACTGCGTACTGCGGCAGATCGACGTTGTTGGTTTTGTCGGAAGTGTAGAACCCGTTCATCAGAACCGTGGCCGAGAAAGTGACCTCGGGCGCCGGTTTGTCCTGAGCCTGGAGGGCAGGTGCGGCAAGGAGCAGGACGGCCAAGGGGATGGTCGAACGGAGCATGCGGTTGCGCCTGTGGAGAAGGCCGGTTGACGCCCCTCGGGTCCGGGGGCTAAGCTACGCGCGATGCATAAGATACGAAGTTTGGCCCGGCGGCGGATACTCCCCGTCCTCGCCCTCATTCTGGCCCCCGTCCCCTCGGCGCTGGCCCAGACAGGGACCACGGTCAGTGGGCGGGTAAGTCTGCTGGATAAGGACAACCGGCCGGCCAATGACGTGGATCAGGCGGTAGTCTGGCTGGTGGGGGCCCACGCGCCCCCGGCACCGCCCGATACGGTGGAGATGGCCACCGAAAGCAAGCAGTTTGTGCCCCGGCTGGTGCTGCTCCCGGTGGGGTCGACCGTGGCCTTCCCCAACCACGATCCGTTCAATCACAACGTCTTTTCGCTGTCGCCGGAAAACCCCTTCGATCTGGGTCTCTACGGACGGGGCGGCGCCAAGACGGTGACCTTCGCCAAGCCGGGGATCATCCGGGTCTACTGTAACGTGCACGCCCAGATGCGGGCCCTGGTGGTGGTGCGAGAGAGCGGACTGGTCACCCAACCAGGGGCCGACGGCGCATTCAAGCTGGAGCAGGTTCCTCCCGGCGACTATGTGCTTCACGTCTGGCATGAGCGGGCGGTGGAGGCAACTCAAAGCGTGAGGATCGGTACTGTAGCTCCGGCGCCGTTGACCATCACCCTCGACGCGCGAGGTTATCGCTTCGTGCAACACAAGGACAAGGACGGGAAGAGCTACGCCGATCGGAGCCGGCGCTATTAGTACCCGGGCGCTGAGCGGCCTCGGCCTCAAGTTTTTCCTCGCCATCCTGCTGGTGGTGATTGCCACGCTGGGTGGCGCGCTCGGTCTGATCCGGATCCGGGCCAGTCAGGCGGCGGACGCGGCCATCGACCGCGGTCTGGAAGCCACTCAGTCTTCCATCGAAGACGCACTCAGCGGCCGCAGCTCTGCCTTGCAGCAGGCCGGCACCATGCTCAGTCAGGTTCCCACCTACATCGCCTACGTCGACCAATCGCTCCGCTCGGGTGATCGCAGCAGTCTGCTGGCCCATGCCGAAGAAATGCGGCAGCAGGCCCACGCGTCCTGGGCCATGATCACCGGCCCCGACGGGGTGCTGCAGGCCTCGACCCGCTCGGCCGAGGCCTTTGGCGACTCGCTGGGCGAGAGCGCCCTGGTGGGTGAGGCGCTGGGGGACCATCCGACCGAGGGCATCTGGGTCGAGGCCACCCCGGCAGGCGACTCGCTGTTCCAGGCGATTGCCGTTCCGCTGAAGCAGGGTGACGCAGTCTCCGGCACGCTGGTTCTGGCACTCGCGGTGGACGGTGCCCTTGCGGAGAAGCTCAAGCGGCAGACCGCCAGCGAAGTCGTCTTCATCACCTTTGACACTGCCGGCGTCCCCCAGGTTGCGACCTCGACGCTTCCGGCCGGGACTCTCGATTCGGCCCTGCAGCAGCGCTACCCGGCCGGCGGAGGAGAACTCGATTCCCTCCCGGCCCGGCTCAAGGTTGAAGCTGGCGGGCTCACCTGGGTCGCCGCGGCCGGCCCGCTGACCACCGCCTCAGGCCGGATCGTGGGGGAGTACGCCGGTCTTCGAGCCCGGGAAACCGAGCTGGCCCCATTCGACGCGCTGCAGCGCTCGATCCTGGTGGCGTTCCTCGGTGCCCTGGCCATCGCTCTGGTGATTTCCCTCATACTGGCGCGGCAGATCACCCGGCCTCTGAGCCGGCTGCTCGCGATGACACGGGAGGTGGCCGAGGGGCGCTACTCCGGTCAGGTCGACATCCGATCGAAAGACGAGATCGGTGAGCTGGCCGATGCCTTCCAGGGAATGCTGGCAGAGCTGAGAGAAAAACAGCGGCTGGTCGAGTTTCTCGGCGGTACCGGCGCGATGACGGTACAGGTACCCTCGGGCGGAGGCGGGACTACCCCGACGGGGGTGTCGGCTTCGGCGGCGACTACAGTGAGCCGGCTCGGTCCGGGAAGCGTGCTGGCCGGACGCTACGAGATCCGGGCCCAGCTCGGAGCCGGCGGCATGGGCGTGGTGTACCGGGCCTTCGACCGCCAGCTCAAGGAGCCGGTAGCGATCAAGACCCTGAAGCCGGAACTGCTGGGCGACGCCACGGTGCTGGAGCGGTTCAAGCAGGAGATCCGGCTGGCCCGCAAGATCTCCCATCCCAACGTGGTGCGGACCCACGACCTGGGTGAAGCTGACGGGACCTATTTCATCACCATGGAGTTTGTCGAGGGTACCAGTCTCGACGAACTGCTCAAGCGCCGGGGCTCCCTGCCGCTGGACGTGACGCTTACCGTCGGTCGCCAGCTTTGCCGGGCCCTGGAAGTGGCCCATGGCGAGGGCGTGGTTCACCGCGACATCAAGCCTCAGAATCTGGTGGTCGATGCCAAGGGCTTCCTCAAGGTGATGGACTTCGGGATTGCCCGGCTGGTGGAAGGCCGGCAGCAGCCGGGGCAGGGACAGGGTCTTACCGCCGAAGGGAGCATCATCGGCACACCGGAGTACATGGCGCCGGAACAGCTGATGGGGCAGGCGGTCGACGGCCGGAGCGATCTCTACGCCTCCGGGGTGGTGCTCTTCGAGTGCTCCACCGGGAAGCGGGTCTTCAGCGGATCCTCCTTCGCCACGCTGCTGCTCAGTCAGGTGCAGGACCCGCCTCCCAATCCCCGTACGTTGAACCCTCAGCTCCCCGAAGCTTTTGCTCAGCTGCTGCTCAAGGCCTTGTCCAAGAAGCCGGAGGACCGGTACCAGTCGGCCGGCGAGTTTCATCAGGCGCTCGAGCGGATCAGGGTATGAGCGACGAGCGGCTCGACCGGCTCGAGGCGAGGCTGGCGACCCTCGAAAAGCTGGTTCGGGACTTGATGCAGGAGCGTTCCTCGTTCCTCGTTCCTCGTTCAACACCCGCGAAACCCGAAGAGCCCCTTCCCGTTGAGCCCGATCGCCCGGTAGTCACAAGGGCCCCGTTGTCTCGACCGAAGCCGGCACCGCCGCCGCCGATAACCTCACCTCTCAGCGAACGGGGAACTCGGAACGAGGAACGAGGAACCTTTTTCAACGAAGAATGGCTCGGCACCCGCGGTCTCCTCGCGGTCGGCGTGGTCTTCCTCGTTCTCGCCGCAGGCTATCTCCTCAAACTGAGTTTCGACCGGGGCTGGGTCTCGCCGGCGGTCCGTTGTGTCAGTGGCGCATTCGCCGGGGCCGCCGTTGCGGTGCTGGGCTGGTGGCTGCAGAAGCGGGGGATGCGGAATTACGGTGCTGCGTTGATCGGGGCCGGGTTTGCCATCCTGTATCTGGTCGCCTGGGCCGCGGGGCGGCTCTACCAGTTCCTGCCGCCCACGCCGGCGATCGCCTGCCTGGCCGCGATTTCGCTGGGACTGGCCGCGGTGGCCTGGGAACTCGATGTCGAGGCGCTGGGGTCCACGGCGGCAATCGGTGCCTTCTTCGCGCCGATCGTCATCGGCAACGATTCCGGAAGTATCAATCTTCTGCTGCTCTATCTCGGGGCGATGGGCGCGTCGCTGGGGACAGTGAGTGCCCTCAAACGCTGGCGGGTGGCCACCTTCGTGGTGGCGCTGGCGTACTTTGGAATCGCTTCGAGTGGAGTGCTCTCCCGGGCCTACCCGGCCAACATCTACCTCTATGGTGTTCTGGGCGGGGCGGTGGGCCTGTACCTGGGTCTCCGCGAAGGGTGGCTGGAGACCCGCTTCCTGGCCTTCGCCGGTGGCTGGGGGGTCCTCGCCGTTGCCAACGATGCCTCCGACTCCCACGCTGCCACGGTAATCGGCGCCATCATCCTCGCCGCGCCGATCTGGTGGCGGGCCCTCTCTCGAGGGGGGACCTTCCCCGATATCAAGCCCGATGGCGCCTTCTCGCTGGGCGAGACGCTCTATTTTTACCTCACGCCGATCCTGCTTGGAGCCGCGGTCAGCACGGTCCTGCAGGGAGACCTGGCCCGGCACCAGGGGCTGGCCCCGGCCCTGGTGGCACTGCCCTATCTTGCTGCGGGGCTGACGGCTCCCAGACGGCCGTTTGCGATTGTGGCCGTGGCGGCCCTGGGTGGGGCGGCGTTACTCGAATGGGACGGCCTCCAGTCGGTCTGGGCCCTCTTCCTGCTGGCCCATCTCTACGCGGCGCTGGATCACCTGGCCAAGCGGGACGACGGGCGCTGGTATGCCCTGGTCTCCTTCGCGGCAGGATTCATCCGGTTGCTCTACCTGGAAGATCGGCGGCCCGACTCCGAGGCGTCTTTTACCGGTCCCTGGGCCCTCTCTCTCTGGTGGGCGATTGAAACGCTGCTGGTGTTTGCCGCAGGATTAATCCGAAAGCCGGCCGAAAAATCGTCAGACCTTCGGCCCCTGCTCTGGTCGGCGATGGGTGTGGTGCTGCTGTTCGGTGTGACCTTCGAGTTATTCCGTTTCTTCGGTCACCTCGATTTCTCGGGGCAGAAGGCCAGGCTGGCCGGCAATCTGTCGGTCAGCGCCTGGTGGATCATGTTCGCGGCCGGCTGCTTCGTGATCGGGTTCCGTCGTTCGCTCAAGCCGCTCCGGCTCGCTGGATTCGGCGTCGCCGGTATGGCCCTGCTGAAGGTGCTCTTGATCGATCTCTCTACGCTGGACGCGTTCTATCGCATCGGGTCGGTGCTCATCCTGGGCCTGGTCTCGCTGGCGGTAGCCTACACCTATCATCGGCGAGCCAACCGGAGCAACGCGGCGCGCGGAGGTACGGCCGCGTGACCATGACTTCGATTACCGCCCTCACCCCGGCCGATCTGAGCCGGGCCACCTGGGATGACCTGCTCCCCTATTACCGGGAGCTGGTCGAGCGCCCGCTCGACCTGAACAACGTGGAGACCTGGCTGGCTGACTGGTCCCGGCTGGAAGAGCTGCTCACCGAGGCGGGCGCCCTGGCCATGATCGCTTACACCTGCGACACCGCCGATCCCGGGAAAGAGGCCGCCCATCTCCGGTTTTCGGCCGAGATCATTCCCCGGGTGGAAGAGCAGGAAGTCCAGCTGGCCAATCGCTTGTTAGCGCTGGGATTCACCCGGCCCGACCTGGCGGTCACCATCGCCCGATTCCGCACCGCCAGCGAAATCTTCCGGGAGGAGAACATTCCGCTTTCCCAGGAGATCGAGGAGCACAGCGCCCGCTACCAGAAGATTACCGGGGGCCTGACGGTCGACTGGAACGGGGTGGAGAAGACTCTGCCCGAGCTGCAGCCCTTTCTCCAGAGCCCTGACCGAGCCATCCGGGAGCGGGCCTTCCGGCTCAACTGCGCGGCCTATGCCGAGCGGCGTGACGAGCTGGCGGGGATCTTCGACACCCTCTTCGATCTCCGGGTGAAGACGGCACGGAACGCCGGCTTCGCCGACTTCGAGGCCTACTGTTTCAAGGCCAAGGGGCGTTTCGACTACACCCCGGCCGATTGTCGCCGGTTCCACGCCGCCTGTGAAGAGAAAGTGGCGCCGGCGGTCGAGCGGCTGATGGCCCGCCGGCAGAAGGCACTCAGGGTGGACCAGCTGCGCCCGTGGGATGTCGGCCCCGATCCCAAAGGGCGGGAAGCGCTCAAGCCGTTCAAGGAAGTGGGCGACCTGGTCACCACTTCCCGCAAAGTGTTCGGTCAGGTCTCCCACAACTTCGGCCGTCAGTTCCAGGTGATGATGGACGACGGGCTGCTGGACCTGGGTGTGCGCAAGGGAAAAGCGCCGGGAGGCTACTGCGAAACGCTTCACTACCGGGGCCGGCCTTTCATCTTCATGAACGCGGTCGGGGTACTGGACGACGTCTCCACCCTGCTGCACGAGGCGGGACACAGCTTCCACGCGTTCGAGGCCCACCACACGCCTTTCATCTGGCAGCGCCATCCCGGTCTGGAGATGTGCGAACTGGCCTCGATGGCGATGGAACTGCTGGCCTTCCCCTATCTCGACCGGAAACACGACGGGTTCTTCGAGGCGGAAGAATTCGCCCGGGCCCGAGTCGAGCATCTGGAAGACGTGCTGGTGACGCTCTCCCACGTGTCCTCGGTGGATGCCTTCCAGAGCTGGATTTACACCTCGGGCGAGGGGCGCGATGCCGATGCCCGGGACCAGGCCTGGCTCAAGATTCGAAGCCGGTTCGAGCGGGGCATCGATTGGTCCGGTCTCGACCGGGAGCGGATCACCCGCTGGTACCGCCAGCTGCACATCTTTCTCTATCCGTTCTACTACATCGAGTACGGTATCGCCCAGGTGGGCGCCCTGCAGGTGTGGCGGAACAGTCTCCGCAGTCAGACCGACGCGGTGGAGCGCTATCGCCAGGCGCTGGCACTGGGGAATACCCGGTCGCTGCCGGAGCTGTATCGGGCCGCGGGGGTTGAGTTCACCTTCGACGCCAAAGTGATCGGGGAGCTGGTGAGCCTGGTGGAGGAAGAGCTGGAGCGCTGGCGCGAAAAAAGTGGGCTAGTAGGCTAGTGAGCCGGTGGGCTAGGTCGACAGCTCCAGTCCCAGCCCACTTGCCCACTAGCCTACTGAACTCGGTGGTTGCATAGTCCGGGTCCCAAGGCAAGATTCCACCCCCTGTTAGCCCGGCCCGGTCGGCCGGTTGGCCCCCCCTGTCGGAGAGCGTGAATGGCGAAGGAAGAAGGCATCGAGATGGAAGGTGTGGTGAGCGAGGTTCTGCCCGATCGCAATTATCGGGTCATGCTGGAGAACGGACATTCCATTCTCGCCTACGCTGCCGGCAAGATGAGCAAGTTCAAGATCCGGGTGCTCGAGGGTGATCGGGTCACGGTGGTGCTGTCGCCCTATGATCTGACTCGGGGGCGGGTGATTTATCGGCATAAGTGAAAAACGTCAGGGGTTGCCTGCTGGCAACCCCTGACGTTTGTCGGGCTGGAGAGGGGGGCCAAGGCATGCCTTGGCCCCTCCTTTTACTTCGCCTTGGTGACGTTCTCCGCCGCGGGCCCCTTCGCCCCATCGACGATGTCGAACTCGACCC